>JAPKBD010000424.1 GCA_028824965.1 Alphaproteobacteria bacterium | reverse complement strand
GTGACCGGGTGCGCGTCAACGCACAGCTCATAGACGCCACCGCCCACCGGCATGTCTGGGCGGAACGGTTTGACCGCCAGATCGAAGACGTCTTTGAACTGCAGGACGATATCGTCGCCTCCATCGCAACTGCTGTTGGCCCGGAAGTAACCCAGGCGGAGATTGAACGGGCAAAGAGCAAACGACCAGGCACTTTGGATGCCTGGGATCTTTATCTTCGGGCCCTAGCCGGCTTTCACAAAACAACAAGGGATGATGCTGAGGAAGCAATCACGCTTCTAGAACAGGCCATAAAGGTTGAGCCGGATTTCGCCAGTGCGTATGCCTTGCTTGGCCTTTGCCATTCTGCGTCTGCCATGCACGGCTGGGTTCAGCCCGCGAGCCAAGGGTTTAGGGAGGCGCGGCGATGTGCTGAGGAAGCCCTACACTTGGCACCGACAAGTCCGGACATTAATCACGCCCTGGCAGTAGTATTGTCGGTATCGGGAGAGCCTGAACGCGCAATTACAGCGGCGCGGCGTGCCATTGATCTAAATCCAAATTTCCCGGAGGCCTTTGCCTATCTTGGCCTTAGTCTCGTCTTCCTTGGCAGGCTGGAGGAGGGCATGGCGGAATGCTACCACGCTATGCGTGGCAGCCCGCGCGATACGCGGGGAAGCTTTTTCTATAATGGACTTGGGCACGGACATTTCATGCTGGGCGAATATGAGAAATCCATCGAAATTGCACAAAAAGGCCAGCATCTGGATCCATCAAATTACGGCTATATGGTGACCTTGGCCGCATCCAATGCTTGCCTTGGCCGCCAAGCAGAGGCAAAGCGTCATGTCGACACTCTGCTTCGTTTTATACCGCGTTTCACTTTGCGGGCTTTGCGCAAAAACCCCATGTTCACCCAGCCCGAACATATCGACAAATTGGTCGAGGCCATGCGTCTGGCCGGCGTGCCGGAATAACACACCGCCCTCATAACGATCACGGCAGCTCGATGATGATGTTGCCGAAATCATCCTGCTTGGCTGTGGCGGCGGGGGGGACCAGGCAGGTGGCGTCGTATTCTTCGACGATCAGGGGGCCGGTCTGTTCCACAGCCAAATCTGCACGTGCGAGGACCTTTGCCTCCAGCCAGCCGTTCTCAGGCCCGAAATAGGCTTGGCGGGTGCTGCTTTCCGTACCCGCCCGGCTGTCCATCACCTTCAAACGATCGGGGACCGGGGGATGATCGGGAATAGCGCGGCCGATTAGTTGGGCGTTGACCAGCATGACAGGTTCCTCGGGGCCCGCGCGATGGCCATAGGTACGTTCGTGTTCGGCACCAAAACGTTCTTCCAACTCCGCCACCTTGGCGGCATTGAAATCACCGTCGGGCGCAGGCACGGATAGTTCATAGATCTGCCCCTTGTAGTGCATGTTGGCGGTGCGGCTGATCTGGATCCGGTCTTCGCGATAGCCGTCCGCGGTCAATTGCGCACGCGCCTCCGCCTCCAGGCCGCCCCAGATATCGTTCAGGGCCGTGGCTTCCACATCACGCAACACCTGCATCATCGAGCGGGAAAAGTGATGTTCCACATCCGCGTACAACAACCCGAAGGACGAAAAAAGCCCCGGGAACGGCGGCACCACGATGCGCCGCATATCCAGCGCCTTGGCCATACCGGCGGCGAACAACGGCCCGTTGCCGCCGAAGGCAAACAGGGCATAGTCCCGCGGGTCCCTGCCCCGTTCAGACGAAATTGCGCGAATGGCCCTGATCATGTTGGAGATGACGATCTGATGGGCACCGTATGCCGCATGGGCCAGCTCCAACCCCATGGGCGTGGCGACTTTTTTCTGGAAGGCCTCGCGGCTTTTATCCGCCTGTAATTCCAACTCACCCCCCACCAGGAAGTTCGGGTTCAGATAGCCCAGGATGACATTGGCATCGGTCACTGTGGGTTCCTCACCCCCCATGCCATAGCAAACCGGGCCAGGCATGGCACCGGCACTTTCCGGGCCGATCTGCATGGAGCCACCAGCATCTATCCACACCAACGAGCCGCCACCCGCGCCGACTTCCGCCAGATCAATGGCTGGGATCTTTAGGTGATAGCCCGCGCCGCTCATGAGGCGGGAGCCGATCATGATGCCGCCGCCTACCTGATAATCCAGGCTGCGGGTGAATTCGCCGTCCTCCACCAACGAGGCTTTGGCCGTGGTGCCGCCCATATCAAAGGTTATGATATCGGGCAGATCCAGTTTCCGCGCCAGGGCCTGGGCCCCCACGACGCCACCTGCGGGCCCGGATTCAATAATATTCGCCGGTTTGCGTTCCGCCACCTTTGCGTTGATCAGACCGCCGTTGGATTGCATCAATAAAAGCGGCGCATCAATTTTTGCAGCCCCCAGGCGGGTGCCGAGTTGCTGCAAATATTTGCTGACGATGGGCATGACATAGGCGTTGATGACGGTGGTGGAGGTGCGCTGATATTCCAGAATTTCCGGCAACACATCGGCCGAGATACAATGCAGCAGATCAGGCGCCATACGCTCTATCACGCCCTTGATGGCCCGTTCGTGACTGTCGTTGGCATAGGAGTTGATCAGGCAGACGGCAATGGTCTCCACCTTTTCATCCAGCAGTCGCTGGACCACACGCTCCACCTCATCGAGATCCAGGGCCTTGTCCACCCCACCCTTGCTGTTGATCCGCTCATCCACATCCAGACGCAAATAGCGTGGGGCCAGGGGTGGTGGTTTTTCCCAATGCAGATCGTACAGGCGGGGCATGCGCAGGGTGCGGATTTCCAACACGTCGCGAAAACCCTTGGTGGTGATCAGGCCGGTCCTCGCGCCCTTATGTTCCAGGATGGCGTTGGAGG
>JAPKBD010000077.1 GCA_028824965.1 Alphaproteobacteria bacterium | reverse complement strand
CACGATCTAACCGCACGTCTGTTTGCAAGCGATCTGAACAAAGCCCCGATCCGCGATGCTTTGACCGCTGACAAGCAAGCGTTGTTGGGGGAGGTGGAGGAAAGCCTGTCGCTGTTGGTGGAGTTCACAACGGAACAGGGTTTCAACTTTCGTGAAAGCGCGGATGCAGCGGCCAATCGAACATTCATCATTCAAATCGGTGGTGCCGGGCTGGTCTTTATCCTTGGCGTGTTTATCGCCGTGATGATCGGTCGCTATCTTGGCCGACCGCTGAACAATATTTCCTCTCGCATGACAACCTTGTCCCAGGGCAACTACGACGATGCAATCCCCTATCAGGACAATACGGATGAGATTGGCCACATGGCCCGGGCCATTGATATCTTTCGGGGCAATGCCCTGGAAATCCAGCGCTTGCAGGATGAACAGACAAAGGCCGAGGCGTTGTCCCATGAACAAAAGCGTGAGGCGCGGGAACGCATCGCAGCAGAGTTTGAGGCGACCGTTCGCCAGGTTGCCTCCGCCATTTCAAATGCCGCCATGCAAATGCAGGAAACCGCCGGTGATCTGAATGAGACGGCGAAAAAGACATCACAACAATCTAAGACTGTAGCATCCGCTGCCGAACAAGCCACAACGAACGCGCAATCCGCCGCATCCGAGGCTGAGGGTTTGACGACCTCTATCCGCGAGGTTGGAAATCGGGCAACAGCCTCTGCCGATGTGACAAGTGACGCGGTCACAGCTGCGCGGGACATAAGTGAAAAAGTCGCGGGGCTGGACGAGGCTGTGGGAAAAATTGGCGATGTGGTGGCGTTGATTGACGATATTGCCAGCCAGACCAATTTGCTGGCCCTGAACGCCACAATTGAAGCCGCGCGTGCCGGTGAAGCAGGCAAAGGCTTTGCCGTTGTGGCGGGTGAGGTGAAAAATCTGGCCAATCAAACTGCATCATCAACTGAGGAAATTGGGAACTTAATCGCTGTGATCCAAAAACAGACCGAGGATACGGTTGCCGCAACCCTGGGCATTAACAGCACAATCGAAAGCGTCGATGAAAATGCCTCCGCCATTGCCCTGTCAGGGGAACGACAGGCTGAGGCGACGGGAGAGATCAGCCGCCACGTCCGCCATGCAGCCGACGGCACGCGGGAGGTCGGCGACGGCATGAACGAGGTCGCCCAAGCCGTCCGGCGTACAGATGAGATGACCACCGAAGTATTGAACGCAGCCGATGGCCTGGTCCGTCATTCCGCCGATCTTGATAATGAGATCGTGCAGTTCCTACAGAAAATCCGCGCGGTCTAAGACGGCGCTATTTGATCGCGTAAACCACGGATACCGAAATGCGGATTTCGTTTTCCCCCGCTGCGATGGGGGATGCAGCGGCCATGGACATGGAGGCCATTTGACGCGTTTCACGAATGGGCCCGGCCGTGGCACCGCCTTCACGTATGCGGATAACAGGGCCTAATTCCACGCCGGCCTCTGCCGCGTAAAGCTGGGCCCGGCGGCGAGCATCCTGCATCGCCAGTTTGCGGGCCTCGTCTTGCAGGGGTTCCGGCTCAGCAATGGTAAATTGCAGGCCCGACAGGTTGTTAACGCCAACTGTGGTTAATTGATCCAGCAATTCGCCGACCCGATCTATTTCACCGAGGCGAATGCGTACGTTACCGCTGGCCCGAAAGGCTTCTGGGGCGGGGGGGGTGGTATCACCCTTGCGGCGGGGATAGACCGGGTGCAGATTGATCTGCCGGGTTTGAATATCCCGTTCGGCCAAACCGAAATTTTCCAAAGTCGCCAACAATTTCGCCATGACCTGGCCATGCGCCTCCAACGCGGCTTTGGCAGTTTTGGATTGTGTCGTGACGCCAGCCCGAATAATGGCTGTGTCGGGACGTGCCCTAACGGTGCCAAGGCCCTGGACCGCGATGACCCGGCGCATGTTGTGGCCCGGCCGCTCTTCTGCAAAGGCAGGGGTGGCGATGACGGGCAAAACCATGGCCGAAAGGGCCAGCCCGGCGCATAACTGACGGATGCTCACAATCAGATATCTCTGACGGGGGCGAGGCGATGATCGACGGTGCAGCGCAGCAATTGACC
Source organism: Alphaproteobacteria bacterium (assembly GCA_028824965.1). Lineage (GTDB taxonomy): Bacteria > Pseudomonadota > Alphaproteobacteria. Next base: position 12,437 of record JAPKBD010000077.1, on the reverse strand, counting down.
AGGTGCACGGCTGGCAGCTTCACAGGACACATATGCTGCGCCGGGATTTTCCATTCCCTTGAGCGCGCCATCGCTTGCCGCCAATTTAGGGCCGCAGGCAATGGCCATGGCGATTAGGGCCCACAGTCCCAAAAGACCGGCCATGACGACAGGAAACATTGGCCCCCGGTGATTGACCGCATTAACGGCATAGACTGCGCCGCGCGCATTGTTCGTGAAAACATTCACCTTTATATCCTCCCCCTCAAATCGTTTTAGGCCACGTACTATTTAGCCGTAATTACCATATTGGCGGGCAATCATGGCAGGACAAGGGCTTAAATGCGGCGGAAACATGACATTTTTGTGTTCAAGTGTTGCTAGTATTCCACAAAATCGCTGATCATGCCGTTTGTCGCCCGTTCCCAGGCGAAGGTGGACATGTCGCCGTGGCCGGAGATGAATTCCGTGTCATCACCCAGGGGCCACAACTTTCCCCGAATGGCGTTGACCAGGGCCATGTGATCCCCCCGGGGGCCGTCGCAACGGCCCATGGAGCCGCGAAACAGCACATCGCCCACCACCGCCAACTTCGTCGGTGCGTGATAAAATACCACATGCCCCGGTGTGTGGCCGGGACAAAGGATCACCGACATGGTGATATTGCCGAACGTTACCACTTCCCCCTCCTCCAGCCAGCGGGTCGGCGTAAAGCTGCGGGCTGTGACCAAGCCTGTTTTTTGCGCCTGTTTCGCCATGGCGTCGATCAGAAAACCGTCATCGATGTGCGGACCTTCGATGGGAACGTTTAGGTGTTCTGCCAGGTCCGCCGCGCCGCCCGAATGGTCCGCATGACCGTGGGTGATCAGGATTTTTTCCACCCGGATGCCTTCTTCCGCGATGGCGGCTTCAATCTTATCCAGTTCGGGCCCAGGGTCCACCACGGCACCGGCCATTGTGTCAGGGCACCACAAAAGGCTGCAATTTTGTCGAAAGCGCGTGACGGGTACGATACGGTAGCGCATGGAATATCCTTTGGTTTGATTTTCGCAATTGTAGCGGAGGCGGGCGAACAACGATATGAGAGATGCTTAAGCGTGCTGCAACAAGTCCAGGCAGACTTGTCGCCCTGATCTGCCTGGCCCAGGTGCTGGGGCAGATCGGTGCCTATACCTGGCCCGCACTGCTGCCTGAATTTATTCCCCTTTGGGGCCTGGATTATAGTGAAGCCGGGTGGATCACTGCGGCTTTTTATCTGGCTTATATGCTGTCCGTGCCCATTTTAGTGACCTTGACGGATCGTATCGATCCACGCCGTGTCTATTTGTTCGGGGTGGGCTGTACGATCCTGGCGCATCTACTGTTCGCCTTTTTCGCCGATGGGTTTTGGAGTGCGACCGCAACACGTGCACTTGCCGGCATTGGCTGGGCCGGCACCTATATGACCGGCCTGAAATTGCTGGCGGATCGTGTTGACGGCAAATTGTTGTCCCGTGCGGTGACCTGGCATGCGGCCAGTCTGGGCATCTCTGGCGCACTGTCCTTTGTTATTGCGGGCGGCCTGGCCGGGTCTTGGGGCTGGCAGGGTGCTTTTGTTATCGCAGCGGCGTGCGCTGGGATCGCCTGGTTGATCGCGGCGCTGTTTGCGCCAAAACAAGAACCCAAGCCGTCCGGACCAGGATCGGCAGTGGGATCGGCCCCAGGGTCTGCCCCAGCTTCTGCATGGGCATTGTTTGATTTTCGCCCGGTGTTCGCCAACCGCAACGCCATGGCCTATAGCATCGGCTATTGCATCCATACCTGGGAGATGGGGGCCATGCGTGGTTGGGCCGTGACCTTTCTGGCCTATGTGGCGTTGCGCGACGGGGTGGAGACGACGTGGTTCGGCCCCACGGTGATGGCCACGGCTATGGCCTTGTTCGGCACCTGGGCCTCTGTCTTCGGCAATGAGATGTCGATCCGATTGGGCCGACAACGCCTGGTGCGGATCGCCATGGCAGCCTCTATCGTCTGTGCCGTGGCCATGGGGTTTGTCGGTGCCTTCAGCTATCCCCTGGCGGCTTCCCTGTTGGTGATTTACGGCATGGTGATCTGGCTAGATTCATCATCCCTGACCGCAGGCGCTGCCGGCAATGCGGACCCCGAACGCCGTGGTGCCACCCTGGCTGTACATTCCATGTTGGGATATGGCGGCGGTTTCGTCGGGCCATTGGTTGTGGGCGTGATTTTGGATCAGGCGGGCGGGCCGTCTCATATGGCCTGGGGTCTGGCATTCGGGCATATCGCCCTGGCGATGTTGGCGGCGCGGATAGCCTTTACCTGGCTACGTCCGCAGAATATAGCCGGTGATCGCTAAGAATTGATCGCTAAAGATCGCTGAGAACCGCTAATAGCTTTGGCGATAGACGACGAGGCCCTGGCCCGTCGGCAGCTCCAATATGGTTTGGCCCTGCTGACCCCACCATTCCAAATGCGCGTAGCAAAGGTCATTTTGTTCCTGGCGGCCAAAATCATCCAGCACGACTATGGCCCCATCGAGCAATTGCGGCAGCAACCGTTCCGCCGCAGCCGTTTCCGCCGCCGCTGCATTCAAATCTAGATGTAGAAAGGCGATGCGTTCGGGCAAGACATCGTCAAATACCTCCGGCACGACGCCTTTGACCACTTGGAAATTCGAATAGATGCTGAACCTGTTCAGCACGTCGTCATAGGTTCCGTCCCACTCGTAACCTGGGTCCGCCTGAATTCTTTCCTTCTCTGATGACCAATTTGGCGACAGACCTTCGAAAGTATCAAAGAGGTAGAATTTATTCTGCAGCGTATCAAATCTCAGATATTGCGCGATGACCGAGGCATAAAATCCTTTGTAGGTACCACATTCAACAAAATTGCCATCCAACGCCAAGGCTGTGCGTGCGGCCCAGCAACAGGTATGCAGACGCCATATTTTCGCGGTGTCACGATCATTTTCCGCATTGCCAATTACAGCGGTTGTGAACGGCGTATCATTGAAAAAGTGCTGATTACGCATGAGCGCAACCAGGTTGTCATGCATGAATGTGGAAAGGTCAGTCTTCTCGTAAATATCCTCAACGGATTGAAGACCGGACATGACGCCGGACAGATCTTTCCTGGGCAGTCCATAGAAGCTCATGGGTCGTTTCAACCTCTGTAGCGGTCATTGCCAGATACAACCCTAATTCTAGAATATGGTTAATTAAAAAAGCCTAAACTTGAATAGAATGAGATGGTTGACACATTCCGCTGAATATACAGATCAGATTTCGTCAGATCTGGGCCGTCAGTCGCGAAATGAGGGATCTTTTTGATCCATCAGGCGCATGAAGGCGGCGAAATCTTCACCTCCCGGCCCCTTGGTGCCATAGGTGGTGATGTAATCCAGGGTCGCTTTGGCGGTGTATTCAGCGGCCTGTTTGGAAGGCTGAACGTATCCGCCGCCGGCACCCCCGCCGCCACCCCCACCGGCACCATTTGTCATGACCTGAACCTCGCACGCCTTATTCAGGCGATACATCCACACGAACGCCTCCGCCACCGTCTGCCCCACCGTCAACAGGCCGTGGGCGCGCATGATCATGGCCTTGTTCGTCGGGCCAAGGCTTTTTGCCAGGCGGTCCTGTTCCGCCATATTGTGTTTGCCGCTGCCGCCTTCAAATTCGTGATAGGACAGGCAGTCATGAAAACCCAGGGCGAACAGGGAGATGGGTAACAGGCCGTCTTTCATGGCGGCAACGGCCATGCCGGGCAAAGTGTGGGTGTGCAGGACGCAATGGGCATCTTCACGGCGCATATGAATGGCGCTGTGAATGACAAAACCCGCTTCGTTCAGAGGGTTGTCTGTATGCCCGCCAATAACATCGCCTTGCTGGTTCACCTTCACCAGGTCCGAGGCGCGAATTTCGTCGAACCGCAAACCAAAGGGGTTGATCAGAAAATGATGCTCCGGCCCCGGCAGGCGCATCGAGGTGTGGGTGTTGATGGCATCTTCCCAACCAAGGTGGGCGTTTATGCGAAAGGCACAGGCAAGCTGAACCCGTTGTTCCCACTCCGACGGCTCCATACCCGCCGCGATGGTGCGCTTGCCATTTTCGCTGAGTTCGCTGATCTCCATAACTTACCCTTCCGCTTTAGTATGATCGGGGCATGCCCATGACCTTTTCACCGATATAATTCAGGATCAGTTCCCGATTAATAGGTGCGGTGCGCAACAGGCGAACCATGGAATAATAGTCATACATGCCGTATTCGTGGGTGAAACCGTTGCCGCCGTGGGCTTGCAGGGCAGCATCCACCGCCAGAATGCCGGCTTCTGCCGCGGCATATTTTGCCATGTTTGATGCGGGTCCGGCTTCTTCGCCGAGATCAAACTGCACGGCTGCTTTGCGCATCATCAGGGATGACAGCTCTATCTGTGTTTTGGCAGCCGCCAGTGGATGCTGCACCCCTTGATAGGCCCCAATAGGTCCGTTGAAGACGACCCGGTCCGAGGTATATTCTACGGCCCGTTCAAGGGCGAAACGGCCCACGCCACAGGCCATGGCAGCTGTTGTCACGCGTTCGGGGTTCAGCAGATCAAACAGGATTTTAAAACCCTTGCCGACCTCGCCCAGCACATCCTCTGGCCCCAGGTCCACATCATCAAAAAACAGGGTGAATTGTTCTTCCGGGTTCACCACGCTCATAGACAGGGCATGCATGTCCACGCCCTTGGCCTTTAGATCGACAATGAAGACTGTGAAGCCATCGGTCTTGCGTTTTACCTGATCGTGGGGCGTGGTCCGTGCGACCACCACGGCATAGTCCGATACATTGGCACCGGTGATAAAGGTTTTGGAGCCGTTCATCTTGAAACGGTCGCCATCCGGTTTGGCAACGGTTTGCATGCGCATGGAATTGCTGCCCGCATTCGATTCTGTGATGGCAAAGCAGAAAATGCTTTTTCCCGATGCGGCATCGGGCAGATAGCGGGTTTTTTGCGCTTCCGTCCCATGCATGTTGATGTGCCCCAGGGCCATGGTCGGGCCCACCACATACATCAACAGGGGCAGGCCGTTATTGCTCATCCCCTCGATTAACAAAGCCATTTCCAACAAGCCCAGGCCGCCACCGCCATAGGCCTCATCGATCATCAGTCCGACAAAGCCGTCTTCGGCGGTTTGATGCCATAATTCGTCAGGAAATTTGTTCTTACGGGCATTCTCCAGCCAGTATCGGTGGTCGTATTTCTGGGCCACATTGGCACCATATTCATAGATCATCTGCTGTTCGGGGCTGAGTGTGAAATCCATCTGTCCATGCCTCACTATTGACCGTGTTGGTGGGTATCATAGCTCAAACGGGCAGATAATTTCCATCGAACGTTTGTTAGATTTTTGCGGCGCCATAGGTTAGGCTTCTGCAAATCGATTAGAGCAATTTTCAATCAACTGGTTTCACTCTTGTGAACCAATTGATTGGTTCAATTGCTCATCTCTTAAGAATCCGAGCATGTCTAAAGTGGACACGCTCTAGAACGGGATTAGCGGGCATGAGTGAGCCAGCCACACCAGCGAGCGTACCGCGACGGGGCCGTAAGTCAGAAATGTCCCGGGGGCAAATCTTGGATGCCGCCGCGCGCATGTTACGCCGGCAAGGCTACGGCAGTACCACGTTGCGCAGTATCGCCGAGGTGGCGGGCATTCAAGCGGGCAGCATCTATTATCATTTCGCCTCAAAAGACGAGATCATGGACGCTGTCATGGAACGCGGCGTTCGCGCGGTGATCGATGCGGTGCGCGAAGCCCTGGACACCCTGCCCAACGATGCCAGCCACCAGCGCCGGATTGAGACAGCCGTCGGGGCGCATCTTCAGGCATTGCTGAGCCATGGCGACTACACCTCCGCCTCCATCCGCACCTATGGTGAGGTGCCGGTTGCGTTCAAACAGAAAAGCCTGCAGCTGCAGCAAACCTATGTGGCGCTGTGGCAGGACATGCTGGCCGCAGCGCAAGCCGACGGTGCCATCCGCCAGGATCTGGACCCCCACATATTGCGGCCTTTATTGCTGGGCTCATTAAACTGGACCGTGGAATGGTACGACCCCAATCAGCGCCCCGTAGAAGACATCGCCGCCCAGGCCGTGGATATGCTGTTTCACGGCATCCTGCCGGATAGTTGAGCGAGAGGCGTTGTGAGCTCGCTGTAGGGATGGGCGAGGCTTATATATGGGAAGATCAGGACAAAATGACGGATACAACGCTCATCATCGGTAACAAGAACTACTCGTCCTGGTCACTGCGTGGCTGGCTCGCCGTTAAAACCTCCGGCCTCACATTCGAAGAAAAAATCGTGCCGTTGTTTGAAGACAACCATGCCGAAACCATGGCGCGGGAAACGCCGGCCAGCAAAGTGCCGGTGCTCATCCACAACGGCAATACGATTTGGGAATCCCTGGCCATTGCCGAGTACGTGGCGGAGCTGAAGCCCGAAGCCAAAATGTGGCCTGATGATGCGGGCAGCCGGGCCGAGGCGCGGTCAATCGCCTGCGAAATGCTGTCAGGCTTCACCGGCCTCCGCTCCCAATACCACATGAACTGCCGCAAGATTATTTCCAATACCGAGCCGACCGACGCCTGCAAAGCCGACATCGCCCGCATCCAAAAAATTTGGCAAGACTGTCTCACCAAGCACGGCGGGCCGTTCCTGTTCGGTGAATTCTCCATAGCCGACATCATGTATGCGCCGGTGGTTTCCCGCTTCAAGACGTACCAAGTGCAGGCGGATGAAACGATCCAGGCTTATATGGATGCAATCCTTGGCCTGTCCGCCATGCAGGAATGGTACGCCGCAGCCGAAGTCGAAACCTGGGTGATTGAGGAAGAGGAATACTAATCCGTTCGCCGTCACGCCGTTAAATCGGCGGAGCGCACTGTGAAAGTCAAAATATTCTTCGATGGACCATATACCATACGCCAACGATCAAGCACATCCCGGCCTAACAACGAAGGGATGCCCGCTGTGTAGGAGCTCGGTGTGATGAATTGAACCGGGGTGGCGTAAAGGCTCAGCTTATTCGTGTTCGCCTCGAAAAAAGTCAGGTGCGCGTCTTCTTCAAATGTTGTCGCGTTGCCCCCGATGCCCGTTGCGATATCGGGATTGGTCAGTGAATGAAAGTCGACCCTAAGTTTTTGGCTATCGTCTGGCATAATGGTCGTCACATCAGCCCCGGTATCAACAAGAAACGATATATTCCCTTCAATGCCCAATCCAGGGAGTATTAGTCGGCCCTCCACATAGGGAGCAGCGGTCGTGTTGCCAAACCGTCCGGTAATCACGGCTATAGAATAAAGGTGCGGAGGTTCTTTTCAATCAACCGGACAATGATGTCCGCCCGGTCGATGCCCATTTTATCGACCTTTTTCAAAACGGCATCAATGCTCTTACCGTGGGCCAACACTTTCCCTTTGCCGACAGTGACCCATTGATCAGGGTACTTTTCAATCATGCGGGGGTGATTGCTGGACAGAACATTGGCGGATTTAGAAAAGGCCACCAGCGATTTTTTGATCTCGCGCGCGTCCTTCGCCGTCAAGGCAAGCTCGTCTTTCCGCTGTGCTGATGGGCTCATGCCAGGCTCCAATTCCAAATCTTAGCGAATGATACCACATTTTATTCGAATAATTGCTCAATTGCGTCGTGTGGATTAAGTAAGCTGTCACCGAAATTTCACCGAAATTTGTCCAATCAAGACCAAAACCCAAATTTAATCTTGCTCAAAGGGGGCCGTCCACATATGTCACCGTTATTACACCGTTATTAGGGAGTGTCATTTGCAGCGGATCGAAAAACGTCTTTGGCCAGATGGATTTCAGCGAGTACTCGATGGGAAGAAAACCTACGAGTTACGCCTTGGTGATTTCAAGATTGAAGAGGGCGACATTCTGGTTCTCAGAGAATGGGACCCTGAGATGTCATCGTACACGGGCAGGGTACTCGAGCGCCAAGTAGGGCATGTTGGTCGTTGGATAGAAGGCGAGTTAGATATGTATTGGACAGCCGACCAGATACGACAGCACGGACTACAGGCCATTTCACTCCTCCCTATAGACCCCGACAGCGATTAGTTGTGCAGGAGCAAAGCAGGCAAAGGTGATGCTCCCTTTATATGGCGTGCGTTTCTCTCAAAATTATCGGCAAACTAGAGAATTGGTCAGTTAATGGGTGGCGTCCTCTTATTTCTCCCACGAGCTGAAATGAACAGCTCTGCCGTGGCGAACGCCTCTTCCAACGCCTCATACTCGCCCATGAATTCGGAGTCTTTGCGCCATTCTTTGAAAGACGCCTCGACGGGGATTGTTTCGTCCTTTTTTGCTTTGGTCATCTGAACTCCTTCGTCCTAAGCCGCACTTGCCAAAACCATCGCTGCTGCCTTCTCACCGATCATGATGGACGGCGCGTTGGTATTCCCCGACGTCAGCGTGGGCATGATGGAGGCGTCGGCCACTCGTAAGCCCTGGATGCCGTGGACGCGGAGTTGGTCGTCGACAACGGCCCTGGGATCATCGCCCATTTTGCAAGTGCCGATGGGGTGGTAGGCGGTTTCGGCTGTTTCCTTGACCCAATCCAGCAAGGCTTTGTCGTCTTGCAGGTCCAGGCCGGGGGCCAGTTCTGTGGCTTGCAGCATGGCGATGGATGGCGCTGCCATCATATCCCGGGCCATGCGCATAGCAGCTAACGTAACCTCGCAATCATACTCGGCGGACAGGAAGTTGAAGCGGATGGTGGGGGCCGTCGTTGCCTCGGCCGAGCCGATATGGATGGAACCCATGGATTCCGAACGCAGGGGATGTGTGATCACTGTCATGCCCGATTGCTTATCCAGCTTAAAGCCATCGGCCACCAAAAACGGTATCCACGACATGCCAATATCCGGCGAGCTTAAACCAGGGCGGCTGCGCACATAGGCCCTGATGGGGGAGGCAGGCAGACCCAACAGGCCGGTGCCCGTCATGGCAAACTTCAGGGCCTGAAAGACGAGGCCCAAGCCCCGCGCCTTGTCGTTATAGGTCAGGCCCTTGGTCTTAACGTCCCACTTCATACGGGGGGCGTAGTGGTCGCGCAGATTTTCACCGACGCCTGGCAGGGCTTTCAACACCTCTATGCCGTGCTTGGCCAATACCTCTGGCTGGCCAATGCCCGATAGTTCCAGCAACTGCGGTGAATTGATCGCCCCGGCGCTGACGATTACCTCGCGCCCGGCCAGGGCATCCTGGGCCACGCCGCCTATGGTATAGCGCACGCCGGTGCATTTTGTACCCTCGAACAACAGACGTTCGGTCAGGGCGCTGGTTTCGATCCGCAGATTGCTACGATTTTTCGCGGGGTCCAGGTAACAATAGGCCGTGCTCATCCGCCGTCCCTTGTTGATGGTTACCTGGGTCATGCCGATGCCGTCCTGCACCGCGCCATTATAATCCTGGTTCTGTTCGATCCCCACTTCGCCGGCAGCGGCGACCAGGGCATCGTAAAAGGGGCCGTGTTCCTTCAGGTCGGTGACCCGCAAGGGACCGCTCCGGCCCCGAAATTCATCTTCGCCCGCGTCATAATTCTCCATCGACCGAAAGAATGGCAGGACGTCCGCATAGCTCCACCCCCGATTACCCAATTGCGCCCAGGTATCAAAATCCTGGGCCTGGCCACGAACGAAAACCATGCCATTGATGGACGATGACCCACCCAGCAATTTGCCACGCGGTACGGGGATAGGCCGCCCCCCCGTAGCTTCTTCCGGTTCCGATTCATAAAGCCAGTTGGCCTTGGGGTTATCGATCAACTTGGCAAAGCCGATGGGGATACGCGACCAGGGATGACTGGGGCGTCCGGCCTCCAGCAACAAGACGGAATATTTGCCGGATGCGCTTAACCGATTGGCCAGGACGGACCCGGCGGAGCCCGCCCCCACAATGATGTAATCGTATGTCTGGCTTTCCGCCATTTTTCGTTTCCTCGCGATTATGATTGCCCGTGACGCAGAACCTGGCCGGGGCGTGTATTAGTATTTTCACCATGGTCCAGCACCAGGGCACCGTTGACCAGCACGAATTTCATCCCCTGCGCTATTTGGTTCGGTTGCCACAGGGTCGCCGCCTCTGTGAACCCATCAGGATCAAACACGGCGATGTCAGCCCAGGCACCGGGTGCCAGGACGCCACGGTTGGGCAGGTTCAGGACCGCTGCGGGCTGTCCGGTCAGTTTATGAATGGCAGCCTCCGCCGACAAAATACCCCGCTCCACCACCATGGCCCGATAAAACCAGGCGGCCCAGCTATAGGCCCCGTGAAAGGCGGAGCCTACCAATGGCCCGTCCGGCGACAATGCCGTGGCGTCTGATCCCGGCATGCACAGATCATGGGCAAAGGCCAGATCCTGATCCGCTGCCTCATAAACGGGGCGGATAATCATCAATGGCTGGGCCGCGTTGGCGGAGCGGCACAACAACGCCAGGGCCGCATCGCCGGGGGAAAGGTCCATGCGCTGGCCAATGGTGACAAAATTCTGGCGGGCAAATTCCGGTGCCACGTCATTGTCCAACAGGGTCACACGTTCCCAGCCACCCGCTGTGACAATTGACGGGTGGGCATGAACACGGTCCCGATTACCTGGCCCCTCCAACAACGCCGCCAACCCCGACAAACCGTTTTGTAGGGCCCATGGCGGCAACATGGCATGCAGAAAGGTGAGGGAAAAATCACGGGTATGCATATCAAAGGCAACGTCCTGCCCCCCGTGCCCACTGTGTCGGGCATCATCGACCAATTCGATAGAGGCCTCACAATCCGTACGGCCACCGCGCGGTAACAGGTGGGAGATTTGCAGACGGACGCCAGCCGCGCGCGCCGTGGCCAATGCCTCCCCAATCGCGCCCAACGCACCCACGTCACGCTTGCGGGTATGGGTCGCGTACAGCAGATCTTTGCGCGCAATGGGCTCCAACAGGGCGGCGATCTCATCTTGGTCTGCGCCGATCTCGATGGGATATTCCAGACCCGTGGATAGACCGAATGCGCCCGCTTCCAACGCCGCCTCCAGATGATACAGCATCTGTCGCCGCTCGCCCGCATCGCCCGGCCGTTCCGCCAGGCCGACCGTGGCTTGGCGCAGCTGGCCGTTGGGAACCAGGGTCAACACATTGATCACCGGCTGCGCTGCCTCCAATCGATCCAGGTAGGCTGCTGGTGTGGACCAATCCAGCTCAATCGCATCCGTGATGCCATAGATGGTGTTTCGAGCCAGGGTCTTGTCGATCAAAGGGAAACAGCCGTGTCCGCAATTGCCAATCACCTCCAGCGTGACGCCTTGGTGCACGGCGGATTGCGCGCGGGGGTCCACCAACAGGGTGAAATCCGAATGGCTGTGAATATCGATGAAGCCCGGCGTGACGTATAAACCCGTTGCATCGATTTCCCTGACACCGGTTGCATCCGTGGGCTCGACGGACGCAATGCGGCCCCCATGCACCACCATATCGCCGACCGCGCCGGGATTGCCTAGGCCGTCGAATATCGTACCGTTACGGATTATCAAATCTGGTGTCATTTTATCCCCCTGGTAGGGATCATAGCGCGGTTGCCACTTTTGCTGCTAGACTTTGCCGGTTGGTATTCATCTGATAGGGGAGAGCGGGTATGTTTGATCTCATCATAAGGGGCGACCAGGTTGTAACGCCACAGGGCACGGGGGCCTGGGATATCTGCGTTCAGGGTGAAATCATCGCTGCCATTGCCGCCCCCGGTACCTTTGATGATGACCAGGCGGGCCGGGTCATTGATGCCCGTGGCAAGATTGTTATACCGGGCGGCATCGACCCGCATATTCATTCCCTCTGGCATATCCCACCTTTGGAAGACGGCGGCGAAGCAACCTGGACTGACGGCCCGGACACGGTCAGCCGCGCCGCCATTCATGGCGGCACGACGACGTTGCTGGATTTCGCCAACTGGCAGCAAAGCGGCACTTTGGAGGAAGTCATCAACGTCCGGAAACAGGATTGGACCGGCAATTGCTATACGGACTATGGCTATCACGTCATGTTGCAGGGGGCCGTGCCGCCCGAAATCCTGCCGCAAATCGCAGAGGTGATCCAGGAAGGTTATCCCTCCATCAAGATCTTCACCACCGACATCACGCCTTCACGGCGGGGGCGAAAGATCAACCATGGCCATATTTGGGAGATTTTCAAAGTCCTCAAAAAAGAGGGCGGTATCGCTGCCATCCATGCGGAAGATGATGAGATCGTCATGCATATGTACGACGTCCTGCAGCGGGAGGGGCGCACGGGTTTTGAGAACCTGGCGGAAGTGCACAACACCATGTCGGAGGATCTGTCGTTTCGTCGTATCATCCGCTTGGCCGAACATGTGGACGGCACGCCGCTTTATATGATGCATGTCAGTGCGGCT
>JAPKBD010000423.1 GCA_028824965.1 Alphaproteobacteria bacterium | reverse complement strand
TGTTGCTGGCGCGCGAGCTACCCAAAATCGGGGGCGATACCATGTTCGCCTCCATGTATGCGGCCTATGATGCGCTGTCGCCCGGCATGCAGAAAATGCTGTCTGGATTAACGGCCGTACACAGCGGTGCCCGTGCTTTCGGCCCCAAGGCACTGGACAATAATGCCAACCGAGATGCCCAGTTCAAATTGTCCGAAGTGGCCTTAGAGGAAGTAGAGCACCCGGTTATTTGCACCCATGCAGACAGCGGTCGCAAATACCTTTACGTCAATGGTGGCTTTACTATGCGGTTCAAGGATATGACTGAGGCAGAAAGCGCGCCTTTGTTAGAGTATCTTTTGAAGCACGCCGCGCGCCCTGAATTTACCTGTCGCTTTAAATGGCGGCCCGGTGCCATGGCGTTCTGGGATAATCTGTGTACCCAGCATTTGGCCATCAATGACTATCACGGCCAACGCCGCCTGATGCACCGCATCACAATTCAGGGCCGACGCCCGACGGCCTAATCCCGTACGCTTAACGAGAAGAAAGATCATCATGGCTTTTGAGGAAGTAATCTATCAGGTCGAAGACGCGGTTGCTGTTGTGACCCTGAACCGACCGGATCGTTTGAATGCTGTGACCTTGACCATGGCCGGCGAAATTCGTGCCGCCATGCAACAGGCAACCGACGATGATGATGTGCGGGTAATCGTGCTAACAGGCGCAGGTCGGGGCTTTTGCGCCGGGGCTGACGCTGCCCGTCTGCAAAGCCGGGCCAGTGGCGAAGCCGTGGACCAGGAGGAGACCCTGCCGTTTGTCGGCGCGATTGAGGGCGGTATTGATCTTCCGGAGGCATTTGCCGCCAAATACGCCTGGATTGCCTCCGTGCCAAAACCCGTGATCGCTGCGATCAATGGCGCAGCAGTGGGCGTTGGCATGGTCCTGCCGATGTTTGCCGATATTCGTTTTGCATCTGATACCGCGCGTTTTGGCACCGCCTTTACCAAGCGCGGTCTGGTACCTGAATACGGCCTGGCCTGGTTGTTGCCGCGTCTGATCGCACCGTCCAAGGCGTTCGATTTGATGTACAGTGCAAGGTTGGTTGATGCTGATGAAGCCTTGGCGATGGGCCTGGTGGATCGGGTCTATCCCACGAACGAACTGCACGCCGCGGTGATGGACTATGCCCGTGAAATGGCCAAGGGCGTTTCCCCCCGCTCCACCCGCGTGGTCAAGGAATTGGTTTATCAGGGCCTGGATCAGGGCTTTGATAAAGCCATGAACCGATCCTTGGATGAAATGGCGACGGCGGCTAAATCCGACGATTTCCGTGAAGGCATTGCTGCCTGGAAAGACAAGCGCGCGCCAAATTTCACTGGCGAATAAGGTTTAGCCCTCTGACAAAAGCTTTCGCGTACAGGCAAACTCCGCACTGACGCAGAAAATTTCCATGGCGCGCTCAACATCTTCCAATGTGGGGAAAGTCGGTGCCAGACGCAGGGTGCGATCCTGGGGGTCATTGCCATAGGGGTGGCATGCACCCGCAGGCGTCAATTTCAATCCCGCCTCACTGGCCAAACGAACGGTCTCTGTGGCGCACCCGTCCAGCAAATCGACGCTGACGAAATAGCCCCCCTGTGGTGCATTCCACGTCGCGAAGTCTTTGCCCGTAAAGGCGGTTTCCATTGCCCCCGCGACAGCCGCAAACTTGGGGCGCAGCAAATTGCCGTGCTTGTTCATGTGTGCATGCAAACCTGCGACATCGCCGAAAAACCGCACGTGACGCAGCTGGTTCAATTTGTCATGGCCGATGGTGGCCATGAATGTATGGTGCAAAATGTCAGCCATATTGGCGGTGGAGCCGGCAACAACCGCAATGCCCGCGCCGGGGAATGTGACTTTCGAGGTTGAGGCAAAAAGCAGGGGCCGGTCCGGATTGCCTGACCGGGCTGCGACATCGAACATGTTGTCGATCTGCGCCAGCTCTCCATCGAAATTGTGGGCGGCATAGGCATTGTCCCACATGATCCGAAAATCCGGTGCGGCTGTTTTCATTTCCGCCAATCGCTTGATGACAGCGGATGAATAAACAATGCCTGAGGGGTTGGAATATTTCGGCACGCACCAAATACCTTTGATGGCTGGGTTGTCGGCCACCAACGCCTCAACCGCATCCATGTCCGGCCCGTCATCCAACATATCAACGGTGATCATCTTGATGCCCAGAGTCTCGCATACGGCGAAGTGACGGTCGTAGCCGGGGATCGGGCAGATGAAGCTAACGTCCTCCACGTCACGCCAAGCGCCATCACCACCCGGAACACCGAACATCATGGCGCGGGTAAGGGCGTCATACATCAATTGCAGGGAAGAATTACCGCCGATGAAAATGTTTGTTGTTGGCACGTCCAGCCAGTCCGCAAACAGCGCCTTGGCCTCCGCAATGCCCGATGGGCCACCATAGTTGCGCAGATCCGTATCGTCCTCGCCCGCATAGTCTTCAGAGGTGACCATGCCAAACAGATCGTTGCTCAGATCCAGCTGCGCGGCTGAGGGTTTGCCGCGGGTCATGTCGATGTTCTGGTTGCGGCCACGCAGGGCCGTAAATTTTGCGACCAAGTCATCTTCGTGACGCCGCAGGTCTTCCTTCTACATGTCTTGTAGGGACGGCATGGCATTTGTCCTTTGGCTTAGCTTGCTGATCAGACCCTCACCTATGCCTCACGGGACGGCATTGCAATACTCAGTTCACTATTTGCCTAAAAAATCCCGGCATCCAGGCCTGCTGCCATGGCTGCACCCAGGTCGTGGCACTGTTCCACAAAACCCTCCTGCCAATCGCCGCGCAGGGTGATGGGTTCCTGAACCGCCCGCCAGCGCAGGCCGGTGATGATGGTTTCC
>JAPKBD010000076.1 GCA_028824965.1 Alphaproteobacteria bacterium | reverse complement strand
CTGTTTATGCCGTGTGCCATAATCCTACCCATAAGTTTACCCATGAACAAGATTGGATTGTAGCACATTCCAGCGGGTACAGCCAGACACTAAACTGTCTAAAGCATTGTTTTATATGGGATTAATGAACATCTGCGGACGTTGGCGGACAGTGGTATGGCGGAGGGAGGGGGACTCGAACCCCCGCAACGCTGTTACACGTTGACGGATTAGCAATCCGTTGCATTACCACTCTGCCATCCCTCCAGCATGTAGCACGTCCACCTTCTAAACAGCGGCCCTATTTCTGTCAATGGTATTGCGGCAGGCAAAGTGCTTATTCAGTATAATTTTGTTTGTCGCATAATATAGCCATTAACCTATTAGTAATCATATTTGAAAATTTAAAATTCACCGGGATTCCAGGAGTTTTGATAATCAAATGCTTGTGATCACCTCTTTTATTATTTTCCATAATTCATATTTTATTAATAGCGTTAACCTATATTTCTAAAAGTAAGTTGGATTAATCTTTGTATTCCGAAAGGAGATCGTCATGTTTCGCACCGCAATTGCTACCATCACTTTGGCCGGCAGCCTGCTATTTTCCGCTCACGCACAAGCACAACAGGTTATGGGCGGCGCGGTCTGTGGCGAACGTTCCAATTTTTTGAGCCACCTGGGCAAATTTCACCGGGAAGCTCCCTCTGCCATGGGTGTCACGGCATCCGGGCGGGTGATCGAAGTTCTCACCTCGTCCGATGGTACATGGACAATTATCATGACCCACCCTAACGGTATGACCTGCATGGTGGCAGCAGGGAAAGCCTGGGAAAATATTGAGCGTATCGCATTGGGCCCGGCGGCCTAATACCAACTTGCGGTGATAATAAGCCGGCGTTAATTCGCCGGCTTTTTCATGTCTGGTTCTGTCTGGGGGTAATTAAGAAACAGGGTGGCCCTTGCGTACACTAGGCTTGCTTAAGACTTGCCCAAGGCGTGCCCAATAACACGACCGATCATTGATCGATATAATCTAACTGCACAGCATAATCCGCAGGGCCGCATTCAATGTAACCGTTTCAGTGCAGCTATTTCAGTGCGGGCAAACTGGTCGGCGTGAGTAAATGTCGTTACACCAGATTGCGTGAACTAATGAAGCTGAACTTGGTGTGATGAGACCCATTCGCGGGCTTGACGTTGCGCCTCAGAAATTTCTTCCCGGCTCATCACATCGGCTAGTTCCGAACGCAATCGCTTGGCCTCATTATTGCCTCGCAAGGCTGCAAGGTTCAGCCACTTGTGCGCTGTTACATAATCCAGCGGCGCGCCTTTTTGCCCGGTAGAGTACAACAATCCCAGTTGCAACTCCGCCACGCTTTCCCCGGCTTCCGCTAGGGCCATGTGATCGTCGGTATATGCCTTCAAAGACCTTGCCATCTTTTCCTCCGTTCGATGTGCACAAATAGCTTTGTGCCGTCCTTGAGAAAATCATGACCTCAATTGGTTAACGCGGGGTATATGGTAAATTTTTTTATGACAAAGACCAATAAAAATTAAGTCTATTTGATGGTCTGCGATAATTCGCCACCCAAGACGCCACCCGTGAGTCTCAGCGACGCATCCAAGTTTGTGGGAAATACGCAGTAGGGGTGGCCTGCGGCAGCGTATAATCTATCGAAACGGCCCAAACTTTGATCGACCACCCTTGACAGTTGTGTGGGCTACTCCCGTGGGCTACCGCCACCCCCACTGCCACTGCCACCCTCGCTCCTGCACGGCTTCCCGCTCAAGCCGGAATATCCATGCCTCGCGTCAAGGCAGGACGCGCCATCAGTACGTCGTACCAGCGCTTCACATTTGGAAAATCACCCAGGTCCACTTCCTGCCAATCATGGCGGAAGACCCAAGGCAGGGTCGCAAAATCGGCGATGGACACATCTCCCGCCAGATAGTCCCGGCCCTCCAACCGTGCGTCCAGCACACTATAGAGCCGTCGGCATTCCGTGTAATAGCGGTTGATGGCGTAGGGTACCTGTTCCTTGGCGGCGCGCTTAAAGTGATGCACCTGACCAAAGATCGGGCCAATGCCACCCATCTGAAACATCAACCATTGGATCACCTCATAGCGTGCAGCCGTTTCAGTAGGCATGAACTGTCCCGTCTTCTCGGCCAGGTACATGAGGATGGCGCCCGACTCGATCACCGTGTAGGGCTGGCCGCCAGGGCCGTCCTGATCGATGATCGCGGGAATTTTACCATTTGGATTGATGGCCGTGAATTCCGGCGTGAACTGATCATCCTGCCCGATATGGATGGGATGGATGTTGTAGTCCAGGCCACATTCCTCCAGCATAATGGAGGCCTTTTTACCGTTAGAGGTTTTCCAGCTGTATAGATCGATCATTGTTTGAAGCTTCCCGTAATCTAAAATGTCGCCATAATATTTGTATTGATGTTAGGACGGTACGGTCATGCCCTTTGCTACGCCCGGACGGGCGGCACAGGCGGCCTGCCAGCGGCTGACATTCGTAAATTTCTCCAACTGGCCTGGTCGTTGTTCCGGCATCCAATTTTGCATGCGGCCCGCATGCCAAGCATAAATCGCAATATCCGCGATGGAATAGTCGCCGGCTACATATTCCGTTTCCGCCAGTTTTCGGTCCAGGACACCAAGCAGTCGAACAGACTCGTTGACATAGCGTTCGATGGCCCGCTCGTTATCCGCCTGATTGCCGAGGAACCAATTGGCCTGTCCGAACATGGGCCCCTGCCCGCCCATCTGCCACATCAACCATTGCATCACATCGGCACGCGCACGCGGTTCATTCGGCAACAAAGGTGAGTTCGTCTTTTCCGCTAGATAAACCATGATCGCCCCAGTCTCAAATACCGAAATCGGCTCCCCCTCTAAATCATTATCGACGATGGCGGGGATCTTGTTGTTCGGGGATATCTTCAAAAAAGCAGGCGCGAACTGTTCGTCCTTGCCAATATGGACAGTGTGGACATTGTAGGGCAGGCCCACCTCCTCCAGCGTGATGGAGGCCTTGCGCCCATTGGGCGTACCGAATGTATATAGATCAATCATGCTCTTGCCTGTGTCCCTTAGTGGCTAAGTTCGAACGGTTGACCGTCAACTTAACCCCCCCATCACGCGCATGCCAGAGCAGCATTGGACGCCAAGCGTCAAATTCGAAGATTGATCAATTTATGTGAGAACGAATTTAGGTCGTCTATTGGGTTGTCTAAAAGAACAAATAGGCCAGGACCATAATCGGCAACCAGCAGGCAACGCTGATGCATAGAAAGATAAACAGCTGGGTCCGGCGGCTATAGCCGTGCACACCAAAATCCCCAGTACCGCAGGGCGATATCGCTGGGTTGCCATCGGCATGGCCCAACGGCCTATTTTCATCGTTTAACATGCCTCGCCCTCTCTCACGACGTATTAGTCATAAGAGGTTAACGAAACCTTAACCCTAAATTGAAGTGTAGTCACGTATGTTTTTTGTTACGTTTCTACACGCATTAGGAACATTAGTATTTTTTGCATTTATCAGCTGTTTCTTGAAAGCAGACATTATTATTCCTGCTCAATCGGCTCGCCATCCAGGTCGCGCATCATTTGACGGATCTCCTCCCCTGCCATCGCCAACCTGTCGGCGACCTGACTGCGGGCCACGATTGAGGCGCCAAAGCGACCCTCGCGGTAAAATGGGTAGGAGCCCATACCAACTTCGGGGTATTTGTCTTGCAACGCCGTCAGTCCCTGGGCCAAGGTCCCCTCCGCCAGATACACGGCGATGGAGAGTGAGAGCACCGGATCACCGCCCACCAACTCATGCTTCAGACTATGAAACATGGCCTGGCAGACAGACGGTATGCCGGCCATGACATAGACGTTTTCGACCCGGAACCCAGGTGCTTTGCTGACCGGGTTTTCCACCAATGACGCCCCGGCTGGCGTGCGCGCCATCCGCATACGTGCCTCATTTAATTCCGCCCCCGTATGGGCATAGTGGGCTTTCAGGATCATCATGGCTTCATCGTTGTAATCCACAGCCAGACCAAATGCCGCGCCAATACTATCCGCGGTGATATCATCGTGGGTCGGCCCAATCCCGCCGGTGGTGAAGACATAGTCGAACCGGGCGCGCAAAGCGTTTACCGCCGCAACAATATCCGCCTCCACGTCGGCGACGACGCGGGCTTCACGCAACTGCACACCAACCTCGTTCAAAGCCTCTGCCAGAAAGCCCAGATTTTGGTCTTTGGTGCGCCCGGACAGGATTTCATCACCGATGATGACGGCAGCGGCCGTAACTGTTTTGGGTCCTATTTTAGGGACGGTTTCGGGACGATCGGACATTGTTTACGGGCCTCCACAATTGGTAATACTGAACGATTATAGCATCCCTGCGCCATTGCGACATGATCGTGGCATGATCGCGATTGCACCAATTCGTATGCACGGCTAATTTGTAGACATGCAATTTCCAGACCCCTTGATACACGGCACCCTGCTACGCCGCTACAAACGCTTCCTGGCTGACATAAAGCTGGATGACGGAGCAGAGGTTACCGCCCATTGCGCCAACCCAGGTGCCATGCTGGGCCTGACAGAAGCGGGCGCCGATGTCTGGCTATCCCCCTCTCGCAACCCAAAACGCAAGCTGGCCTATAGTTGGGAGATTTTGCGCGCGGATGGTGACCTGGTCGGCATTAACACCGCACACCCTAACGCCATCGCGCAGGAGGCAATTGAGGCCGGAAAGATCGCAGAATTAACCGGCTACGACAGCCTGCGCCGAGAGGTAAAGTACGGCCAGAATTCCCGCATCGACATGCTGTTGCAACAAACCCAAGACCCAGGCCCCCCGGGCCGGCCCGATTGCTATGTCGAGGTTAAGAGCGTAACTCTGATGCGGCAACCGGGATTGGCCGAATTTCCGGATTCTGTGACCAAACGCGGTGCCAAGCATTTGGTCGAATTAGGTGATATGGTTGACGATGGTCACCGGGCGGTAATGTTTTATCTGGTACAACGTATGGATTGCGACCGCTTTTCCGTTGCCCGGGACATCGATCCGACGTATGGGGAAGAACTGCAACGTGCTATGGGGCGCGGGGTTGAGGCAATCTGCTATGATTGCGCGATCACGACCACCGGGATCAATGTGCGGAGATCCGTGGCACCAGATTTAGGGTAAACGCTGGTGTAAGAACTGGCATGCGACGAATTTATTCGGGGAAAGACTGAAAATGAACTATGTGGCCGCCGCGAAGGCACCGGAAGAAAACACCGGCTTGATCAAGATTTATGCGCCTGAGGATTTCGAGGCAATGGCAAAGGCCGGCCTTTTGGCAGCCGAATGCCTGGACATGATTGGGCCGCATGTAAAGCCCGGCATCACCACGGATTCCATCAATACACTGGTGCATGAATTCATTGTCGATCACGGTGCCTATCCCTCACCCCTGGACTATCGCGGCTTTCCGAAATCCGTCTGCATTTCCATCAATCACGTGGTCTGCCACGGCATCCCCGGTGACCGGGTGCTTAAAGACGGGGACATCATGAACATCGACGTCACCGTGACCCTGGATGGTTGGTATGGCGACAGCTCGCGGATGTATTTTGCCGGCCAGCCAAAATTAAAGGCGCGGCGTCTGTGCGACATCACCTACGAGGCCTTGATGCGCGGCATCGCGGTGGTCAAGCCCGGCGCGACGTTGGGGGACATCGGCCATGCGATCCAGACCTACGCCGAGGGTGAACGCTGTTCCGTGGTGCGGGATTTCTGCGGCCATGGCCTGGGTAAGGTTTTTCACGATGCGCCGAACGTGCTGCACTATGGCGCGGCTGGTAAGGGGTTGGAGCTGCGGGAGGGGATGTTCTTCACCATCGAACCTATGGTCAACCTGGGCACCTGGGAAGTGAAGATGCTGAATGATGGCTGGACGGCGGTGACGCGGGACAAGTCACTCTCCGCCCAGTTCGAACATTCCCTGGGCGTGACGGCGGATGGTGTGCAGATTTTCACCACTTCGCCGGCCGGTCTGCACAAACCACCCTATGATTAAGAACCTAGTCGGAGCGGGCGGAGCCACCGTTGGCGGATAAAGCAAAAAAGCCTCATTACCATGGCCACCGCCAACGCCTGCGAGAACGCTTTTTGAAAGGTGGGCCGGACAGCCTGCCTGACTATGAATTACTGGAATTGATTTTGTTCGGTGCCTTGGCCAGGGTGATGTCAAACCCCTGGCCAAACGCTTGATTGACCAATTTAGCGGTCTGGCCGGTGTTCTCACAGCCGAAGTCGGCGCCTTGGAGAATGCGGGCCTGGGTGAAACCACAATCGCCACCCTGAAAGCAACGCAAGCCGCCGCCCTGCATCTTAGCCGGGCGCAATTGTTGGAGGGACCGGTCCTCAGTTCGTGGCCGGCATTGATCGGCTATTGCCGTGCCGCCATGGGCCATGACCTCACGGAAGCCTTTCGCGTACTGTTTTTGGACCGGCGCAATCGATTGATCAAGGATGAAGTGCAACAGCGTGGCACGGTCGATCATACCCCCGTCTATCCCCGCGAGGTCGTCAAACGGGCCTTGGAAATAGGTGCGACGGCCCTGATCCTGGTGCACAACCACCCCTCAGGCGATGCCACGCCCAGCCGCGCGGATATTGAGATGACCAAACAAATCACCGCCGCAGCCGGAGCCCTGGGCATCGTCTTGCACGACCACCTGATCATGACCCGTTCGGAAGAAGCCAGCTTTAAGGCCATGGGCCTCTTATAAGACTGTTGTAGGCGTATTGTGCGCATTGGGGAGTATTTGCAGCGTGACCGAGATCATCATAAACCGCCGTTTTCGCGGCCCGCCCAATTCAGGTAACGGCGGCTATGTCTGCGGCATGCTGGCCAAACAGATCGGCTCCAATGCCCTGGCAGCGGAAGTCACCCTGCACAAACCCATCCCCCTGGACCTGTCCCTGACAGTCTTAGGGTCGCCCGATGATATCCTGGAAATGCGCAGCGGCGATGATCTGATCGCCACAGCACGGGCAACAGAACTATCCCTGGACGACCTGCCCCGCGCATCTTTTGCAGAGGCGACCGCCGCATCCCGAGAGACTCCATTCACCGAAGCCAACCACGACGTATCAGGCTGCTTCGTCTGCGGCCCCGCCCGCAAACCTGGCGATGGCCTGCGCATTCTCGCCGGGCCTCTAGCAGCAGACCCAACCATCTACGCCTCCCACTGGATCCCTGGCGAAGATCTCGCGAGCCCAGACGACCCTGACGGCCTGGTATCTTCTGAATTTATCTGGTCCTGCCTGGACTGCCCCACAGGCCATGTTTTATTAGGCGGCAATTTCGAAGACGGCGCAAGCGACGGTGACGGCGACCAAGATACCACCATTCTGCTGGGCCGCATGTCCGCCCACATCATCGCCCGGCCCCGCCCCGGCGATCATTGCATCATTACCGCCCAACCCGGCCCAAGGTCGGGCCGCAAATGGCTGGCCGATGGCGCACTATCCCGAGGCTTAGTCTCAATGTACGTGGCAATGCAAAGCGAAAGCCTATGAGTGAGGTTCTTGCGCCCAGGTCGAAAAAGGGCCTCCAAAGCAGACCATATAAGTAACATTGCGCTGCTGAGAGAGGACGAACTGTGCGAACCATCTAACGCACGGTACGCGAGATTAAATCGACCGTCGTCCATCAATGTTGCGCCTGAAACGAAATTTGCCTGAATCCAACCGAGCGTAGCAATCGGAACCTCATCCACCTCACTATGACCATCAAATGAAAACATCATCGGTGACATTTCGATAGGCCAGAAAGCGGGCTCAATCGAACTATCTTTTGCTGCGGAAAAATCGGTATCGGAGATAATTGGTAATCTAATACCTACCGCGTGGCGTAGTCTCAAGAGCGACAATATCCACCAGACAGTATTGATCCGGTCAAAGCCAGTTGGCTCACATTTCGCCGACAATGCAATCTGAGAATTTACATCGAAGCCCAGCCCACCGGATGCTGCTTTCCAGGGTGCAGGATGATGTTGTCCTTTTTCCGGTTTTGCAAATGCTAATAAGTACGGAGCCATGACATGGGCAAAGACAGGTTGAATTTCTAAACCGGGAATAATCTCGAAACGTTCGATACTAATCCCCGATATTCCACCAAATAGATCGACGTCGTTTGGGCTATTGATGATTTGTTCATCGCTTGGAGATTGATATGTTCTTGATGCCATCAGTGTGAGCTTCATACGTCACGAACGCGAACGTTCCCGACAAGCTGCGGTCGCATCGATGTCCGGCTCGGAGCTGTCCGGCATGAAGATGACGCCAAATTTTTCCTCGGCGAATTGCCGCGATATCTTCTCATCCGCCACATCCGCTGCCACCAGCTCCGGGTCCCGCACCAAGGGGTCGCCGTAGCCGCCACCGCCGGCTTGTTCGTGGCGCAGGACGTCGCCCTTGCGGACGTTGCGGGTGAGCTTAGAGGGGACGTCTTCGGCCCGGCCGTCGGGATCCAGGATGTTGCGACTGGGGGCTGCTGGGCCACCGCCGCGCAGGCCGTAGGGCGGGATTTTGGCGCGGTCGGCGCGCAGCTGTAAGACCGCCTCATCCGCCAACAAACGGTATTGCCTAACCAATCCCAGGCCGCCGCGATGTTCGCCGGGCCCGCAGGAATTTTCCCGCAGGCCATAAGCTTCGACCCGGATGGGATAGCGGGCCTCCAACGTCTCGACAGGCATGTTCGACATATTTTGCGAGGGGTTCGTCACACCCTCGATGCCGTCCTTCGTGGCCCGCCCGCCCCAGGCACCATTAATCATATCGACCAGGATGAACGGCGTTTCGCTATCGCCCTCATAGCCGCCGTAGCAGATTACAGTATTGCCCCCCTCACCCGCTGCCATAACGCGATCAGGCGCGATGTCCGCCAGAGTGCCCAGCACCGCATCCACGACCCGGTAGCCGGTGAGGGCGCGGGCGGCAACAGCGCTCGGCATACGGGGGTTCAGGATCGAGCCTTCGGGTGCCGTGATATCAATGCAGCGATAGATGCCCGCGTTGTTCGGTACTTCGCGCCCCAACGCACAACGAATGCCCAGATAGGTGCACGATTTCGTATACGACAAGGTGCAGTTGATGGCCCCTTTGACCTGGGGCGAAGATCCTTCGAAGTCCACCACCAAGTGGTCATCCTGGACCTCAATGGTGCAGACAATGGGGATCGGCCCCTGATCAAAACCATCATCGTCGATATAGTCCGTGAATTGATAGCGCCCATTGGGCCATTCACGAATAGCAGCGCGGGTCAGGCGTTCGCCATAATCAAGCAAGGCGTTGAAATATCCGCCCATGGTCGCGACGCCGTATTTTGCCAGTAGATTGGTAAAGGCGCGTTCGCCGACATTGCAGGTCGCCAACTGTGCGGCCAGATCACCAAGCAGCATATCGGGCAGACGCACGTTGGTCCGCAATAGAGCAAACAGGGACCGATCCGGCGTTCCCCCTGCGTAAAGCTTCAAGGGCGGGATACGCAGACCTTCTTGGAAAATTTCCGTAGAGTCAGACGCATTCGATCCCGGCACCCGCCCGCCCACATCGGATTGGTGGGCGATGACTACAGCGAAACCTTGTAGGTTGCCTTCGTGGAAAATCGGCTTGAACATAAAGATATCGGGCAGATGCATGCCGCCGGCGTAGGGATCGTTGAGAATGATAACGTCGCCGGGGTCCAAGTCATCGTCGTACTCTTTGAGGATCACCGTCATGGCATCAGGCACTGCGCCTAGATGCAAGGCGACGGTTTTCGCCTGGGCCAATATGCGCCCCTGGGCATCGCAGATGGTGGCGGAATAATCCAACACGTCCCGCACGATGGGAGAGCGCGCAGTCCGCATCATGGTGTAGGCCATGTCATCAACAATGGTATCGAGGCCGTTTTTGATCACCGCGAAGGTGATCGGATCAATTTCCATATCAGACACCATCATCCCGGCTCCACACTTAGATCAATTTGCAAATTCCCCATCGCATCCCCCGTGATCCGGCCACCGGGCGGCACCACGATCGTGCTATCGGCACTTTCCAGGATCATCGGGCCAACGCCTGTCCCTGTGCCGTCAAAGGCGCGGCGGTCGATCACCGTCGTATCGAACCAGGCCTTTTCCTGGCCGAAATAGACTTTCCGTTGGGTTGCAGGCGCGATGGCCTCTCCCCCGTCCGTCATCACAAGTTTTGAAAAATCCAGCTTGCCTGCGCGAATACCACGGGCGAGCAGGCGCAGGTTCACAACCTCCACCGCGCCCTCGGCCACATATTGATACAGCGCCTCATAGGCTTCAAGAAACGAGCGATGCAGCCATGATAGGGTGACCGTGTTCATATCGTCAGGCAGCAATATAGGCAGTTCGGAATCCTGCCCCTCGAACCGCAGCTCCAGTGAAAAGGCCAGGTTCATTTGATCAGCCGTAAAATTCTCCTCCCCCAATGCAGCCTCTGCCTGGGCACGTAGGGCGGCAACGGCCACCACCAGATCGTTCGACTTGAAATCCTGCAACAGGCCCGGCATGGCGGTCAGGAAATGCCGCTCCACATCCCCCGTCAGCATGCCCAGGGCGGTAAAGACACCAGGCATCATGGGCAGCATCACCTTTGTAATATCCAGACTGCGGGCCAGATCACAGGCATGCGCCGGGCCACTGCCGCCGAATGCGGCGAGGGCGAAATCACGCGGGTCGATGCCGCGTTCCACCGACACGGCACGAATGGCGCGGGCCATATTGGCATTGGCAACTTCGCGCACGCCGTACGCCGCTTCCTCCACCGACAGCTTCAGCGGACCTGCCAGGTCACGTTCGATCACGGCACGGGCGCGTGCCACGTCCAGTTTCAAGTCGCCGCCCGCCAATTGCTCCGGCAAGTAACCCAGAACCACATTGGCGTCGCTTACCGTGGGCCGATCGCCGCCCCGGCCATAGCAGGCGGGCCCTGGATCAGCGCCCGACGATATGGGCCCGACGTGCAGCAGCCCACCATCGTCGATCCAGGCCATGGAGCCGCCACCGCTGCCGACCTCCGCCACATCAACTGTAGGCACCCGCATCATATAACCACCGGCCTTGATAAAGCGGGCGGGAACGGAAATACCGGCGCGGAATTCATATTCATTGGCGCGGGAGATCTGCCCGCCCTGAACCAACGAGGCAGACGCAGTGGTCCCCCCCATATCAAACACCACAATATCCAAGGCACCTGCCGCCCGGCCCAGACGGGCCGCGCCCACAACGCCCGCAGAACGCCCGGATGAGATAAAGAACACCGGTTTGTCCTTGGCGGTTTGGGCGGCTGCCAGACCACCATTGGAATCGCTGACCAACAGGGGCGCGCTAACACCGATGTCAAGCAGGCCATCGCCCAGGCGTTGCAAATAAGATTGCAGGATCGGCAAGACATAGGCGTTCACCACCACTGTCGATGTGCGTTCATACTCCCGCATCTCCGCCAGCACCGAGACAGAGGCCGTAATGGCAACGTCAGGAAAATGCTCCCGCAGGACCGCCTCGGCCCGGCGTTCATGGTCGGGATTGCGAAAACTGTTGATAAAACAGATGGCGATGGATTGCACGCCCTGGGCCACCAATTCACCGCCCGTTCGGATCAACCCATCTTCATCCAAGGGTTCGATGATGCTGCCGTCCGCTGCAATGCGTTCTGATATTTCCCGGCGCAATCGGCGCGGCACCAAAGGCACCGGCTTATCCCATTGCAGGTCGAACATATCAGGCGTGCGGACGCGCCCGATCTCCAACACATCGCGAAATCCTTTTGTGGTGATCAAGCCCGTCACGGCGCCGCTTTTTTGCAACAAGGTGTTGGAGCCCACCGTGGTGCCGTGCAAAACCTCTATCAAATCACCAGGGGCCAGGCCTGCACGATCCAATAGATGAACGATGCCGTCCAACACCGCCTGTTCCGGCTGGGCCGGGGTTGAGGCACGTTTGTCGAACCAGGTGCGCCCCTCAACGTCGCTTAACACCAGGTCCGTGAAGGTCCCCCCGATATCCACGCCAATACGCGCACCGCCCAGCAAATCCATATGCCTGTTCCTAATTGGAGAATCCTTGTTGTGGACAGAGTAACAGGATTTCCGATGCCGGTAATAAATTGTGATATGTTGAGACAAGAAAACAAAAAAATTCTTTTTGCGGGGGAAAGCAATCAAGATGGATATCGTTACTGAAAAGCAAGCCGTGGGGCAGTCCGTCTCACGCACAGAAGACCCGCGCCTGCTGGAAGGCCGGGGGCGTTATTCCGACGATATCAATCTACCCGGACAGGCCCACGCCTATATCCTGCGCGCGCCACAGGCCCATGGCATTATTCGCGAGATCGACCTATCCAGTGCCCAATCCATGCCGGGCGTTGTTGCCATCTACACAGGCGCGGACCTGCAGGCCGCGGGCTATGGCCCCCTGCCCTGTATGATGGCAGCCCTGAAAAGCCATGACGGCAGCCCCATTATTTTGCCTGAGAACCCGGCCCTGGCCATCGAGCGTGTCCGCTATCTGGGTCACCCGGTTGTCGCCGTCATTGCCGAAACCGTGGCCCAAGC
Organism: Alphaproteobacteria bacterium; assembly: GCA_028824965.1. Lineage (GTDB taxonomy): Bacteria > Pseudomonadota > Alphaproteobacteria. The sequence continues at coordinate 1,999 of JAPKBD010000076.1, read as the reverse complement.
CAAGGACGCGGCGGAAGCCATCGGCCTGGATATTGAAGAGCTACCGGCCATCGATACGGTAGAGGCTGCGATTGCGTCAGGCGCACCTTTGGTTTGGCCGGATATTGCCAACAACACCTGCCTGGACTTTCAAGCAGGTGATTTTGAGGCGGTGGCAGCAGCCTTTGACCGCGCCGCGCATATCAGCCGCTTGAAGATATATAACAACCGCCTGGTGGTCGCGGCCATGGAACCCCGCGCCGCCGTCGCCGAATTTGGCGGTGCGGATGAACGCTTTACCCTGCATGTTGGTTGCCAAGGTACGTTTGCCACAAAGAACACCCTGGCCAACCGGATCCTGAATGTTGATCCAGATAAGGTTCGTGTTCGCGCCTATGACGTGGGTGGTTCATTCGGGATGAAATCATCGGTCTATCCGGAATACGTCGCCATCCTGCATGGTGCCCGTGACCTTGGCCGGCCGATAAAGTGGTGCGATGAACGTACCAACAGCTTCATCTCTGACCAGCATGGTCGGGATTCTGTTGTGGAGGCGGCCCTGGCCCTGGATGCCGATGGCAATTTCCTCGCCGTCCGGGTCGATGGTCTGGCCAACATGGGTGCGTTTCTATCGACTGTGGGCCCCAATGTGCAGTCGGGTAATATTTTCAAGAACCTGCCCGGCGTCTATAAAACCCCTGCCGTGGCCGTCACCACCAAGTGCCTGTTCACCAACACCACGCCCATCGGGGCCTATCGGGGCGCGGGCCGGCCGGAAGCGAACTATTATATGGAACGGCTGGTGGATTTGGCCGCACGCGAAACGGGCCGCGACCCCATCGCCCTACGCCGGGCCAATATGATACCCAGCAACGCCATGCCCTTCACCTCAGCCTCCGGCCAGCCATACGACAGTGGTGATTTCCCAGGCGTCCTGGATAAGGCGTTGGAGGTCACCGATTGGGCTGGATTTGCCAACCGTAAGGCCGACAGTGTGTCACGCGGCATGTTGCGGGGCCTTGGCATTGGCAGCTATCTGGAAGTCACCGCCCCTGCGGGCAAGGAAATGGGCGGCGTGCATTTTGAAGAAGACGGCACCGTTAGCTTGATCACTGGCACCCAGGATTACGGCCAAGGCCATGCCTCCAGCTTCGCGCAAGTATTGGCTGACCAATTGGGCCTGCCGTTTGACGCCATTCGCCTAAAGCAAGGTGATAGTGACGCCCTGTTGGTGGGTGGTGGTACGGGGGGCTCCCGCTCCATCATGGCATCAGGGGCGGCCATAGTTGCCGTCAGCGAATTGGTCGTTGAAAAGGCAAAACGCCTGGCTGCGGAAAAGCTGGAAACCGCGGTTGAGGATATTCAATTCGATGCGGGGCAATTACGTGTCGCGGGCACGGACCGATCCATCAGTCTAATGGAACTGGCCCAAACGCCTGAGGGTTTGGCAGGCGATCTGAACAGTGCCCTGGCCATCGATACACCGCCGTCAACGTACCCCAATGGCGTTCATGTGTGCGAGATTGAAATCGATCCGCAAACTGGTGCCGCCCGCCTAGACCGATACGGCGTCGTGGATGATTTCGGCGTTCTGGTCAATCCGTTGATCGTTGCCGGTCAAGTCCATGGCGGCATCGCTCAGGGTATCGGCCAGGCGTTGATGGAACATGCGATCTATGATGGGGGCGGGCAGTTACTATCCGGCTCGTTCATGGATTACCCCATGCCGCGGGCGGATGATATTCCCCATATCGATTTTGATGATCACCCGGTCCCCGCCACAACTAATCCCTTAGGCGTTAAGGGCTGTGGGGAGGCGGGCACGACAGGTGCGCTTCCAGCCGTGATGAATGCCGTCGTCGATGCCCTGGCGGAGTTCGGCGTTCGGCATATGGACATGCCTGCGACACCGGAAAAAATCTGGCGTGCGATCAACACATAATTGTTTTGGGGGCTGACCCAGATAACTATTCGGCCGACTGCCTGGTTGGGGCCACAAGTTCGGCTTCTGGTTCGGCTT
>JAPKBD010000422.1 GCA_028824965.1 Alphaproteobacteria bacterium | reverse complement strand
AAGATGTTTGCGTTGAGATAGTTAGGGGTATGCATGTTCGAATTAGCTCTTCCAACGTCTAACTCGCCCTCACCCCGCGCAGGCTTAAGCGCCATTTTATCGGGGTTATCGTAATTCTCGGTGCATTGTCTTAATGATGTACTAAGACGAAGATGCAATTGTCCAATATTGAAACCCAATCACGCGGAATGACCTATCGCGCAGCAAGGCGCGTGATGAAGCGGCCGGACCATTCATAACTGCGGTCGCCTTGGCAACGCCCAACGACAAAGTCGATAAGCTGCAAAGACTGAGCCAATGACCCCTAAACCAATGACCCCTAGACCAAACCTGTTTGAAGCAGCCTGCGTTGTCTTGCGTAACGCTGACTCAACGAAAAAAGTTGCTATCCGGCCGCCCTGGTGGATCGCTGGCGCAGTGGCGATATTTCAAAAGCGCTTTGAAGCCCCCTTTTAATCACGCGGCGAGAAATCAGGCAGGTATGTCAACGAATTATTATCAACCCGATGCTTAAATGCTCTTCATGGAAATAACATGTTTGATGCGCAAGAATGGAGCTTCAACATTTTTCATTGCATTGCATCCCCGGATCGGATGCAATAATGAGATGGAACGGCGTGCAAGCGTTGAGAAAGAGAAGACGGCATGAGTGAGGGCGTAACAGTCGCAACCAAGCGATTGTTGGATCGATTTTTTCCGGAACGGCAAATCCTGCTGCGTAGCCGTGGCGAGGTCAGCTTTGTCACGCTTGGACAAAGCAGCCAAATCGGCCTCAGCGTAGGTGCCCTGTCCCTGCTTGGTTGGCTGGCCTATGCCACTGCGGGGATATATCTGCAATCCAGTATTATTGCCGGCAAGGACGACCATATTGCCCGCATGGTCACCGCCCATGATCGCTTGGGCGCGGATATGCGTGCGGTGGAAAGCCGCTATCAACAAATCACCGCGAACCTGGAGAGCAATCAAAAGGTTTTGGGCGACGTTCTCCAACAACATTCAGATCTGGGGCGGGTGCGCGCAGATTTATTGCGGGAATTGAAGCAGGTCCGCAAACAACGTGATGTGGCCCTCAACCGCAGTGAAAAATTGAACACACGGCTGTCTCAATTAGAGAACAGTTTGCGCCAGACCCTAAACGAGTCGACCCATCTGCAATCGAATTTAAGCCACGTTATAGACCGCCTCGCGACGTCGGAAACAGACCGCGACAAGGTACATCAGGAACGCAGTGCCTTAACAGCGAACTTGAGCAATATGCAGGACAACCTTTCGGGATTGAAAAAGGCCCGGAAGACCCTGCAAGTGGATCTTGAAAGCAGCGAACAAATGGTCGCCCGGCTGACAAATCAACGGGACCATGCGTTCTCCACAAATATCACGCTGAACAAGCAGATTGGCAATTTGGAAGGCCGCTTACAGCAGTTGCAGGTAGCGCAAAGTACTTTGGTCGGCAATATTCAGGACCGCACAAATGCCAATATTTCTGAGCTGGAGGCGGTCATCGAAATTACTGGATTGAACGTGAACAATCTTTTGGATCGGGTGGATCACAAGGAAATTGGCACCGGCGGACCCTTGATCTCCCCGTTGGGGCCCAGGAGCGCGCAAGCCAAGGGAGACGCCAAGAACAACTCATTAGGTCTTCTGGAAAATCGCCTGGTTCATTGGACCGCGCTGAATGCGGTGTTGGAGCGGCTGCCGATGTCGCCGCCCGTGGATAATTTCTCGATCTCATCCTCATTTGGAAAGCGCAAGGATCCTTTCACTAAACGGCGGGCATTTCACAGTGGCCTGGACCTGGCGGGCGTAAACCGCACCAGGATTTATGCCACATCCCCCGGCGTGGTTACGTACGTCGGCTGGAAAGGCCCTTACGGCCGTATGATAGAAATTGATCATGGCCTGGGTCTGCGAACCCGGTATGGCCATTTGCGAAAAATTCTGGTCAAAAAAGGTCAAAAGGTAGATTTTCGTCACAAGATCGGTTTGATGGGCAGTAGTGGCCGCAGTACAGGCACCCATGTTCACTACGAAGTCGTATTTGACGGCAAACCGCTGAACCCTAGGAAATTCCTGAAAGCGGGGAAATATGTTTTCAAAGGCTGATAAAACCAAGACCGCCAGCGCCGTGGCCCGTACAGCACCATCGTTGATTTCGACGGATCTGGAAATCGCCGGCAATCTGCAAACCCCTGGTGAGGTCCAATTGGATGGCACGATTGAAGGGGACATTGTTTGTGGCAAGCTGTTTATCGGCGAAAAAGCCATCGTATCAGGCCATATTGAGGCTGATGAAGTTATCATTCGTGGACGGGTAACAGGCCGGGTAAAGGGCAAAAACGTCCATTTGGCCAGCACGGCACGTGTTGTCGGCGATATTTGGCACGACAGTCTGGCCATTGAAGCCGGCGCATTCCTGGAAGGCCATTGCAAACGCAATGATGCCCCCGCGGCCGCAGCGACACCGGCGACAACGGCGGCTACTGTCGAGGCCACACCAGCAAAAATGGCCCCTTCGCCGACCCGTAACGCAGATGTGGTCCCGGCACGGCAAAACCCCGTGCAAGACAATGCGGGCAAAACAGTTGCAAAGACCGCAGCCGGCGCCTAACGGCGAGAATTCTTAAACGTCTGGCGAATGAATTAAGGCGGCCTCGGCGAACGGTGCATCCTGTTGCCCAAATTTGACGTCGCCATATCAATTTATTGAACCCGCTCCATATAGGACGGTTGCGACGGCCTGCGCTGATATTTCCTCCATCTTTGCCTATGACGCCCTTACAGGGTCTTACGCGTCCACCCCTTACGCCCCCTTAGATGTACTAACAGTAAATTAGAAAAAATTACTGTAATTGCCTTTTGCATTAATCATTTTTAATTAGGGGCTGACCCATATAACTATGATTGATTTTCTTTAACCCACTGTTTTATCGT
>JAPKBD010000421.1 GCA_028824965.1 Alphaproteobacteria bacterium | reverse complement strand
GCGATGGGATCAGGCAAAATATTGGCGAGGAGTTCGTCAGATTTCTGCCGTTCTTCGGCCACCAACGCCAATGCGGCCTCTTTCTGGCCCACAAAATAGTGCATTAGGACAAACGAAAACGCACCTAAGCCCATGATATTAAGGACAAAAAATGTTCTGATAATGCCTGGCGGCAAGTTGGAATGGCCCACAATGCCAAGGCTTTCCAAAATCGCTGACAGGATTAACAGACAAACCAGCCCCACCATCCATGCCAAATCCTGACGCCGATCAGCAAACAAAAGCGCTGTAATGGGAGCCACGACAGACCAGAGGATAACGCCGGATGAGGGTATGAAACCGCCGAGTGTCAGCATTAAAAAGAACGGTAACAGAATGCTCAGGGAAAATTGGCTAAACCGGAACAAATGATAAACGCGGGTTTGAGCAAACAACAACAATGAAAACGCGGAAGCTATTGAATAACTTAAATTAATGATCACTGCCAGGGGTTCGTTATAATAGAAATAGATGCCACCCCATAACATTGCCGCAATGGTCATCATACCACTGGATTGGACAAGCAGGTTCTTGGCGATGCGCTGTGCATCGTCATCGTCGGCCAGGATGCCGATTTTATTGATCTGGGTTAGCAGGAACATCCTCTGGAACACCGGCGCTGTTCAAATTTAGCGTATAACCTTTTTGCGCCAGGCTTTGATATATGTAGCGCAGTCCTTATCCTGCCCCAGAACGACCTCCGTGGCCATGGTAACGCCTATTGACGGGCTGCCGGGGGCGAGCGCTGCCTGGGGGTCGTTTTGCACCGGGTCCATGATGCCGCTGTCACCCCCCGCCTCTACTGCCAGGCGCAGGAAGGCTTCGTTGATGAATTTTCGCCCGGGCACCCCGAACGAGGCATTGGAAATTCCCCCCGTGATGTGAATTTCAGGGCCGAAACGTTGCCGGATTTCCCGTATGGCATTCAGGCAGTCGCGGCCATATTCGGGGTCCACGGCAACGGGAAAAACCAGGGGGTCGAGGTATATGTCATTGGCCGCTATACCTTTTTCCAACGCAGCTTCAATCATCGTGGCGGCATTCTTGACCCGACCGGCAGTGCCGTCGGGCATGGCGCTCTCACCGGCTGCCGTCACGATAACGGCAGCCTTGTAGTCCGCTGCCAGATCCAGGGCTGAGGGGCGCTCCATCGAGGCGGAATTCAACATCGGCGGCCCGTTCCGGCCGTCATAGGCCGCCAAGCCGGCTGCGATAATATCAATATCGGAAGAATCGATAGATAACGGCCGCGTGGCCATCGCCTGAACTTTGTCCACCAACCATTGCATGGCCTCTATTTGTTCTTCTTTTTTGAGAGAGACCTCATCCACGTTGATATCCAGGAAATCTGCGCCCGCGTCCTCCTGATGATCCACAATGGCACGGATATAGTGCAACCCTTCGTTGGCCAGATCATCGGCGCTATGCATGGCATGATACAGGGCCGATTTGACGTGTTTGATGCGGCCCTCCTGAAAATCCTGGGTCGCGGTGATGACGTCAGGAATAGGTAATTGCCGTTCTGTACCGTCCCGGGTGAGATAGGTGATTGTGCCGCCGCCCGTATCATCAAGCGTGACCCGCTTATCACGCTTCAAAAGCGCCCGTGTGGTATGCACGTTCTCACCGATGACCATTAATTCCCGGTCCATGCCGTCTATCTTCATGATGTGTCCTTTAATCGATTAGGTCATGGCCATGGGTTTGAAGAAGCAAGCTTCGACAAAGATGTTGAAGAAATTCGCCTCGCTTTCCAGCTCCACATGTTCGGCACGTTTTACCAATTCTTCCAGATGGGCCCGGCGGTCCAGGTTCAACAATGCCTCTGACGCGCCCAGCAGGGAGGTATTCCCTGCCTTCACCATGCGATCTTCGGGGACGGGGGCCAACAGGCCGATGTCCACCGCATTTGTGAAATTCACGTGGGATGCAAAACCACCGGCCAAATACAGGGTGCGGATGTCTTTCACCTCCACGCCGAACTGTTCCATAAGTATGGTTTGGCCCGCGTTTGAGGCTGCCTTTGCTTGTGCTAAGTGACTGATATCAAGTCCGGAAATATCGATACCAGACTCCGGTACTACTGGTATGACTTTGATCCGTACGCCGTCGACCCGCGCCAGGGCACCTTTGTGGTTGATACGTCCGGTCCGGCGTAACACAGCCAGCAAATCAATCAAGCCGGAACCGCATAATCCCAGGGGCGCTGCATCACCAATTGTGTGAAATTCGAAGGTGTCCCCCTCACCCTCGCTGACCGCCTCAATCGCACCGTCATAGCTGGCCATGCCATGGCTGACCAGGCCGCCCTCAAAGGCCGGTCCGGCGGGGCAGGAGGCAACCATCAGGCGTCCCTGCCCGGCCAGGATAATCTCCGTATTCGTGCCCATGTCTACCAGCATGACGACGTCATCATCATCCGGCGAGATATCCAGGGCCAACAACGAGGCTGCGGCATCACCCCCCACATGAGAGGCGATCAGGGGCAGGCCGATGACCCGGCATTTCGGGTGGGCCCGCAGGCCCAGTTTACGCGCCTCAATCTCCAAAGTGGTGCTGTCGCGCTCACCTGCCAAAACCGCCAGCTCAATCGGGCTTTTATACGGGCGCTGGCCAATGGGCTGGACATCACCCTTGAAAAACAGGTCCCGCATGGTGGCATTGCCTGCCACGACAATTTCGTAGATTTCCCGGCGTTTGAAGTTGAACCGGGTGCATAACGCCTCAATTTCCCTATTCAGGGCATTGATCACGACTTTATGCAATTCACCCTGGTGCGCGCCACCGTCATATGAAATACGATGCATGACGTCGCTGCCGCCGAACCGTTGCGGGTTCTCGAATGAGGCAATGGCAATCGATACGCCGGATTCGAGATCAAACAGATTTGCCGCCACGG
>JAPKBD010000420.1 GCA_028824965.1 Alphaproteobacteria bacterium | reverse complement strand
CGGAATACACCTTAACAACGCCGCCAAACTGTCCAACAAGGTGGGACCACCTCAGGGATTACCACGGGAATGGGTCAAAAGCCCGGTCATCACCCCATTCGGATCAGGCAGCGCAAAGTCGGGCACACTATCGCCAACATCAAAAACGAAGGGTTCCGGGCCGATTTGTGGTGATGAATTCAATGGACAATTCCCGAATAAATTACGGTGACCAAATTACGAAATTGCAAAATTACCATGACAGCGTACTTACATCTGCACATTTAGTCGAAAATGACGTGCGGCAAAAACCTTGAGCTGTCTTTGGTGATGGGAGAATTATCTTCGCGGATACCGATGCCACAGGGCTGGCTGGCGACGAGCCATGAACCGATAACCGTGTGGTTCCCATCGAACACGGGCAGGGGGTGCAAGGCCTGAACGACAAAGCCCTCCGCGCCATACGGGCCTTCAACAGACAACGACGCATCACCGGGCCCCACTCCGGGACGGAACATTTCCACGTTGGCCCCTTCGCGCGATAACAGCGGCTTGCGCACATAGCCGCCTTCAAGGTCTGTCGCCCGGGGGTCGTCAGCAAAATAAGCCGGCAATAGATTAGGATGCCCTTCAAACATTTCCCACAGCAGGGGCAGCAATCCCTTGTTGGACAGGATGGCGCGCCATGCGGGCTCAATAAATGTCACGCCACTTTGTGGCACCGATTTGCCAAAGTCGTCCGCCATCATCCATTCCCACGGATACAGCTTGAACAGATTGCGAATGCCCATGTCCTCGCCGTCGGTGAAATGGCCATTGGTATCGATGCCGATATTTTCCATATGAAGAAATGTCGTCTCAAGACCGGCCTGGACGGCGCATTCTTCGATGTAGCGCACCGTGCCTTCATCTTCTGCACTGCCTTCACACGATGCCAGATGAAGCCGGCCCTCAATCTCAAAATTCCGGAACGCTTGCACCATTTGTTCGTGGATGGAATTGAACTGATCGCAGCCTGGGGGAATGATCTCCCGCTCCAGGGCGTGTTCCAGCCAGAGCCATTGAAAGGCCGAACTTTCATACAGCGAGGTCGGTGTATCGGCGTTGTATTCCAAAAGCTTGGCCGGACCGTTTCCGTCATAGGAAAAATCAAGACGACCATACAGGTTTTTGTCCGCGCTTAGCCAACTGCCCCTGATATAATCCCAAAAACTCTCCGGGATCGCCAGTTTGGCCATGACCTCGCTATCTTCGACGGCACGGGACACAACATCGAAGCACATGCTCTCAATAACGGCGCTGGGATCTTCAATATCGTCTTCGATCTGTCGCAAGGTGAAGCGGTAACAGGCCGTCTCGTCCCAATAGGGATCACCGTGCATTGTATGAAAATTAAAACCAAGCGCCTCTGCCTGCGCCCGCCAGTCGTCCCGCTCCGCAATTTCAATACGCTTCATAAGGGTCGCAATCAGCCGCCATAGCTGCGGGATCTTCCAGCTGTTTTTGCAGCTGCCGCGCCAAAGCCACCGCGGCGAATTGTACTGGTTTTGGTTGACGGCGCGCGGGCCACATTTGATGCCACCTTTGTAACGCCGGTCTTGCCAGAGACTTTATGATTGTCGCCCGTGCGGAAACTTTTTCGATCATCGGCGGAGCGATACAGCGGTTGAGACTTCATGCTGGAGCCGCCTGCAGAACCGCCTCTGGCACTGTTACTGATCATACTGCCCATCATGTAGCCCATCATCATCGGCATAAACACCGACCCACCATTGGAGGTCGTTTGTGGCGCGACCTCACATTGCGCCGCACCGAAATCCACTTCGCAATCAGCCGCTGAGGCGTATTTGGGGGCAACCCGAATATGCTCAACCTGTGCCGTCTTGAAATTGCTCTCGCACGCGTCCTTATCGAAGTCAACTTGGCTTGCGCATTGTTCCGTCGTCTCGAATATCGCAACTTCCTGCGGCTCATCACAGGCCACCAATGTCAGGGCCGTTGCGCCCATTAAAAACAGCTTCAAGGATTTTGATCGCTTCATGAAAAAAGGCTTCCGGTTGTTCAGGTGAGCAGAAAGATTGGCGGCATCTGTCGCAACAATGAGGCCAACTTACAATCAATCGTATGCCGTGGCCATGAAGAACAGAACCCTTGAGGCCAAATTTTGAAACGGCGCTGCGGCATAAGCTTCGCAAAATTCGAAGCTAAGTTAACTGCCACCGAAATTCATCCAGATGTTGACCAATCAGGCGGGATGATGATCATGGGGCGGGGCTACAGTTTTATCGTTTGTGAGTTTGATCCATGTTCTCTTTAGATAATTTTATCTCAGACAGTTTAGCCGCGTCGAAAGCCAGCGACCCGGTGGCCGCACTGATGGCTTTGTTGCGTGAAACCGTGGGAGACGTTGATGCACTGCTGTCAGCGCTACCTGAAACCGCTGATGATGAAACCTTGATCCACGCCTCGGACATTCTGACCATTTACGATATCAAGCTGCCGCCGGGCATATTGTATCCACCTCATAATCATCGCATGCGCGTGGTCATAGGGTTCTATGAGGGGTGCGAGACGAACCTGATCTACAAGCCAGGTGCGGATGGGGGGCCAGGTGCGGATGGGGGGCTAAAGCAAGTAGATCGTTTGGATTTCCAAGCGCCCACAGTCGCGATGTTTGAGAGGGAGGTCGTGCACGCCATAACCAATTACAGTGCGACAACGTCCCGGGCCATCCACTATTATCTGGGGGATCTGTTAGAGGTTGAGCGTCAACTTTGGAACCCTGCCACAGGTCAAAAGATGACCTTCAACAACGATGACTATTTCGGCTTTGCCACGTCAAACCAGTGATCTGCTGCGTTATTTGCAATATATCAGGATGCTTCGTACAGCATGAGATGAAATGGCGTCCCCAAGGGGAGTCGAACCCCTGTTTCCGGCGTGAGAGGCCAGCGTCCTAGGCCACTAGACGATGGGGAC
>JAPKBD010000075.1 GCA_028824965.1 Alphaproteobacteria bacterium | reverse complement strand
TCGTAACAATTCCACTGCCTCGTCTTCACCGATGCCCGGATATAATTCCGGTTTATGGTGGCAGGTGGATTGGTGGAAGATGCGTGGGCCGTGTTCAACACCGCCGCCTTTGGGGTCCGATGCGGCGTAATACAGCCGGCTTATCCTGGCGAATGAAATGGCTGTGGCGCACATGGGGCATGGTTCCAACGTCACGTACAGGCTGCAATCGGGCAGGCGTGCCTCACCTCGAATGGTGCAGGCTTGTCGGATCACTTCCATCTCTGCATGGGCCGTTGGGTCGGACAATTCCTCCGTGCGATTGCCTGCGCGGGCGATGATCTGGCCCCTCCCATCAACGAGTATGGCACCGATGGGGACCTCCTCACGCACGCCTGCGGCCCTGGCTTCTTCGAGGGCCTGGGACATGAAGGTTGATTTCATCGTAGCAATAGGCATGTTGGCGAACATGAGCAGCAAGAACAAAATCGTCAAGCCCAAAGCCGCAACTGAAACGCCCCCTAAGGAGGGTGCCAAAGAAGGCGAACGCATTGCCAAACGACTGGCTCGTGCGGGCCTGTGTTCCCGCCGTGAGGCGGAGCGTTGGATCGAAGCAGGCCGGGTTAAAGTGGATGGCAAAATCCTTGAGACACCCGCCTGTGTGGTGACGGCGAAAAGCAAGATTGAGGTGGACGACAAACCCCTGGGCCGGGCGGAACCGACAAAGCTGTGGCGCTATCACAAACCCAAGGGGCTGCTAACAACTAATAATGACCCCGAAGGGCGAACCACGATCTATGAACGCCTGCCAGACACCCTGCCCCGTGTGCTGTCCGTGGGCCGGTTGGATCTGAACACCGAAGGTCTGTTGCTGTTGACCAACGATGGTGAATTGGCCCGACACCTGGAATTACCAGCCACGGGTTGGACCCGGCGTTATCGCGTTCGGGTCCATGGCAACGTGGACGAAAAGGCCCTAGCGCGTCTGGCCGACGGTGCGAAGATCGAAGGCATTTCATATGGTGCGATAGAGGCCAAGCTGGACACCACACAGCGGGGCAATTCCTGGCTGAGCCTGTCGTTGAAGGAAGGCAAGAACCGGGAAATTCGCCGGGTCATGGAGTACATGGAATTACAGGTCACCCGCCTGATCCGCCTGTCGTACGGTCCATTCCAGCTGGGCGAGCTGGTCCGTGGTGATGTTTCCGCAGTCCCGAAACGCATCCTGAAAGACCAATTGGGCAGCCACGCCGCCCGCTTTGGCATGATGGAAACAGAGGGCGATGCCAAGGCACAAAAATCGCCAAGGCCGAAAAAGGGCAGCCCCCGGAAGAAGACGCGGACCTAATCGAAGCCGTCTTTGGTTGAGGCCCAATCCAGCGCCTGACTTGTCCTGGTCATGGGCATAGGAGCGCCGACGTCATCGGCAGCAGCCACAACCTGTTCCAGATCCTTTGCTATCAATTCAGTCATATGAGGCCAAACGTCAGGTTGGTTAATGACTTGCCAGTTTTCTGAAACGAAACTGCGTACGGTGGAAACACTAAGAACCTCCATAAACGCCTCCGCCTCCATGCCCTGGACTTTGACGAAGTCCCGTATTTCCCAGATCAGCGCGGCGTGACCAAAAGCAATCGCATTGTTGGCCAGCTTCGCCACTTGCCCCATCCCCACATCGCCGAGGTAAATAATCGACCCCATACATTCCAGCACGGCCCGGCATTTTTCCACCGCTTCCTCAAGCCCCCCCGCCAACAGGGCCAGGGTTCCCTGCTGTGCGCCCGTGGCACCACCACTAACCGGACAATCCAGCGTGATAATGCCAAGATCATCGGCTTCCTTGGCCAGGTCCCGGCTATAGTCGGGTGTATGGGTGCTCATCAAAATCAGAATATCACCCGCGCTCATGGCGGCCATAGCACCCTGCGGACCCCGCAGAACCGTATCTGTTTGCGACACATCAGTGACGATGGAAATGACAATGTCCGACTTAGCACCGACCTCATTTGGGTTGGCAAGTTCGACAAGGCCCTTAGCAGCCAACGCCTCTATCGCCTCCCGCCGCCGATTGGCACAACGGACCACAGCGTGCCCCCCTTCAAGAATTCGGCCCGCCATGGGCTTACCCATTTCACCCAACCCGATGAAGCCGATTGTAGATGACGACATGGTGTTTCTCCTCATCCTGTACCTAGAATTAGTTTTAGGATATCCATCACGCAGCCCACAGAAAAGGAAAATTGTCATAATGCGAATTGTTGGCGGCAAACACCGGGGCCGACGCCTGGAAAGCCCGGCAGGGATGGATATCCGGCCCACATCAGATCGGGCGCGGGAGGCGTTGTTCAACATCCTGTCCCACGGTGATTATGCCGGCCCGGATAACGCTGGCGGTCCCGCACCCCGTGGGCAATCGGTACTGGATGTGTTTGCGGGCACTGGTGCTCTGGGGTTGGAGGCGTTGTCCCGTGGTGCCGCCCGCGTCTGCTTCATTGAACAGAACCGCACGGCAGCGCGGCAAATCATGGCCATGGCCAAGGACATGGATGAGGCCGACGCGGTCAACATTATCACCCGCGATGCCACCCGCCCAGGCCCCGCCCGGGACAACTACAACCTGATCCTGATGGATGCGCCCTATCGCATGCGACAGTCGGAGCCGAGCCTGGCCGCCCTGGCAAATTTCGGCTGGCTAAGCCCGCGCTGTATTTGCTGCATCGAGTTGGCCAAGGACGAAGACTTTGCGGCAGGGGAGGATTTCATAGTCCTGGACGAACGCACCTATGGTGCCGCCCACATCGTGATATTGCGCTGGAATGGTGGTGCCTAACGGCAAGATGGATTGCCGGGTCAAGCCCGGCAATGACGAAGGGGCGTTAAAATTGGCTGAAAATAGTATTATTGTCATGCCCGGACTTGATCCGGGCATCCATGAGCAAAGCCGGTCGTGAGGGATTAACGACGGCCAAACAGGCTTTCAATATCGCCTAATTTCAGCTCCACATAGGTAGGACGCCCGTGACTGCATTGACCAGACCTTGGCGTGCGTTCCATCTCTCGCAGCAGCGCGTTCATTTCCTCAACGCTTAGCCGACGCCCTGCCCGCACAGAACCATGACAGGCCATAGAGGCGCAGACAGCATCCAGACGCTCCCGCAGGGCCAATGCCTGGTCCATTTCCGCCAGCTCATCCGCCAGGTCCTTGATCAGTCCCTGGACATCGCTTTCACCCAGCAGAGCCGGAACTTCGCGTACGACGATGGCACCGGTGCCAAAGGCTTCGACGACGAGGCCTAATTCCGCCAATTCCTCCGCCCGTGCTGCGATGCGATGGGCACCGTCGTCATCCAACTCCACCACCTCCGGCAACAACAGCAATTGCCGGGCCACGTCCTTGGCGGCCAACTGCGCCTGCATCCGTTCCATCACCAACCGTTCGTGAGCGGCGTGTTGATCGACGATAACGATGCCTGTTGCGGTTTGCGCCACAATATAGGTTTCATGCAACTGCCCCCGGGCCACACCCAAGGGATAGTCGTTGGCGGGAACCACGTTATCATCCGCTGCGACGTAGGCTGAAGGTTCTGCAGCTGCGGCAAAGGGCGCCTGAAAACCGGCCACCGCCTCCATCATTCCAGAGCCATAATTGGGCTGGGTCTGCCGGTATGGCAGATTGAAATTCTGCGCCTGCACTCGGCCCAGGACAGCCATAGACACAGTGGATGAACTACGATGGCCGGCGTTGGCCATGGCATGGCGCAGGGCGGAGACGATCAGACCGCGGACCACGCCTGCATCACGGAAACGAACCTCCGCCTTCATTGGATGCACATTCACATCTACCAATTCGGGGGGAACTTCGAGGAATAATGCGGCCAGGGCATGACGATCATGCGCCAGCACATCCATATAACCCGCCCGCAAGGCACCTGCCAAAACCCGGTCGCGCACCGGGCGTCCGTTAACGAACAGGTATTGCATACGGTTGTTGGCCCGGTTCAGGGTCGGCAGCCCGGCATAGCCGGTCAGGCGAATGCCTTCACGTTCCGCATCAATGGCCAGGGCGTTATCGGCGAACTCCCGCCCCATGACAGCGCCCAGGCGCGCCAGACGGGCATCGAACAGATCGCCAATGCTAGGTGATAGATCCAGGCTGCGCCGATCCCCATCGGACAGGGTAAAGCCAATGTCCGGGCGCACCATGGCCAGGCGTTTCACTGTATCGACGGCATGCTGGTATTCCGTGCGCGGTGTCTTCAGAAACTTCAGGCGTGCAGGGGTGGCAAAAAACAGATCCCGCACCTCAACCCGTGTGCCGACGGCCTGAGCAGCCGGTGTCACCGCACCAACCTCGCCGCCATCCACAACTATGCACCAGGCCTCTTCGGAACCAAGGGCCCGCGATGTAATCGACAGGCGCGCGACAGCACCGATGGATGGCAGCGCCTCCCCGCGAAAGCCCAGCCATTGGATATGCAGTAGATCTTCATCGGGCAATTTAGATGTTGCGTGACGTTCCACCGCCAGGGCCAGGTCCGGCCCATCCATGCCGTCACCGTTATCAGTGACGGAAATCAATTCCCGACCGCCGTCCAGCAACACGATATCGACCTGTGTGGCACCGGCATCGATGGCGTTCTCCACCAATTCTTTCAGGGCGGATGCGGGCCGTTCCACCACCTCACCGGCGGCAATGCGGTTGACGGTAACTTCCGGTAGGCGGCGCAGTTTGCTCATAGGATGCTCATCAGGTGCTTATGGGTTTGTGGTCGGCCAGATAGCTGCGGGCCAGGATTTTGCTTTCCTCCACCGCAGGCTGGCCGAATGGATCCACGCCCATAAGATCGGCGGCGAACAAAGTCTCCAACATAAAATGCATGAACAAAGCACCCAACGTGGTCTCGTCCAATTTTTCGGCCCGTAAATGGCGCACGGGTCGATCATTGGCCACTAAGGTCTCCGCCGTCGCGGTCTGCATGGCGCCGACCAGATCACCGATGGTTCGGCCCGCCAGATAGTCCTGACCCAGGGCCTTGGCCATGTCATGATCAACCACGGGCCCGCGTCCGGCTTGGGCCACGGTCAGAACGGTAAATTGCTTGTCCCGGGGGCCGTCGAGATACAGCTGCAACTGGCTATGTTGATCCACCGGCCCCAAGGCATCGATGGGCGTCGTGCCCTGGCCGTTTTTGCCCAGGCTTTCCGCCCAAAGCTGACGGTACCACAAAACGAACGGCTTAAACGCCTCCCCATAGGCCAACAACACGGATTGGCTGAGGCCCTTACGCTGCAGGGCGACCTGCATTGCGGCACCAACGGCGGGTGCGCTGTCAGTATTGTTCATGGCGGCATCCAGGACCGCCCTGGCACCGGCGCGTACGGCGGCAGCATCCAGGCCCAAAAGCATGGCCGGCAACAAACCCACCAGGGACAACACGGCAAAGCGTCCGCACACATCAGGATCATGGGCCAGCACAGGCGCATTTATGGTGGCGCACAGCTGTCGCAGGGCGCCATTGCCCGGCTCGCTGATACCCAGGAAATGCTGTGCTGGGGCATCCGGGCCCAAGGCCTCGCGGACAGCGGACACGGCCGTCAGGGCCTGGGCCAATGTCTCACCCGTACCGCCGGATTTTGAGACGACAAGGAAACCTGTATCGGCCAATTGATCAGGTGCCAAAACCTGCGCCATTAAGTCAGGGTCCAAGTTATCGGGTACGCAAAGTTCCGGCCCACCAAAATTTCCAAGTGCGGCCAAAGCACGCGCCCCGAGGGAGGAGCCCCCGGCGCCAAACAGAACAACCCGCTTGAAGCGCTTGCGCCAATCCGTGGCAACCGACTGTAGCTCCGCCAGATCATCGCTTTGCCGGGTCAGGGCGAAAGCTGCCAGGCCACCGCCTGCCAATTCGCCTGACAGGCGCAGCCGCGCGCCTTCACATTGCCGCAACAACGGGTCCAGGTCCGCTTGGCTCAACAGTGTCGTTTGCAGACAGGCTGCGATATCGTGGTCTAAGGCGATGTTATCCATTGCGCCAAGTTATCAGAGCCGGACAAGCGGAGAAAGTAGCCAGACGGCGCTCCAACAAACGCTATTTGCTGTCCATCAGGCCGTCCGGCTTACCGACCACCACGACCAACAGGTTATCCGGCTGTAACAGGCGTTTCGCGACCCTGGCGATGTCTTTCATTGTGACCGCATTTATCAGACCGGCACGCCGATCCATATAATCAATCCCAAGGCTTTCCCGCTGAATGGCCAACAGCAATCGCGCGATTCGCCCCGACGAAGTCAGCCGCAAGGGAAATGACCCATTCAGAAAGGTCTTGGCATTTGCCAGTTCGTCTTCCGTGATGCCGTTATCCCTGGTGCGGGCAATCTCAGCCTTGATAACCGCCAATGCCTCCCCCACCCGTTGGTTCTGGGTGCCGACGCCACCCAAGTACAAGGCGCTGTGATCCAGCGGGCTAAGATAGCTATAAACGGAATAGGCCAGGCCGCGTTTTTCCCGCACTTCCTCAGTTAGGCGGGAGGTGAAACCACCACCGCCCAGAACATAGTTCAAAACATAAGCGCCATACCAATCAGGATCATTGCGCGCCAGGCCCGGGCCACCAAAAATAACCTGGCTTTGCGGGATCGGCTTTTCGACCACTTTAAGGATACCGATGCCTTTCATGACGACATCGGGCGGTGTTTTAATCTCCGTACTAGCGGGCAGCGCGCCGAACGTGCTGTCCAGCAGGGGGCCAAGTTCGGCAGCCGTAATATCGCCGACCACACCAATTGTCAGACGGTCACGGGCCAGGGCCTTGCCCAGGAAAACGCGCATGTCATCCGCCGTGATCGCCTTGACGGTTTCAATGCTGCCTTTGTTGGGCAAACCATAAGGGTGGCCGGCAAAGGCCGTTTTGAACCATAAGCGACCGGCGATGGCGTTCGGGTCTTCTTGTGACGCAATCAAGCCAGTCAGAATTTGCCGCCGTATACGTTCCACCGCCTCCGCCTCAAAATGCGGTTCGTTCAAGGCCAGGCGCAACAAATCGAACGCGGCGTCGCGGTTTTTGGTCAGGGTCCGCATGCTGCCGGAAAACGTATCCCGCCCAGCACTGAAGCTTATCCGCACTGCCAGTTCTTCCAACCGGGTTTGAAAAGCCAGGGAGTTGTAGGGTCCAGCCCCTTCGTCCAACAGGCCGGACACCATGTTGCCGGTTCCCTTGCGCTCAGGTTGATCCAAACTGCCGCCACCAATGAACGAGAAGCTGACGCTCAACAGCGGAATAGTGGGTTCGGATACCAGCCAGGCCGCGATCCCGCCGGGACTACGGACTTCCTGAATTTTGGTCGCACCGGCACCAAATGGCATCAACAAAGTTAGAACCAGGCAGAAAATTCTTAGACGAAAGGGACGCATCATTTCCCTAACTCCCCTTCCGGCAACAAAAGGCCGGTAACTGAGGATCGGATATCAAGAACGGCCTGGCCCGCAGCCTGCACCTGATCCATGGTTACGGCACGCACTTCATCGGTCCAGGTTTCAACCTGTTCAACTTTCAAGCCGGAAGTTAAGGCATCGCCAAAAATACGCGGCGAAGTGAACAAACTATCCCGGGCATAAATTGCCGCCGCCAACAGGCCCGTACGGGAACGCTCCAGATCTTCCGGGGCAAAGCCATCTTTTAGAACGTCGGCGACGACCTTATCCATTGCCGTCTCCAGCTCCGCAATGTCCACACCGGGTGATGGTGTGGCGTAAAGCAGGAAGCGCCCCAGATCGAGGCCGGTTGCGTTGTAGTATGCCCCGGCACCTGCCGCCAGTTTCTGCTTCACCACCAATTCACGATAGATCCGTGATGTGGTGCCCCCGCCCAGCATATCTGCAAACAGACTAAGGGGGATGGCATGTTGGCTATCACCTGCCGTCCGTGTCGGGGCGAGGTAACTGCGCCGCCAGCTTGCCTGACTGACGCGGGCATCGTTAAAGACGACGCGTCGGGCGGCACGATGCGGCGGCTCCTGTGGGCGTAAACGGGGTGGCGTATCGGCGCGTTGCAAGGGACCGAAATGCTTTTCCGCCAAAGCGAACACCTCCCGAGCCTCCACATCACCGGCGACTACCAAAATGGCATTGTTGGGGGCGTAGTAGCGGCGATAAAAGGCCAGGGCGTCGCTGTGGCTCAGCGCCTCCACCTCATGTTTCCAGCCGATCACCGGAATGCCGTAAGGGTGACCCATAAATTGCGTTGCGTTCATCACTTCACGCATTTGCGCCGATGGGTCGTTATCGGTGCGGGAGCGGCGCTCCTCCAAAACGACATCGCGTTCCGTCAGCACGTCATCTTCGGTCAGGACAAGGTTGACCATGCGGTCGGCTTCCATACCCATGACCAGGTCTAATTTTTCCTTAGCCACATTTTGGTAATAGCCGGTGTAATCATACGAGGTGAAGGCATTGTCCCGGCCCCCGTTACGGGCCACGATTTTGGAAAACTGCCCCGAAGGCACCGACGGCGTGCCTTTGAACATCAAATGTTCCAGAAAATGCGCAATGCCGGATTTTCCCGGCGGCTCATCCGCCGCGCCCACTTTGTACCAAACCATATGGGCGACGACGGGGGCACGATGATCCTCAATGACCACGACCTGCATCCCATTGGCGAGACTGTGGGTCTTTGGATGGAACAGCGCGGCGTCCGCCGGTCTAGACAAGCCAGCAGCAAACACACCAACTATTAAACTGAAAATTGCGAAAATCGGAAAATATCGTGACATGACCGTGGCGCACCCTCTTCATTGCGTCGCAAAATACCCAGCAACCAACCACAGATATGACCTGCCTCGAGCAAATTTCAATTGCTCTCATACTTAAAGTCTCTGAGCATGTCCAAAGTGGACATGCTCTTGGTGGCAGCGCAAGGGCGCAATTACATTAAGCTCTCAAGCTCTCGTGATGTGAGCTTGATCCCAAGCTCAATCGATGATGCGGTAGAGGCCTTAAAAAACACCTTCCAACCAGCCGCGCTTGCGCCGCTTGATGACAGGTGTTTCGCCGTCGCTTGCCGTCTCACCAGATGCTGCAACTTCACGCAGGCGTTTGGCTTCTTTTCCAGCATCCACCGCTTCACCATGGGGCGCCTTCTTTTGCCAAAAGATTAAACGGTCGGTGAAAGACTTATCCTTTTCCGCCAGTACAGAGGTTTCGCGATTAACGATCTGGCGAATGGACGAACTTGCCCCCACCGCACCTGCTTGTTGCAATAGCACCAATTCCGCGCCCTCAGCCTTTTTACCGGTTTTTGCACCTGCAGCACCGGCTATCGTCTTTTCACCTGCCTGGCGTGCTTGAGAAGCGGTGGCGCGACTGCCTGAAAACAAGGCTGTCCGGGCAAGTTCCGTGGGCTGAATTTCCTGCGGCCCCTTGGCACCGGGGCGCGGTGGCCGCAAAGAGAAATCGGGCGGCATAACCAGCGGTGCCTTTGTTATGACTGTGAATTCATCCGGTGCTCTCTTGGCCAGCCCTGCCTGCTCTTTTAGGGTATCGCATGCAGACAGCCCCAACAACAGGGCCGCCGCAAACACGACGCCTGACCGGGGGCGGTATGTAAATCCAAATCGCTGCATCGTCTTAACTACCCTTTACGTCTTCGTCTTTGACCGATCCCTGCATTAATCAGCTGGGCCTTGATCAGCCGGAGCCCGGAAGCTGTCGTATAATAACACAGCAACGCCGATTGTAATGGCACTATCGGCGACATTAAAAGCCGGCCAATGATAGCCCATTATGTGGAAATCAAAAAAGTCCGCAACCGCCCCGCGCCAGATACGATCGACAATATTACCTACCGCCCCACCGATGACAGCGCCGAGGGCCAGGGCCGGCCATAAATGGCTTTGACGGGTCAGCCAGATATAGAGGCCGATGCAGACCAGGGACGTGAAGCCGACCAGCAGCCAACGCCCGGTTTCGCCTGATTGCAACATTCCGAAACTGATGCCCCGGTTCCAGACCATAACCAGATTGAAAAAGCCTGTGACTTGCGCCCAGCCGCCCTGGGCCTCAACCCACGCGATCAGCCAAAATTTGCTCACCTGGTCAAGGACCATAATGCCTGCGGCGAGCCCAAGGCTTTTGCCGATAAGGCTGCGGTCAGACAGCGACATTATCTGTGGCATGATCTGTGGCATGGGCCGCAACTGCCGTCTCGCACCGCTGGCAGATCGCGTCTTCATCATCCACAGCGACTTCTTCCAGGATCTGCCAACAGCGGGCACATTTTCCGCCCTCTGCAATTGCGACAATGACGCCAATATCGGCGATATCTTCAACCACAAAAGCGGCATCAGGTACCGCGCCCTCTTTCAGGTCGATGGCTGACGTGATGCAGATTTCAGCTGCATCCAACCCTTCCATAGCGGCCAGGTATTCGCCCGGAGCATAGACTGTTGGATAGCCTTGCAATGAGGCACCGATACGCTTTTCACGCCGTTCCACTTCCAAGGCACCTGTCACAACCCGGCGCAGGGTTCGGACTTTCGCCCAACGTTCCGCCAAGGCATCATTGCGCCAATCGGCCGGGATCTCCGGGAACTGCCGCAAATGCACACTGTCATCTTCGGGGAAACGGACCCGCCAGGCCTCCTCCGCCGTGAAGCAAAGAATAGGTGCCAGCCACGCGGTCAGGGTGGAGAAGACCTGATCCAGGACTGTGCGCGCAGCCCGGCGTCGGATCGATGACGAGTCGTCGCAATAAAGCGCGTCTTTGCGAATATCAAGATAGAAGGCGGACAGATCGTTGGTGCAGAAATTTCCCAAGGCCACATACAGGCGATGAAATTCAAAATCCGCACAGCATTGACGGACCAGGACATCCAGCTCGGACAGACGGTGCAGGGCCCATTGGTCCAACTCCGGCATCTCGGATACCGCCAAACGTTCGCTCTCATCAAAATCGGCCAGATTGCCCAGCAAGAACCGCAAGGTATTGCGTAGGCGGCGATAGGCGTCCACCTGGGCCTTGATGATCTCGTTCCCGATGCGTTGATCGACCGCGTAGTCTGAACTGACCACCCACAGGCGCAGGATATCTGCCCCGAACTGATCGCAGATTTTTTGCGGCGCGGTGACGTTGCCCAAAGACTTGGACATCTTGCGGCCCTTGTCATCCTGGGTGAAACCATGGGTCAGAACCGCCTCATAGGGGGGGAGGCCACGGGTGCCACAGGCTTCCAACAACGAGGAATGGAACCAACCACGATGCTGATCGGAGCCTTCCAGATACAATGATGCCGGCCATTGCAGTTCGGGGCGTTGTTCCAGCACATATGAATGGGTGGAGCCACTATCGAACCAGACATCCAAAATGTCTTCGATCTTCTCAAAATTCTCTGGATCGTGATCGGGGCCCAGGAAGACGGACACATCCGAATTGAACCAGGCATCCGCACCGGCGTCTTTTACGGCAGCGACAATCCGCTCGTTTACAGCCTCATCACGCAAAGGTTCGTCCGTGCGCTTGTCGACCAACACCGTGATGGGCACACCCCAGGCCCGCTGGCGCGACAGCACCCAGTCCGGCCGATCGGCGATCATGGCGTGAATGCGGTTGCGGCCTGATCGCGGCACCCAACGAACATTATCGATGCCCGTCAAAGCTGCGTCGCGCAGACCCGTCTTGGTCATGGAGATGAACCATTGCGGCGTATTGCGGAAAATCAACGGTGCCTTGGAGCGCCAGGAATGGGGATAGCTGTGGACCAGCTTGCCATGGGCCAGCAAGGCGTCCTTGGCGGTCAATTTTTCAATGACCGGGGTATCCGCCTTAAAGACATGCATGCCCGCAAACATGGGCACATGGTCAAAATACAGACCATCGCCGTTGACGGTTTGCGGTACTTCCAGACCATGGGCCATGCCGACCTCAAAATCCTCCGCGCCGTGGCCCGGTGCGGTGTGGACGAAGCCAGTGCCCGTATCGTCCGTGACGTGATCGCCTGGGAACAAGGGTACATCGAACTCATAACCTTGGCCGCGCCAGGGATGGGCACAGACGGTTGCGGCCAGTGCGTCATGGTCGACATCGCCCAGCACCTTATGTGCCGTAATACCGGCCTCTGTGCAGATCTCTTCGATCAAGCTATCGGCCACAACCATTTTCTCGCCAACCTTGGCCAGAGAGCCTTCGCCGACGCTTTCCACTTCGATCAAGCGATAGGCCAGACGCGGGCCATAGCAGATGGCCCGATTGCCGGGGATGGTCCAGGCGGTTGTGGTCCAGATCACCACGGAGGCATCGCTGAGGCGATCATCGGGGGTATCGATAACAGGGAAACGCACATGAATGGTGGTCGAGGTATGATCGTGATATTCCACCTCCGCCTCAGCCAGGGCGGTTTTCTCTACCACCGACCACATGACAGGTTTGGAGCCACGATACAGCGCTCCGTTCATGAGGAATTTCAGGCATTCGGCGACGATCTGCGCCTCAGCCGGGAATGCCATGGTGGTGTAGGGATCTTTCCAATTGCCGATCACGCCCAGGCGCTTGAATTCCTCGGTCTGAATTCCGATCCATTTGTCGGCGGAGGCGCGGCATTCCTTGCGGAATTCATCGATGGGGATGTCATCCTTGTTTTTGCCGGCCTTGCGATAGCGTTCTTCGATCTGCCATTCGATCGGCAGGCCGTGACAATCCCAGCCCGGGACATAGTTGGCATCCTTGCCCTGCATCTGCTGGCTGCGGTTGATGATGTCCTTCAGGATTTTGTTCAGAGCATGACCAATATGGATGTTGCCGTTGGCATAGGGGGGACCGTCATGGAGGATAAACTTCTCCCGCCCCTTAGCGTCCGCCCGTTGCCTCTCGAACAAATCAATTTTATCCCAATGCTCCAACAGCTGGGGCTCCAGCTTCGGCAGGCCGCCGCGCATGGGGAAGTCAGTCTTTGGCAGGAACAAAGTGGCTTTGTAGTCGGTTTTTTCGGTGGTCATGTCATTCGCCATAAGGTCTGGGGCGTTGGCCCCTACAATATCAAAACGGAAATAAAATATGTCACTTGTTGTTTATCGCAGCGTCATCGCGCGACAACAAGACAATGAACTGCGCTCCCGGCCCTAAACAGGGTCCGGGCCAATAATTCGAAATATCGGAACTATTGCGTCTTCTAATAGACGTTGTGAAACGTTTTTAAACATGGCCGGTATGTAGCAGGGGGTAGGCTAAGTGTCTATAGACACACAGATTAACCACCCGGATTAAGCACCTAGTTCTTTGCCACGTTTTTCAGCTGCCTGTACGGCCTTGGTCATCAAGGGCTGCAACCCGCCGTCGCCCATCAAAACTTCCAACGCAGCGTGCGTGGTCCCCCCGGGTGATGTGACGTTGACCCGCAATTGTGCGGCATCATCATCCGATTGCCGGGCCAACTCGCCGGAACCCGCCACAGTTTGCAGGGCCAAACGGGCCGCCAGTTCAGGCTCCAGGCCAACATCGACGGCAGCTTTCGCCAAACATTCGATCAGATGAAAGACATAGGCCGGGCCGCTGCCACTGACGGCGGTGACCGCATCCATCAAGGCTTCATCCTCCAGCCAGGCGGTATCACCTACCGCTGCCATCAGACCGCCGCACAGGTCATGCTGGACCTCACTGGTATGGCTGTTGGCGCACAGCACAGACATGCCTTGGCGTACAGCTGCAGGCGTATTTGGCATGACGCGAACCACAGCTGCGCCGTCGCCCAAATTTGCTTCAAAAAAGCGGATCGGCGTGCCTGCAGCAATGGATAAATAAACCGCGCTACCCTTAAAGCGGCTATAGCCCGGCACCACGTCTCCCATAACCTGGGGCTTGACTGCAAAAACAACAACTGCAGGGGCAAATTCAGCGGCAAATTCACTGCCGTCCGACAGCACCGTCACACCGCTGGGCACCGCACTGCGATCGCTGTCCAGGGCCGGTTCCACGACAACGACCTGGTCGGCTGTAATACCTTGATCCAGCCAGCCGCCTAAAAGCGCGCCGCCCATCTTGCCGCAGCCCACCAATAACAGCGGACCCGACATAGCCGTCATATCAGACATTGTATTTACGCCTCTCCCATAGTTTCCAACATGGCGGCGGCGATGGCTTCCGCCGGCGCCTTACCCCCCCATATTACAAACTGGAAGGCAGGATAAAAGCGTTCACATTCAGTGATGGCGATTTCGATCATTTCTTCCATCTGGGTGGTATGCAGACCACCACCACCACGGGTTAAAACCGCATGGCGGAACATCGGCACACCATCTTCGATCCACAGGTCAAAATGGCCCAACCACATACGCTCGTTAACCATGGCCAACAGGCTGTGCACATCAACCTGCCGTTTGCCCGGCACTCGCATGTCATAGGCGCAAGCCAGTTGCAGGCCGCCTTGGAAGGAATTGAAGGAAAATCCCAAATGATAATCGCACCACGTCCCGGCCACGGTGACGGACAATTCCTCGTCACAATTACGTTCAAACGGCCACTGATGGGCGGCAACGATATCCTCGACCAGATCCAGTGGATTATCCACCGCTGTGACGAAATCTTCCGCACTCATGCTCATAACATTAAAGTCCCACATATTGTGGTGCCAAAGGGGCAAAACACCATGTGCGGTAATGTTACAGATGGCCCCTAGGGGCGCAAGAAGACTCTAGGAAGAGCAAGATCTGTTTCGGAAAAAATAGGATTTATAATTATTTTTTCGCGGTTTTAGGCGCTTTTTTGGCTTTCGCTGCCGGTATCGCCTTGGCTTTCGCAGCCGGCTTCGATTTTGTTGCGGGGGCGGCCTTAACCTTACCCTTGGCATTACCGGCCTGAATCACCTTCTCCAACGCCGCAATGCGTTTGCCCTGGGCCTCGTTCTCCAGGCGGGCCGCAGCCGCCATGGCTTTGACCGCGTCGAACTCTTCCCGCGTGACCAGGTCCATCCCGTCCAGCAGCCGCTCCAACCGCTGACGCACCAACGACTCCGCTTCCCGTCCCGCGCCCTGCACCAGACCGGCAGCCGAGGTG
>JAPKBD010000074.1 GCA_028824965.1 Alphaproteobacteria bacterium | reverse complement strand
AACCGACGACCTCTTGAATGCCATTCAAGCGCTCTCCCAACTGAGCTATGGCCCCTAAGTTTATTGCCGCATCGTCCACCCTATTGGAGGGGCCGGTGCGCGACGGGCGGAACCTAGGGCGCTAGGTCGGTCAATTCAAGACCTAACTGCGCCCTGGATGAAATTTTCTGAAAACCCCAGGGGCAAGGCCCACAACTAACGCTCTAGGGGATCAGAAAAATCCTACGTTCCGTCGGAAATACCGCCTTTGTTGATGTCGGCTTCCGCCAAAACATCATCATCGTCTTCGTCATCATCGGCCAATGTCGCGATGGCATCACCTTCATCATCGTCGTCATCGACCAGATCATCAACCCCTTCGACAAGGGCTGCATCCTCGTCATCAGCCGATTTTGCTTCATCCGCTGCTTCTTTAACGACGGGCGCCGGTGCCTCTACCTTTGCCTCGACCTTACGCGCACGCCGTGTCCGGCCCGTTGTCACGACGGCTACAGGTGCCTCGCATGCCGGGCACGTGATCGGGCTACGGCCCATGTCGTAAAATTTTGCGCTACAGCTTGTGCAGGTATGCTTAGCGCCCCATTCTGCCTTAGCCACTGACTTTATCTCCCAACTCATCCGC
Source organism: Alphaproteobacteria bacterium (assembly GCA_028824965.1). GTDB lineage: Bacteria > Pseudomonadota > Alphaproteobacteria. The sequence continues at coordinate 14,406 of JAPKBD010000074.1, read as the reverse complement.
CGCCCAGTATCATCGAGGATTATCGATTTTCGGCGCACCCCAATAGAGAACATGCAGTGGCCCTGTCAACTAGGTTTCCGCTGTCGTCGAAAATTGGCCCGTCCGCTATCGATTTTTCAGCCCCCCATCTGGTGATGCCGGCAGATTTATGTTAGGCAGATCAGCCCTCTAGCAATAGATGGGCCGTGCCCAACCGCCAACCTCAGGGAAGTATATACCCACCGTGCCTATCCTTATCGCTCAGCCCGCCGCGACCACGCCAGCCCGCCTAAATGGCACGATTGCCGTACCCGGCGACAAATCGATCTCCCACCGATCACTGATCCTTGGTGCCCTAACGGTGGGGGAGAGCACGGTTCACGGCCTGTTAGAAGGTGATGACGTGCTTGCGACGGCCCGGGCCTTACGGTCCTATGGTGCTGATATCCAGCGTGGGGACGACGGTGTCTGGCGGATCAATGGCCTCGGCATTGGCGGATTGATGGCACCATCGGATATATTGGACCTGGGCAATTCGGGAACAGGTGCCCGCCTTTTGTTGGGCCTCGCCGCATCCCATGGTGTGACGTCGATCTATACCGGCGATGCCTCGCTACGACAGCGGCCGATGGAGCGGGTGATCACACCGTTGGAGCAGATGGGGGCGAAATTTGCAGCCGCGCCTGGGGGACGCCTGCCCATAACGGTTACCGGCACAAATAGGGCGCTGCCCATTGAATACCGCCTGCCTGTCGCTTCCGCACAGATCAAATCCGCTGTTTTGCTGGCTGGCCTGAACGCGCCGGGGCAGACAACCGTGATCGAACCACGGCCCAGCCGGGATCATACGGAAAATATGCTGCGCCATTTCGGGGCCGAGGTCACAATCACGGATGATGATGATGGGGCCCGCCGCATTACTGTGACCGGCCGGCCCGAATTACGGCCGCAAAATGTCGCCGTGCCCGGCGATCCGTCGTCTGCGGCCTTTCCGATCGCCGCCGCTTTGTTGGTGCCGGGGTCTGAAATCACTGTGACCGGCGTCGGCCTGAACCCGCTGCGCGCGGCCCTGTTTGACACCTTACGCGACATGGGTGCCCGAATTACGGAGCAGAACCGCCGCGATGACCTGGGCGAACCGATCGCCGATTTGTTGGTCCAGGCAGGTCCCCTGAAAGGCATCGAAGTACCGCCTGAGAGGGCACCTGCAATGATCGATGAATACCCCGTCCTTGCCGTCATCGCCGCATTTGCCCAAGGGCCGACTGTGATGCGGGGCATTGCGGAGCTGCGGGTCAAAGAAAGCGACCGCATCGCAGCCATGGTCACCGGCCTCACCGCCTTGGGCGTCCGGGTCGAGGAACTGCCAGATGGCATGATCGTGCACGGCCATGACGGCCCGGCACCTGCTAATCCGGGCGTCTTGATCGACAGCGAGATGGATCATCGTATCGCCATGTCGTTCCTGGTGTATGGCCTTGCGGCTCAAGGCCCGGTTCACGTCGATGGTTGCGACATGATCGAGACATCTTTTCCCGGCTTTGCCGACCTGATGAACATATTGGGCGGACGCATCGGAGCACCGGCATGACGAAAAACACTGTCGTGGCCGTAAACATTGTCGTGGCCGTCGATGGGCCCGTGGCGGCGGGCAAGGGCACATTGGGCAGGCGGCTGGCGGCTGATTTTAATTTTGCCTATTTGGACACCGGCGGGCTGTATCGCGCTGTTGCCCTGCGGATGTTGCGCGCGGGGGCGGCCCTTGATGATGTCGAAACCATGGTCGCCCAGGCCAAACAGGTCAGTTTGAGTGATCTGGACGACCCGTCCTTGCGGGATGAAGAGGTTGGCGAGGCGGCCAGCGTTATTTCGCCCCAACCGGCCTTGCGTGCAGCTTTGCTGGATTATCAGCGGAATTTTGCAGCCCGCCCGCCCAAAGGTGCAGCAGGTGCGGTCCTGGATGGCCGGGACATCGGCACAGTCATTTGCCCGGACGCTCAGGTGAAGCTGTTCGTCACCGCATCCGTTGAGGCCCGCGCAGAACGCCGGTATACGGAGCTATTGCGCCGTGGCGAGGCGGTTGACCTGGGCACGATTCAGGCCGATGTTGCAGCCCGCGATGCCCGTGACAGCGAACGCGCGGCATCCCCGCTGACGGCAGCCGACGATGCGCACTTGCTCGATACCACAAAAATGGATATAGAGGCCGCGTTTCAGGCTGCGCAGAAGATCGTCGCGGCTTGTATGTAAGACGTAAGACCGTTTTTGGTGAACTTTGGTGTCGTTTATGTAAGCGCCAGGGTCACTGTCATTGTTTCCCAGGTGCGTTAAGGTTTAGGTCCCGGGTTGTGAAAATCCGTTGGGATGGGCCTGTGTTTCGCGCTGCACATCGGGGAATTCCCTCGGCTCAACGCCCGTGGTTCAAAACCTCGTGGCTCTAGGCCACTTTTAAGACCGCCGGATACAACCGGTTGGCCGACAACGATAATAGAAAGAGACTTTTGATGACTGACGTAGATAGCGGCGCAGCAATGAGCCCAGATGACGATTTCGAAGCCTTATTGGCAGAGAGCTTTATTTCCCAGGAACAACTGGAAGGCCGCGTCGTGCATGGCACCGTGGTAGCGATTGAAAATGACAACGTGGTGATCGATGTCGGCCTGAAGACTGAAGGCCGCATCTCCATCCGTGAATTCGGCAAGGCCGGCGAAGAAATTGCCGTCGGCGATGCCATTGAAGTTTTTCTGGAGCGTATTGAGAACGCCCTGGGCGAAGCGGTCATCAGCCGCGAAAAAGCCCGCCGTGAAGAAGCCTGGAACCACCTGGAAGTGGCCTACGATAAGGCCGAACAGGTTGATGGTTCCATCGTTGGCCGGGTCAAGGGTGGCTTTACCGTCGATCTTTCAGGCGCCGTGGCGTTTCTGCCGGGCAGCCAGGTCGACATTCGCCCGATCCGCGACATCACGCCCCTTATGGGCATTCCCCAGCCTTTCAAGATTTTGAAGATGGACCGTCGTCGCGGCAACATCGTTGTTTCCCGCCGCGCCGTTCTGGAAGTTACCCTGGCTGTTCAACGGACAGAGCTGGTTTCCAACCTGGCCGAGGGTCAAGTGCTGGAAGGCGTGGTCAAGAATATCACCGATTATGGTGCATTCGTTGATCTGGGCGGCATTGATGGCCTGCTCCACGTCACAGACATGGCCTGGCGTCGCATCAACCATCCTTCCGAAGCATTGACCATCGGCGAGACGGTCAAGGTTCAGGTGATCCGCGTCAATGCGGAAACCCAACGCATCAGCCTTGGCATGAAGCAGCTGTTGGAAGATCCTTGGGAAGGTATCAAAGCGAAATACCCCCTCAGCTCCAAATTCAATGGTCGGGTCACCAACATCACCGATTACGGTGCATTTGTGGAGCTGGAGCCAGGCGTCGAAGGTCTGGTCCACGTATCCGAAATGAGCTGGACCAAAAAGAACATCCATCCGGGCAAAATTGTTTCTACCTCACAACAGGTCGAAGTGATGGTGCTGGACGTGGATCCCGAACGGCGTCGGGTCAGCCTGGGGCTGAAACAATGCATGGAAAATCCATGGGAAGAATTCATTGCAGCCCACCCGGTCGGCAGTGAAGTTGAAGGCGAAGTTAAGAACATCACCGAATTCGGTCTGTTCGTTGGCCTGGCCTTTGAATTGGACGGCATGGTCCATATGTCGGACATCGATTGGGACGCAGCCGGCGAAGAGGCGATGAAAGCCTTCTCCAAGGGCGACACGGTCAAGGCAAAAGTGCTCGATATCGACATTACGAAGGAGCGCATCAGCCTGGGCATCAAACAGATGAGCGGCGATCCGTTCTCCGAAGCCGACAAAATGAAGCGCGGCAATGTGGTGACCTGCACCGTTGCAGCGATCCTGGATCGCGGCATCGAAGTCACGGTTGGCGATGGTCTGCGCGGCTTTATCCGCCGGGCCGATCTGTCCCGGGATCGTTCGGAGCAGAAGCCGGAACGTTTCGCAGTTGGCGACAAGTTGGATGCGCAAATCACCTCGATCGAGAAAAACACCCGCCGTCTGGCACTGTCCATCAAGGCGCGTGAGATCAAGGAAGAGAAGGAAGCCGTGCAACAATACGGCTCATCCGACTCCGGTGCGTCTTTGGGCGATATTCTTGGCCCAGCCATGGGCCGGGCCCGTGAGCTGGCCGATGCGGATGACGACGACGACGATAATGCAGAGCCTGATTACGGCGATACACAGGTAGAAGCCGTCGTTGAAGCCGAGGAAGAAGCCCCAAAAGTGGACGCCGAAGCTGAAGTCGAAGCGGAGCCTGCACCAGAGGCAGAAGCCGCACCTGAGGTGGAAGCCGAGGCAGAAGCGCCAGAAGAAGAAGCTGAAGCTGAAGCTGAACCTGAGGCCGAAGCGCCAGAAGCTGAAGAAAAGAAGGAAGACTGATCAGGGTCGTTTTCCCGATCAGTAAAGCGACAGGAGACGCATGGACGCCGACGCCATATTAGACCGCAGACGGCTAAAACGCCGCTTGGTCTTATGGCGGTCCATCGCCGCTCTGGCGGTGATGGCACTGATTGCCGTTGGTGTCGGTAAATTTGTCTCCCATGGGGAAACCCATGTCGCACGCCTGTCCATCAATGGCTTCATTTCTGAAGATATTGAGCGTGGAGAGGCAATCGATAAGCTGGTGAGCCAGGACGATGTGCAGGCGGTTATCGTCCGTATCAATAGTCCTGGCGGCACCACGGCTGGCTCTGAACAGATCTATCAAGCTCTACGCCGGGTCGCGGAAAAGAAACCCGTGGTTGCTGTAATCGGCACCATCGGCACATCCGGTGGCTATATTGTTGCCATCGCGGCGGATCATATCGTCGCCATGGAAACATCGTTGACCGGATCTATCGGCGTCTTGTTTCAGACCGCCGAATTCACCGGCCTGTTAGAAAAGCTGGGCATCAAACCCTTCACATTAAAAAGCTCTCCCCTTAAGGGGCAACCCTCCCCCGTAGAAGCGGTAACCGAAGAGGTCCGCGCTGCCTTGCAGGCATTGTTAAAGGACAGTTACGCGTGGTTCACGGAACTGGTTCAAAAGCGCCGAAATTTCGACAATGCCGAATTGCAAAAGGCGACCGACGGCCGGGTTTTCAGTGGCCGCCAGGCAATTAAGCTGCGGTTGATTGATGCCCTGGGTGGCGAACGGGTGGCCCGGCGCTGGTTAACGGATGAACATGGCATATCAGCTGACCTGCCGACCGTCGACGTGCGTTGGGGCGAAAAAGCAGGACTCGTTGCCCGGACGCTTGACACGGTAAGCGGAAAACTGTTTAAAAATGAACGACTTACCCTTGACGGTCTATTATCAGTTTGGCAACCTTAGGGCAATTTCAAGGTCTGTTGAGCATGAGCACGATTTCTTAGGAAAGTTGTTGTCAATATCTGTGCAAGGTCGTCAATAATTCGAACCGGCCCGTTATGTGGGCAACCTGGAATGCTGGAAAGTTGAACCGAAGATGATAAAATCAGAATTGATCGCCCGTCTTGCGGAACAAAACCCCCACCTCTATCAACGGGATGTGGAACGCATTGTGACGACGGTTTTCGATGAAATCACCGATGCCCTGCGCCATGGGGATCGCGTGGAATTGCGCGGCTTTGGTGCCTTCTCGGTAAAACGCAGACCGGCGCGTATTGGGCGTAATCCGCGCACCGGCGAGTCTGTTTCTGTCGCGGAAAAATTTGTCCCCTTCTTCAAGACCGGCAAGGAACTGCGCGAACGCCTGAATGTAGACGGCGCGGGTCAGCAAAGCGTTGGCTCTGACGGCGACGATTAGATAGACAGGTGCTAAAGTGAAATTACTCCTTTGGCTGTTGCTGCTACCTTTGACTTTGATTTTCGTCGCATTCGCTGTGGCCAATCGCCATGGGGTCACAATATCCCTTGATCCAACGCCCTTGAGCATCGAAGTGCCGGTTTATGCCTTGGTCTTCGTCGCCATATTCGTTGGCTTGGTCGTCGGCGGTTTGATCGCCTGGATGCGGGCTGGTCGCTGGCGTCGTCAGCTGCGGGCGGAACAGCGCACCATCCGTCGCCTGGAAGGGGAAATGCAAGAGGCCTCACCTACGGCCCCTGCGCCCGAAGCAGCGTCGGAAGTCCCCACGACAAAAGCCGCCTAAGCACGAAAAATCTTTGGCAAGTGCACAACTGATAATGCAGAACTGATAATTCATGGCAATAACGGCAAAAATCTGCGGTCTGAACGACCCGGCGTCTGTAGACGCCGCAGTTTCAAACGGTGCCGCCTATATGGGCTTTGTCTTCTACCCCTCTTCCCCCCGCGCTGTGACGCCGGGGCAAGCCCATGATCTGGCTGTGCCTATACCGGCAACTGTCAAAAAAGTCGGGTTGTTCGTCGATCCTGATGACGCCCTGCTGTCATCCGTTCTGGTGGACGTAACATTGGATATGATCCAGCTGCATGGTGGCGAGGCCCCTTCGCGGGTGGCGGAGGTCAAATCCCTGACCGGTCTGCCCATATTGAAGGCCATCAAAATCGCCAAGGCTGTAGACTTCGATGAAGCCCATGGCTTTGCAGATATTGCCGATATGTTGTTGTTCGACGCCAAGGCACCAAAGGATTTGGCAGATGCCCTGCCGGGCGGCAATGGGCTGGTGTTCGATTGGAACTTGCTGACCAACCGGCACTGGAAGTGCCCCTGGATGTTATCAGGCGGCCTGGATGCGGACAATGTGACCCAGGCGATAGAGATCTCCCGTGCAGGCGCGGTGGATGTTTCTTCTGGGGTGGAGCATCGCCCCGGCGCGAAAGATCCGGCCAGGATCAAAGCTTTCCTTGACGCCGTAGGGGCGCTCTGACATAGCATTGACCCATCATGTCAAAGCCAAATTCCTATAGAACCGGGCCTGACGGGGCTGGCCGTTTCGGCAGCCACGGTGGCCGATTTGCAGCCGAAACCTTGATGCCCCTGATCCTGGAGCTGGAGGACGCCTATCGCGCCGCCCAGGCTGATCCGTCCTTTCGCGAGGAGCTGGATTATTATCTCGAGCATTACGCAGGCCGTCCCAGTCCCCTGTATTTTGCAGAGCGCCTGACGGAGCATTTCGGCGGCGCCAAGATCTATTTCAAGCGGGATGAGCTGAACCATACGGGCAGCCACAAGATCAATAATTGCCTGGGCCAGATCCTATTGGCCAAACGCATGGGCAAGACCCGGATCATCGCCGAGACAGGCGCGGGACAGCACGGCGTCGCATCCGCCACCGTGTCAGCCCTGTTTGGCCTGCCCTGCTCGGTCTATATGGGTGAGGTGGATGTGGAGCGGCAACAGCCGAATGTTTTCCGCATGAAGCTGCTGGGTTCGGAAGTGATCCCGGTCAGTTCCGGCTCCCGCACCTTGAAGGATGCTTTGAACGAGGCGATGCGTGATTGGGTCACCAATGTGGCCGACACATTTTACATCATCGGCACTGTTGCGGGGCCCCACCCCTATCCGGAAATGGTGCGCGATTTCCAATCTGTGATCGGCGAAGAATCGAAAGAACAAATTCTGAAAGCCGAAGGCCGACTGCCAGACACCCTTGTGGCCTGTATTGGCGGCGGATCGAACGCGATGGGGCTGTTTCATCCGTTTTTGGATGATGAAGGCGTCAAAATCATTGGCGTGGAGGCTGCCGGCGACGGCATCGAAACGGGTCGCCATGCCGCCTCCATCACCGGCGGTCGGCCCGGCGTCCTGCACGGCAACCGCACCTACTTATTGCAAGACGAAGACGGCCAGATTACCGAGGCGCATTCCATCTCCGCCGGCCTGGATTATCCCGGCATCGGCCCCGAGCATGCCTGGCTGCATGATGTCGGCCGGGTGGAATATTCGTCCGCCACGGACGCGGATGCCCTGGCAGCATTCCAGCTTTGCAGCAAGCTTGAAGGCATCATTCCGGCCCTGGAACCAGCCCATGCATTAGCCCATGTGGCCAAAATTGCCCCCGACCTGCCGAAAGACCATATCATTGTCATGAGCATGTGTGGCCGTGGCGACAAAGACATCTTCACCGTGGCCGAAATGCTGGGGGTGACGATATGAGCGAGGCCATAGCTGAAATCGAGACCGGTCGCGCCCGCATAGATGCGCGTTTCAAGAAATTACGAGGCGAAGGCCGCGCCGCCCTTGTCACCTATGTGATGTCCGGCGACCCTGACCTGGAAACAGCTGCCCAGATTATGGCCGGGCTGCCCAGCGCGGGTGCCGATATCATCGAACTTGGCATGGCTTTCACAGATCCCATGGCCGACGGCCCGACGATCCAGGTGGCCGGGCTGCGGGCCTTAAAGGCCGGTATCACGTTGGAGAAAACCATGGCCATGGCAGCGGATTTTCGTCGCCATGACACGGACACGCCTATTGTTTTGATGGGCTATTACAACCCCATCCATGCCTATGGTGTGCCGGCGTTTCTGGCCACGGCCAAGGCCTCGGGCATTGACGGTTTAATTATTGTCGACTTGCCCCCTGAGGAGGACGCAGAGCTATGTCTGCCGGCAATTGAGGCCGGCCTTAGCTTTATTCGCCTGGCGACGCCAACCACGGACGACGCCCGACTGGGCGCGGTGTTGGAAAACACCTCCGGCTTCGTCTACTACGTCTCGTATGCGGGTATTACGGGGGCGGGATCGGCGGATGCTGATACGGTCGGTAAAGCCGTCAGCCGCATTCGCCGCCATACGGAATTGCCCATTGCGGTCGGCTTTGGCATCCGCACGCCGGAACAGGCCAAGGGCATCGCCTCGGTTGCTGACGGGGCCGTCGTGGGCAGTGCCTTTATCGATGCCCTGCGTGACAGTTTGGATGAGAGTGGCAAGGCGACGGCAACAACAGTCTCGGCAGTACTGGATTTGACCAAAGAGCTCGCAGCCGGTGTCGCCGGCGCACAAAAGGTCGCACAACAAGGGGAACTGTCTTGAACTGGCTTAGCAACTACGTTCGGCCCAAAATTCAGGCCCTGGTGCGCAAGCGCGATGTGCCTGACAACCTGTGGACCAAATGCCCCAACTGCGGACAGATGATCCATCACAAGGAAGTCAAACAGCGCCAGTTCGTCTGCCAGCATTGCGACCACCACCTGCGCATAGGTCCGGATGACCGTTTTCCCCATTTATTCGATGATGGTGACTATACCACCATCGAATTGCCCAGCGTGTTGGCCGACCCCCTGAAATTTCGTGATGAAAAGCGCTATATCGACCGCCTGAAAGAGTCCCAGAACAAGACCGGGCAAAAGGACGCTGTCGTCGTCGCCCACGGCAAATTGGGCGGACATAGCGCCGTTATCGCGGTACAGAATTTTAAATTCATGGGCGGCTCCCTCGGCCTTGGTGCGGCAGAGGCGATTATTTCAGCCGCCAAGCTGGCTGTGCTACAGGACGCGCCGTTGATCATTTTCTCAGCCGCCGGTGGCGCCCGTATGCAGGAAGGTATTTTGTCCCTGATGCAGCTGCCACGCACCACCATTGCGGTGCAGATGCTGCAGGAGGCTGGGCTGCCATATATTTCGGTGATGACGGACCCGACCACAGGCGGCGTCACTGCCAGCTACGCCATGCTGGGCGATGTGGCTATATCTGAACCCGGGGCCCTGATCGGGTTTGCCGGGCCACGGGTAATTGAAAACACCATCCGCGAACGCCTACCGGAAGGTTTCCAACGGGCCGAGTATTTGCTGGAACACGGCATGCTGGACATGGTTATCCATCGTCACCAAATGCGCGAAACTTTGATCCGGATCGTGGAATTGCTGGGCAATCACCCACCTTCGGGAGAGGTGATCAGCCTGCCCCAACCGGACCTGGAGATCCCCGCACCAAAAGACGGCGGCACCAAAAGTGATGACGGCCCGAAATTGCCATGAGCGATAGCCATGGGCAATGACATTGGGCAATAACCATGGGCTTGGCGTCGCACCCTGACGCACCGGGCCCGGTGCCACCAACGGAAGCGGTGTTAGCAAGGTTGATGCGTCTGCATCCAAAGCTGATCGACCTGTCCCTGGGTCGGTTGCGACAGCTTTTAAGCAAACTTGGCAATCCGGAACGGCACCTGCCCCCGATCATTCATGTGGCCGGTACCAATGGCAAAGGATCCACCATTGCCTATATGCGCGCCGCGCTTGAGGCCTCTGGCCTGGCGGTCCATGTCATGACCTCGCCACATCTTGTGCGCTTTAACGAACGTATTCGCCTGGCCGGACAATTGATCACAGATGATAATCTGGTGGCTGTCCTCAACGCCTGCGAGAAGGCCAATGGGGATGATCAGATCACCTATTTCGAAGTGACCACGGCGGCGGCCTTTTTGGCCTTTCGCGACTGTCCGGCCGATATCCTGTTGCTGGAAACCGGCCTGGGCGGACGACTGGATGCCTCCAATGTGGTCGAACAACCGTTGTTGACGGCAATATCCACCGTCTCCATGGACCATCAGAATTTTCTGGGCGACAGCCTGGCCGGCATTGCGCTGGAAAAAGCCGGCATCCTGAAACCGGGTGTCCTTGGCGTTATTGGCCCGCAGGATCCGGTTGGCGCACAGGTTATTGAACGCGAAGCCGCAAAAGTCGGCGCGCCGCTACTGCGCCAGGGGCATGACTGGCAGGCACACGCGGCGGCGGGCGGCCTGGAATTCCAATCTAAAAAAGGTACGTTGCATCTGCCGCTGCCCGGCCTGCCCGGTGTGCACCAAGTGCAAAATGCCGGTTTGGCCCTGGCCTGTTTGCAGAACCTGGATGGTTTCTCCTTGTCCCAACAGGCCCTGTCCGCCGGTCTGCGCGATGTCCAGTGGCCCGCTCGCCTGCAACGGCTGCGGCAGGGACCACTATCAAAAATGCTGGGTCCAAAGGGTGAATTGTGGCTGGACGGCGGCCATAACCCGGATGCGGCGGCTAGCCTGGCTGAGACCTTGGAAGGTTGGCAGCGTAATGATGGGGAGCCCCAGCCTCGGCCCCTGCACCTGATCATGGGCATGTTGGCGAATAAGGATGCAGGCGGTTATCTTGCGCCGTTCAAGGCCCTGACACCAAAGGTCCAGGCGATTTCTATTCCCTACGAAGAGGCAGCGATGGCACCAGATCAAATCATTGCGGCAGCAACGGCGAGTGGCCTAGACGCGACACTGGCGGACGACGTGCCGTCCGCCCTTGCCGCGATTACCAAAGCGCATACAGACGGACCCGCGCCCCGCGTGCTGATTTGTGGGTCATTGTATCTGGCGGGCAGTGTCCTTGCCACGAACCCACAGGAATAGAGCATTTCTGACGAGGAAATGTTTCCAAACTTAAAAAACGAGCAATTTAAGCCTTAATCGTTTCCTCAATCCATTCCTGGATTTTGCCTTTCGGCAGCGCGCCAACCTTCATAGAGGCGACTTCGCCATCCTTGAAAAGCATAAGGGTCGGGATACCGCGCACACCATATTTGGCGGGTATGGACGGATTGTCGTCGATATTGACCTTGGCAATCGTTACCCTGTCGCCCATCTCAATTGCGATTTCATCCAGCGCCGGGGCGATCTGCTTGCAGGGTCCGCACCATTCGGCCCAGAAATCCACCACCACGGGGCCATCGGCGTTGAGTACGTCGCTGTCGAACGTGTCGTCGGATACGGGTTTCGTGGTCATCATCTTTTCCAGTTCTCTATAATGGTATCAATAACAGCGCCGATGACACACGATCATTATATTACAGGTCATAAGACGGACCTGTAGCAATCATGGCTTCGCAGCGCCAATAATGCACCTTGATCTAAAAACTTAGGTAGCCGGACACCGTTCGTCAAGGCGCATATGACGTCAGAAGGACGTCATCGATTGCCATCAGATTAGGCCCATCTGTCCACAAAAGGGCGCAACGGACTGATTTTTCCGGGTAAATCGCCTCCAGCGCGGCACGATAAGAGGCCAATTGCCGCAGGTAGGCAATTTCCACATCCTCTTGCCGAAGCGGCGGGGGCCGGTTGGTTTTGTAATCAATCACTAGAATTTGCGAATCGGTCAGCAACAGCCGATCAACCTGCCCAGCGACCACCCGACCCGACAGCAACGCGGTCAACGGCACCTCGGCGCGGGAGCCGGGGCCGAATATGGGCGCGAATTCCGGGTGACGCAAAACGGCCATGGTTTCGGCCAAAATCTGCCGCTGTTGGCCGGGCTCCAGGACATGGGCGGGCAGGGCCAAATATCGCGCAGCAGCGGCCTCACGCTCGCCCGTCGCCAAATCCGGTAGGCTTTGCAGCAGACGGTGGATGTGGTTGCCCCGTTGAAAGCGTGCCTGACCGCCATTCGCCAGAGGGGATGCCACGCTGGGTTCGGGATCATCGCTGCGGGACGGTGCTAAGGGGCGCGGCGGCACCGGTTCCATTGGTGCCTGTTGGCGAGCCCAGGCCGGTAGATCATCACGCAGTGCGGCCATCGCGGGGGCCGCCTGTGCGACGTCCCACCCCTGGGGGTTTGTCAAACGCATCCCGCCTGCCAATTCAGCCGGGGTCTCTATATCCGGCAGGGCCTCCAACGCGCGCCAGGCCATGTCGTACCAACAATGATCCTTGCGCCCGGTTTTACCTTCAAAGCCACAGATATACAGCCGTTCCGCCGCCCGGGTCAGGGCAACATAGAACAGCCGGCGATATTCCCGGTCCCGGTCCCGCGCCGCATCTTCACGGGCTTGGCGCATCACGTCCTCTTCCATGGCCCTGATAGGTGCCCACAGGGGCGTCGGCCCTCCATCAACTGCCTCAGATGCAGCATTGGACGCATCAGGCCACAACAGCGCTGGCGTCTTGTCAGGGGCGCGCACCGTATCAGCCAAAAAGACGATCGGGGCCTCCAAACCCTTGGCCCCGTGCACGGTCATCACCCGCACCTCGTTCTGGCCCTGATCCAGATCCCGCTTCACCTCCACCTCGCCCCGTTCCAGCCAATGGAGAAAGCCTTGCAGGCTGGGGGCATGGTCCCGTTCGTAGGCCAAGGCAAGATCGAGAAATTCATTGATCGGATCATTTGCATCCGGGCCCAGGCGTGCCAGGATTTTCCGCCGCCCCCCACCTGCACCCAGCAGCTCAGCATAAAGTTCAAACGGTGGTGCGAAATCGACCCTGGCCAACAATGCTGCCAATGCCTGGTAGGCGGATGTCTCCGGGCGTTGACGCAAGGCATCCCACAGGCTGGTGGTGCGGCCATGGGCCAGATCAAACAAATTATCATCATCCCAACCCAACAAAGGCCCTTTCAGAACCACGGCCAGGTTCAAATCATCCTCCGGCAACAACAGAAACCGACCCAGGGCGATCAGATCCATAACCGCCAGCTGTTCCGTCAGCACCATCCGGTCAACACCGGCGACAGGTATCCCCCGCCGTTTCAAGGCGCGCACCATCGCCTCGACAAAATTGGCCCGGCGTTGCACCAGGATCAGGATATCACCGGGTCCCACCGGGCGTCCCTGGGCCTCCAGCATCTCCCCCGATTTCAGCCAATCGCCGATTTGATCGGCGATCCGCCCAGCCAGGCGGGCCACGGGGCTGTCTTGGTACAGTTGCTTAACGGGCGGCGTCCAACCGCTCTGTTCGTCCCCATCACCCGCGGCTTCCACAGGCTGTTCGGTAGGCCAAATTTCAACCAAACCGGCATCCATGGTCCGGTTGGGGATATGGCGAATGGGCAAATCCCGGTCATCAAAATTCAGACCGTCACGGGCATCTGGTGCCTCGAATATGGCATCAACCGCCTGCAACACCGCAGGCGTTGAGCGAAAGGACAAGGCCAGCTCCACCGGGTGCCACCGGCGTTTGGCCGCACCTACACGGGCTGCAAAATGATCGCGCATATCCTGAAAGGCCGCCGGATCAGCCCGCTGAAAGCTATAGATGGACTGCTTCACATCACCCACGGCAAACAAGGTCCGTCCCGTGGCCATCAGACTTTCGTCCTGCGCCTCGAACACGCCTTCGCCGGTAAAAAATTCATCCGCCAGGGTGCGGACCACCTGCCATTGTTCGGGATTGGTATCCTGGGCCTCGTCAATCAGAATATGATCCAGGCCGCCGTCCAGCTTGAACAATACCCATGCCGTGCTGGTGCCGCCCGACAACAGTGCGCCGGCGTTGAGCACCAGATCGTCATAATCCAGCAGGGCCAGGCGTTGTTTTTCCGCGCCGTAGGCGGTGATCAACCGCGCGCCCAAGGCCAACAGCATCTTGGTCGCGGCGGCGATGCGGGCGGCGTTGCGTTGCAGGCGCACGGCCGCCAATCGCGTAACCTCCTGCTCAATGATCTTCAGGCCATCGGGCGTGGCGGTCATGGTGGCCTTGGTCAACGGTTTGGCATAAGGCTTGCCCCGCCCCTGTTCGGTGAAAA
>JAPKBD010000419.1 GCA_028824965.1 Alphaproteobacteria bacterium | reverse complement strand
GGTACCGCCCGGGAATGGATGGAACATGAACCCGCCGGCAGAGGAATAATCAAAACTGAACGGTCGGTAATTGATCTGAATATCAGGCCGGTGGCCCTGTTGTTTGGAATCCAGAAAGCCGCAAATTTCCGTACTGGTCAGCCCAAACGCACCCTTCCGTGTGACGGCATAGCGTAACAATTCAAAACCCATGCGCGGTTTGTTATTGAGCATCTGGTTCAAGGTCGGATAGGCCGCTTTCAGGCGCGGCTGCACATGGACAAAGGCGTGGTCGTGCAGGTTCTTACCCACGCCGGGCAGATGATGGGTCGGGGTGACGCCGACCTCCTTCAATTCCGCACTATCGCCAATACCCGATTGCAGCAATATTTGTGGTGAACCGACGGCGGAGGCGGAAAGAATAACCTCACGCCCCACCTGCACGGTTTCTACAGATCCGTTGGTATCTACAAACTCAACACCGCTGACCCTGGTGCCATCCAATAGAATTCGGCTGACGTTGGCCCCGGTTCGGATAGTCAAGTTGGGACGACGGTTGGCATTTTTCAAATAGCCCCGCGCCGTGGAATCCCGCCGGCCCTTTCGTATAGTGCCCTGCACCGTCGAAATGCCGTGCTGATCGCCGGTATTCAGATCGCGGATGCGCGGTATGCCGGTCGCTACGGCGGCTTCGAGAAATTTGTGCGAGCTGTCATTGCTGGGCAGGGTGTCTGTAACCGCTATAGGTCCACCCGCACCATGGCTGTCCGTTTCGCCGTGCTCGTAATCTTCCATTTTTTTAAAAAACGGCAGTACGTCTTCCCAACCCCAACCGTCGTTGCCCGCATCGCGCCAATCGTCGTAGTCCTCCGCCTGGCCGCGAATATAGAGCATGCCGTTGATGGAGGAGGAACCGCCCAGCACTTTGCCTGACGGAAAGAACATGGGCCGGTTGTTCAGGCCCGGCACCGGTTCCGATTTGCGCAGCCAAGTGGTGTTTGGGTTGGTCAACAGATGCGGGAATAGCACGGGGATATGAATGAAGGGATGGCGGTCTTTGCCGCCTGCTTCCAGCAACAGCACGGAGATAGTGCTATCTTCTGACAGCCGCCCAGCTACAGCAGCGCCGCCTGACCCGGAACCGATAACGATATAGTCATATTGCATCTATCTATTAACTTTCGTCAGGTTCGCGCCAGGACCAAACCAATCCCCGTGCCAATTAACAAAGAGCCTGTAATCCGGCTGCGAATACGCGCGCCGCGCCCACTTTTCAACAATCCCCGCAATCGGCCCGCCAGCACCGCATAGACACTGTCGAAGGTCGTGCCGATGACCAGGAAACTCGCACACATCAGGCTCAACTGCAGCACCAGGGGTACCGTTGGATCGATGAATTGAGGGAAAAAGGCGACATAAAACAGAATAGTTTTAGGGTTGGTGATGGCAACCACGATGCCCTGCCAGAAGACTTTCGAATTTGGACTACGTTCTCCCGCATCCGCTTCGGCCAACCCCATACCCCGGCTGCGTAATTCTCGCACGCCGAGCCAGATCAGATAGGCCGCGCCGATCCACCTGATTAGATCAAAGACATCTGCAAGCAGGGCCAGCATGGTCGACAACCCAAACGCCCCGATGGCAACCAAGACCACATTTCCAACCGTGGAGCCGGCCACCGTCGCCAACCCCGTGGCGGTGCCATGACGCAACGATTGCGCCACCACAAGGGTGACGATGGGCCCCGGCATCAGGATCAGAACCGTGGTGGCGAGGCAGAAGGCTAAATACAATTCAATGCTCATGCCCCAAGATTAGCGTTAGATCGCCCCTTCGAGCAACTGGTGGCCCTAGCCACCCCCGGATTGAACAGGCATTATGACCAGCA
The DNA here is from genome assembly GCA_028824965.1 of Alphaproteobacteria bacterium. GTDB lineage: Bacteria > Pseudomonadota > Alphaproteobacteria. Next base: position 1,101 of record JAPKBD010000419.1, on the reverse strand, counting down.
ACAAAAGTTGCGGGGGGGTAATTGACGGTGGATCAAGATATTTCGAACTGGTCACTGGTGGCACTGGCACAGCGCCAGGCGGAGCGTCATGGGGACCGGGAGTTCATGTCATTTGAACATGGCACCAGGCTGACCTTCGCCTCATTCCATCAAGATAGCGACCGTCTGGCGCGCAATCTGATTAGCCTTGGCGTACGGCCCGAAGACCGGGTTATGGTCATGGTGAAGAACCGCATCGAATTCATGCTGACCCTACTGGCGATTATGAAAACAGGCGCGATCTTTGTACCCATTAATACGGAGCTGAAGGGCGCGTTCTTAAGCCACCAAATTCGCAATGCAGAGCCCAAGGTTCTGTTCCTTGATGTGGATTTGGCGGATGCTTTTGATGCGGCATCAGGTGGCAACGAAAGCCTGATCCATACCGTCTATGTCGCTGGTGATGTACCCAGCCAACGACCGGACGTTTTGTCGGTCGCGCCCGCCATGACATTCGATGGGTTGATGGCCCGAGATCCTGATGATGCCCAGGCCCTGTTCATGCCAAAGCCCGAAGACATCGCCTGCATCATGTACACATCCGGCACCACGGGGCCGTCCAAGGGCGTGCTGTTGCCGCACGCTCATTGCTATCTGTTCGGCCGCAACATGGCCATTAACATGGAGATCGGGGAGGACGACTGCCAATATGTCTGCATGCCCTTGTTCCATGCCATGGGTTTGTGGATGCAGGTCTTCAGCGCCTTGATCGCAGGTGCCCGGGTCTATTGTATAGAACGGTTCTCGCCCGGCACCTGGCTTGATGATGTGCGCAACAGCGGTGCCACCGTCTCCAATGCCCTGGGTGTTATGCCGGAGTTTATTTTCCGTACACCCGAAACCGAACACGACCGTGATCATAAGCTGCGCCTGGTGGTCGCCGTACCCATCGCGACAGAATGGGGTGAGGCGATGGAGGCCCGCTTTGGCCTAAAATTCCTGCAAGTCTATGGCATGACGGAGGTCAATATCCCCAGCTACACCACCCCGGACGACCCCCTATTGCCGGGCATGGCAGGACATATCCTGGATGAGTATTTTGAGGTGCGCATCGTAAATGCC
>JAPKBD010000418.1 GCA_028824965.1 Alphaproteobacteria bacterium | reverse complement strand
CGGTCCATAATAACACCTCATCGGCGTTATCTGGGTCAGCCCCTTATTTTTTTGAAAGGGATAGCTTCATAATCGTACCTCCCGATTTTACCCTGTAAATTTGTTTTCGTTTTACTCGAATGAAATGTTGGCACATGGAAACACCTGCTGCCAAGTGTTATCGCAATAGATGTCATTATGGCCAAAAGATTATGGTTAACTAATGTGCCGGCAAATGCTATTGGGGCCAACCGGCACCAGGTACTTCCACCTCAATGGTTTCGATCCGGCCAGAGCGAAGCTCCGCCGTGCCCGGCCCTGATTGAAGGCAGGTGCAGATAAACAATGTGCGCCGCTCGGGCCCGCCCAGCATGCAGGCGAAGGACCCCATGTCGCCGGTCGATACGCGGTGCGTGACTTCGCCACCTTCCAGCACCCGTATGGTTTCTTTGTTGCGCGGGTCCGCGACCCAGACAGCGCCCTCTGCATCAAGGCAGATGCCATCCGGAAAGCCGCCGCCCAGATCGGCCCAGACCCTTCGATTATGCAAACTGCCGTCCGCGTGGCGATCCCAGGCGCTGAGAATTTTGCCACGGGTTTCGCCAACGATCAGGGTGCCGCCATCGGGCGTGATGACGGACCCGTTGGGAAAGGCCAGGCCTTGGGCGGCGATGGAGGTGTCGCCATTCGGTTCAACGCGAATCAGATCCGCCTTGGCGAAGGGGGAGCCATCATGGCTGTTGAAGCCGAAATTGCCCACATAGGCCCCGCCGTCCCCATCGACCACCATGTCGTTACAGTGAAAGCCTGACAGGTCCCAGAGGTTCGCCACCTCTACCAGGCCGTCGGGATCAAGGCGCAGCAAGCGACGGTCGGTCATGGAGACGACCAGCAACCGCCCATCCGGCGTCCATCCCAGACCCGATGGCTGGCCTGGAACTTCGACGATGGTTTCCCGCTCACCTGCCATGTTTACGGCGATGACTTCGTGGGCGTAAAAATCTGAAAACCACAATCGCTCCTCGTGCCAACGCGGGCCCTCGGGAAATGTCAGGCCGTCCAATAATACTTTCGGCGTTTCGCTCATGGTAAATCCTTCCATTGTTCTATAGTGAGTGTTCTATAATGATTGGCCGTAATGATGACCTAATTTGACAGTTGAGAGAAGCCGGGGAGGCGACGATGCGTTTACAGGATCGAGTTGCAATGGTGGTCGGTGCCGGGCAAAGCCCGGGCGAGACTATGGGCAATGGCCGGGCAACCGCAATTACCTTTGCCCGCCATGGTGCCAAAGTGGTCGCTGTTGACCGGGATCTGGCCTCGGCCGAAGAAACAGCGGCAATGATCCGGGACGAAGGTGGCCAGGCAATATCTTTGGCAGCCGATGTCAAGGATGAGGCGGCGGTGAAGGCCGCCGTGGATGAATGTCTGGGCCAGCATGGTCGATTGGATATTCTTCATAACAATGTCGGGATTTCCATTGCCGGCAATGATGCGGAGATTACCGAGATTACGGTGGAGGCATTTGATCACTGTGTTGCCGTCAATTTGCGCGGCATGGTGCTGACCTGCAAACACGCCCTGCCCAGCATGCGGGAACAGGGCAGCGGTGCGATCATCAACATTTCATCGCTAGCTGCCTGGTCGGTTTATCCCCTTGTGGCCTACAAAACCACGAAGGCCGCGATTATCGCCATGACCGAACAGCTGGCGATCATGAATGCGGAATATGGTATTCGCGCCAATGTCATTCTGCCGGGCCTGATGGATACCCCCATGGCGGTGGATACCCGCGCCAGGACCACAGGCAAGTCCAGGGAAGATGTGGTTTCCGGGCGCAATGCCCAGGTGCCCTTGGGTAAGAAAATGGGCACCGGGTGGGATGTTGCCAATGCGGCCCTGTTTCTGGCCTCTGACGAAGCGGGCTTTATCACGGGTGCGGCCTTGCCCGTGGATGGCGGCTCATCCGTACGGGTCGGATAAGTAAATGAGTAAGATACATATCCTGTTTGAAAATGACGAATGGACAGCGCCCCTGGTGGCGGAGCTGGAAAACCTGGATCTGCCCTATCATTTGTGGGATCTGTCCATGGGTCATTTCGATCTGTCGGCAACCCCGCCCGAGGGTGTGTATTATTCGCGGATGAGCGCCTCTGCCCACAGCAGGGATCATCGCTACTCTCCGGAATTCGCAGATGGCGTCATTCAATGGCTTGAAAGTCATGGCCGCCGGGTCATCAACGGCAGCCGCGCCATCCGCCTGGAACTATCCAAGATCGCGCAATATGCAGCCCTGCAAGCGGCAGGCATTGCCGTGCCCCGCACATTTCCGGCCTTGGGCCGTGAGGCCATGATCGAAGCTGCGAAAAAATTCGATGGTGCCTTTATCGCAAAGCACAATCGTGGCGGCAAAGGCCTTGGGGTGTATCTGCATGATGATGTCGATGCCTTGACCGCCTGGTTCGATGGCCCGGATTACGAGGCACCGGTGGATGGATTGTGGTTGATGCAGGCCTATATTCAGGCGCCGGAGCCGTTCATAACGCGGGTGGAATTCGTGGGTGGAAAGTTCCTTTATGCAGTTCGGGTTGATACGCAAAGCGGTTTTCAGCTTTGCCCGGCTGAGGCCTGTATGATCGACCCTGTCGGGGATGCCGACCGGGCTCCGATGTTCCAGATTATGGAGGGATTCTCCTCTCCTTTGATCAAGGCTTACGAAGAATTTCTCTGCACCAATCATATTCAGATCGCCGGGATAGAGTTCATTGTCGATACTGCCGGACGTGCCCTGACCTACGATATCAACACCAATACGAACTATAATCCTGAGGCGGAAGCCCGCATGTCAGCGGATGCGCCCAGAGGATTATCGAGTGTGGCTGGGTTCTTAGGCCTTGAATTGAAAGCCGCCGTTGCGGTAGGTAAATTGACAAACGCCGCTTAAAACTTCTGGAAAATCGCCAAAAACTACAAGTGATTGCGCTGATATAAAATATTATTGTTGCT
>JAPKBD010000073.1 GCA_028824965.1 Alphaproteobacteria bacterium | reverse complement strand
GAAATCTGTCTGCACGACCATGGCACCGGACATTTTTGCGGATGAGAAATCCGCCCGCTGTGCATTTACCGCCGAGACTTCAGCGTTTTGATGTTTGTATTCCACGGCTTGGGCACCGTTTGATCCGTCGTGCCAGGCCAGGACGCCTTCGCGCATGTCAGCGTCGACAAGGGTGGCATCGCTTAAATCCGCGCCACGTAGGCAGCCACCGCGTAAATCTGCACGGGTTAGATCTGCATGATGCAAAGTGGCGACGCGCAAATCCGTGCCGAACAACAAGGTCCGCGCCAATTTCGTTTGCACTGCCCGGACACGCTGCAGATCGCATCCAGTGAAATCAGCATCAGACAGGTTGGCCCTGGTCATATCCAAACCACGGAGGTCATGAAATGCCAAATTCGCCCGTTGCCCGCCGGCGCGTCCGGCCTGAAGGGTTTGATGGGCGCGTACAATGACGGCGAACTCCGCCTGGGTCAGCATTTTCTTTTCGGGCATGGCCTATCGCTTGATCAACGCACAAATGGGTGCTTCTGTGGCCCACAGATTTTCACGGTATGGTTAATATAGAGCTAATTTAGCCGCGCGTGCGTATGATGTGAGGCCGCGTTTAAAGCCGCGCTAAACCGCGATATGCAGTTCCGTAACTTCACGGAACCGAATGCGGTTGGAAAGTTTTGCCGGGGCTTCGAGCTTCAGGTTGGGAAATCGTTGAAACAGTTTCGCAAAAGCGATATTGGCCTCCATCCGGGCCAGGGCATTGCCAGCGCAAATATGTATACCCAGCCCAAACGAAAGGTGCCGGTTCGGCCGCCGGGCGATATCAAAGCGTTCGGGGTATGGGAACTGTTCCGGGTCGAGATTGGCCGCACCGATCATCAAATGCACGATGCTGCCTGCGGGAATGGCCGTGCCGGACAATTCCGTATCATGTTGCGCCCGGCGATTGTTGATCTGGATCGGTGCCTGAAAACGCAAAACCTCCTCCACCATGGTGTCGATCAAAGTTGGGTCGGCCAGAAGCTTTTGGATTTCACCCGGATGGCGCAACATTTCATGCACCCCGTGGGACAGCATATTGGTTGATGTCTCATGCCCGGCGTTTAGCAGGAATATACATTGGTGGAGCAATTCAATCTCCGTCAGCTTCGCGCCTTCCTCCTCCGCCTCAACAAGGGCGGATAGAATTTCGCCGTCCCGTCCACCGCCAGGATTGGCCTTTCGCTCCTTAACGCGGTCCCTAAGATAGGCTTTAAAATTATTGACGGCGTCGCAACCGTCCTGGAACTGCTTGTCGGTCAGCACCGGCTCCAACGCGCCTAAAATCAACAGGGCCCAGTCGCGAATAAGTAGGCGATCTGAGGCGGGCACACCCAACATATCGCAGACAATCTCGACCGGCAGCTTGAAGGAAAAATCGGCGACGAAGTCCATCTCGCCCCGATCCGCCAATTCATCCAGATATTCATCCACCAAGGCATGTATACGCGGCTCAAGGGCTGCAAGGGCTTTGCGGGTGAAGGCGGATTGGAACAGTTTTCGAATGCGGGTGTGGTCAGGGGGATCAACAAAAACCAAACTTGTGGTGTGATGTTCAAACAGGGGCGAGTTGCCGAATTTCGGCCCGAAGGCGGCTTTTTTGTCAGAACTCCACACAGACGGATCACGATAAGCCGTCACCAAATCATCATAGCGGGTCAGGATGAAGGAGCCATCATTGTTAGGATGGATGGGGCTTCCTCGTCGAAGGGCTGCAAAATATCGATGTGCCTCGGGCACATAGTCGGTCGGCAGCGCCATCAGATCGAAGTTCGCAATGTCGATGTCGTCAGGCATCCAACAGCGCCAGCATTTCTGTGGCTCGCTCCCGCTTCTCTTCACGGGGGTCACGCTGAACAATGCGTAATAGGGCGGCGCGCGCGGTGTTGTCGCCTTTCTCTGCCATGGAAAACGCGATGTCGTCCCGACGGTCATAATATTGGTAGTCGAAGTCCTGAATATCGGGGTTCTGGGCCCGCCAATAATATTTCAGGTCATCGGACTTCCAATCGGCATAGATCTCATCCCAACTGCCACAACCGGAATAGGCGTCCATGGAAACGCTGGAAATCGGTTCGCTCGCCTTTTGATAACGGGCATCAATGGAATGGCGCAGATCGTCGGTGTGATTATCCATGCCCTGGTGCACCATCATGGAATGGAAAATCAAGGCGTCGCCCAGGGCAAAATCCCCGTGCCGCCACATCCCCTCCAAAGCCTCTGTCGTTTCCAGGCCGCCGGCACCTGAGGCAACAGTGAAGTCGCGAACACCTTCTCGGTGACTGCCCTCTGCCACGGACAGGCCGCCCATGTTCATGGGGCAATCGTGCAGGGGCAGCCAAACTGTAAATGTTTCAGGCGTGCCTTGGATATGGACAAAGTCCTGATGCGGCCGGGTGGTCAGGCCCAGGCGTTGGGGAAAAATATTCCGCGCCACCATTAGGGGATGAACCAGAACATCCTCGCCAAACATACGCTCAAAAAACGCGATGATGTCCGGGTGGTGTTTGAGGGCGTGAGTATCTTCCCGGGCATAGAATTTCGAAAAGACATCCAGAAATGCCGGTTCCGGATCAGCACAGGTGGCCGCTAAATTAGCCACCCGCCCACCCTTTGGTTGGCCAGGCGTCAGCCAGCCACCGCTTTTGGCAACGTCCAGAAACTGCGCGCCGACATTGCGCACGTCCTCAGCCGGCACTAGACCCCGAATGAACAGATAACCATCTCTGTCCATGCGCTCAGCCAGGGCCGGGCCGTCGGTGATGATGGTCGTTGAATCTACGAATGTCTGCATAGTCCGTACCGTCCTATTTAGCGTATTTGCCCGTCAATTGGGGCGTGTGGGGGCCTTCAAGGCCCTTTTCGGCATGTTCCAGCCGGGTATCGCGGGACCATGTGCGCTTCAGATCATCGCGAATATTGATGCCCAAACAGCCCAGGCCCTCAACCTCCAACTCCACACGATCACCATCCATAAAGGAATTTAGGCCTCGGTGATTGGTGCCCGTGGCCAGAATGTCCCCCGGCTCCAACGCATGAATAGACGATGTCCATTCGATACAACGGGCAATCTTGTGCGCCATATCAGAAGTGTTGAAATCCTGCATTACGGTGCCGTTGACCGTCAGGCGGACGTCCAGGTTCTGTGGGTCGGGTATCTCATCCGCAGTCACAATATAGGGTCCGATCGGGGCGAAAGTATCCCGCGACTTCACCTGGAAGAACACATTGTTGGCAGGTCCGACACCACGGGCGGAACCGTCAATGAAATTGGTGTAGCCAAAGACATAGTCCATGGCCTCATCCGCAGATACATGGCTGGCCGGTTTGCCGATAATCACCGCCAATTCCGCTTCACCCTCAAACACCGTGGCGGGGATGTCGTCCAGCACCATTGTTTCCTCTGGCCCGATGATGGCGGAGGGGGATTTGTGGAAACCATTGATGGCGGCCGGCGCATCACGGGTGCCGTCCTCCATATAATTGACCGCCATGCAGTCGATATTGCGCGGCAAAGGTATGGGCGCGCGGATGGTGACCGTCGATAGCGGTTGGCCCTCAGCACTTGCGACGAAGGTTTCCAACTTATCACGATAGGCATCAAACCGGGCGATCAGGCCATTGATCAATGCGCGATGGTCAATGTGGGGGATGTCCTGGACCTCCCCCGTAATATCCACCACCGTATCGCCGCGTAAAACGCCAAGGCGATAATCATCGAAATAGAGAATTTTCATGTCGTCTCCCAACCTGATCAGTATGTCGTGTTGGGAGGTATTGTAGCGCTACTTGTTGCTGGTATCCAGGTTCAGTTCCGCCAGAATTTCATCGTTGTGCTGGCCCTGTTCCGCAACCCAGGGCCGCGCCTGAACAGTGGCATTGGCAAATTAAAACGGCGCGTTGGGAACCAGATAGCGCCCACTGCCGTCTTCAATCTCGATCATGGAGCCGCGATGGGCGACCTGGCGCGTGGCCATAGACTCGGCCACTGTGTGGTATTTCGTGCACGGGCAACCGGCGGTTAATATCGCCTCTATGCACGTGTCGGCGCTTTTATCAGCAGCCCAGGCAGCAACTAAATTGGTCAAATGGGCCCAGTTGTTAGAACGCCCAAGGGGGGTTGAAATCCGCTCATCCGCCAGCCATTCAATGTGACCCGTCGCCTTGACCAAGGCTTCAAAATTCAGCTGGCTGATAGGCGCGATGACGATGAAGCCGTCCAGGGTCTTGATCGGCTCGAATATGACCGGTGTCCGCACCACCTCCATCTGGGCCGTTTGCACCTCATAACCCAGCATCTGATGCATGATGTCCATCAGCGCCACATCTACATGGTCGCCACCGCCGCCATTCTGGCGATGGACCAGGGCGGCGCATATGCCGCCAAAGGCGTGGGTCGCAGCCAGTATATCGGCTGTGGTGCTGCGGTTCGGGATGGGCCGGTCCTGGCGCGGGTCATAATCCATCTGTGCCAGGTCAAAGCCGGATGCGGCATGGACGATGGGCGCATAAGCCGGCATATGAGCTGCCGGTCCGGTCTGTCCATAGCCGGAGACGGAACAATAAACCAGATCGGGACGCAAGGCGGCTAGGTCATCATAAGATAGGCCAAGGCGCTGGGTGACGCCGGGGCGGAAGTTTTCCAAGACCACATCGACAGTAGGCATCAGGGCATCAATGACAGCCCGGTCTTTTGGATCTTTCAAATCCAGGGTCAGGCTTTTCTTACCGCAATTCAGATGCCCGAAAAAGCCGCTATGTTCGCCACGCATGGGGCTGGACTTCCGCATGAAATCGCCCTCGGGCGGTTCCACCTTGATGACTTCGGCACCCGCATCCGCCAATAGGCGGGAGCAATAGGGACCGGCCATGAACATGGAAAAATCAAGCACGCGCATGCCGCCCAAAGGACTGTTTAGTGTGGGGCCGTTTTGTATGGGGCCATCTGTTTTGTCGGTAACTTCAGCGCTCCGCGACATTTTCTTGGACCTTTACCCTGCTTCCAACTCTTCCCGCAACATTTCCAATCTTAGCCAGCTTTCCTCTGCCGCGTCCAATTTCGCCATGACCTTGGTCAGCTTGGCGGAGGCGGCATCAAACCCTTCTGGATCGCGGCCATAGAAGGCGGGGTCGGCCAGGGCCTGTTCAATTTCGCCAATTTTTCCCTGTAGAGCGGCCATCTGGTCGGGCAGGGTTTCAAGGGCGTGTTTGTCCTTGAAAGACATCTTGCCGTTGTTCCTGGGCTTGGATTTGATTTTTGACCGGGCTTTTGCCTTTTGCCCCATGCCTGCAGTAACCGCACTGGGCTGTTCAGACCGCGCACGGCGCTGGATCAGCATATCGCTATAGCCGCCGGCATATTCCAGCCAGCGTCCTGCACCTTCATAGGCGATGACGGATGTGACCACCCGGTCCAGGAAATCACGATCATGGCTAACCAAAATGACCGTGCCCGGATAATCCGCCAGCATTTCCTGCAACAGATCCAGGGTTTCCAAGTCCAAGTCGTTGGTCGGCTCATCCAGGATCAACAGATTTGACGGTTTCGCCAGGGCGCGGGCCAGCATAAGGCGACCACGCTCACCCCCCGATAGGGCTGAAACAACGGTGCCAATCTGTTCCGGCTGAAAGAGGAAATCCTTCATATAGCTGATGACGTGTTTATTCTGGCCCGCCACACTGACCCGATCACCGCTGCCCCCCGTTAAGGCCTCGGACAAGGTCGAATTCGGGTCCAGGCTTTCCCGTCGTTGATCCAACGTGGCAACAGCCAAATTGGCACCAAGGCGAATATCGCCCGTATCAGGTGCCGTTACGCCGGTCAGCATATTCAATATAGTGGTCTTGCCAGAGCCGTTGGGCCCGACAATGCCGACCCTGTCGCCGCGTTGAATGCGGGTTGAGAAATCCGCGACTATTGCGACATTGTCATAGGTTTTAGAGATGCCCTTGGCTTCCGCCACCAGCTTTCCGGACAGGCCGCTCTCTGTCACCGCCAGTTTCACATCGCCTGCTTGGCGGGGCCGATCACGTCGGGCCTGGCGCAGGCTGTGCAGATCCCGCAGGCGGCGCTGGTTGCGTTTGCGCCGGGCCGTGACGCCGTAGGTCAGCCAATGTTCTTCCCGCACGATCTTGCGATCCAGCTTATGCTGTTCATCTTCTTCCTGTTGCAGGAGATCATCGCGCCAGGCCTCAAACGCTGCGAAACCACTGTTTAGCTGCCTGGTTTCGCCCAGGTTCAGCCACACAGTCTGTCGCGTCAGGTTGGAGAGGAAGCGCCGATCATGGCTGACCATGACAATGGCCGAACGCAGGGAACGCAGCTCCGCCTCCAGCCATTCAATGGCCGGCAGATCCAGATGGTTGGTTGGTTCGTCCAACATCAAGATGTCAGGTTCCGGTGCCAGGACACGGGCTAGGGCCGCGCGACGGGTCTCACCCCCCGACAGATGCGCCGGTGCCTCATCGCCCTTCAGGCCCAGTTGTTGCAACAGATAGATCGCCCGGTGCCCGTCATCGCCCGGTGCCAAACCCGCCTGCACATATGAGAGGACATCCTTGTAGTCGGACAGATCAGGTTCCTGAGGCAGATAACGGACCGTGACGCCTGGTTGGACAAAGCGTTCGCCGTCATCAGCCTCAATCAACCCTGCGGCGATCTTCAACAACGTCGATTTGCCAGAGCCGTTGCGCCCGACCAGACAGGGCCGTTCACCCAATGAAACGGATAGGGCCGCACCTTCCAATAAAGGCGTGCCGCCGAAGCTGAGATCTATGTCGCGTAGGATAAGAATTGGTGGGGCCATGCAGGCGCTTTATAAAGAGCTATACTGTTCAGGCAAGCCACGAAGTGAGGAACCGGCAAATGAAAATCGATGATGTCACATTAACTCTGTTCGCCTGGGACGATATTCCCGCCACCAAGTATGGTGCTCATACGGGACAGTTCAGCGGCTCCAGCCAATTGGGCCTTGTGACGATCCGCACCGATGATGGTTTGGAAGGCCATGCTTTTCTGGGTTCTGCCTCCTTCAGTGCGGATCAGGACGGCACGGGTCTGATCAAAAACCTTAAGCCGCTGATCATGGGGGAGGATCCGCTGGACCGGGAAAAACTTTACGCCCGTTTGTGGAGCCGTAATCGGTGGTGCAGCATGCGGGCCATCGGGGCTGTGGATGTGGCCTTGTGGGATTTGGGCGCGAAGGCGGCGAACATGCCGCTGTATAAAATGCTGGGCGGCTATCGGGATAAGGTGCCGGCCTATGCATCATCCGCCCTGATGGACAGCCCCGGCGCCTATGCGGATGAGGCGGTGCAGTTTCGCGATAATGGGTGGGGCGCCTACAAAATCCATCCCCCCACCCAATGGCAGACGGATATCAAGGTCTGTGAAGCTGTCCGCAAGGCTGTGGGGGATGACTATAAGGTCATGCTGGACAGCACCTGGTCCTATAATTACGAGGAAGCGATCAAGGTTGGCCGGGCCATAGAAGGTTTGGGATTTCATTGGTACGAAGATCCCCTGGCCGATGACGATATGTACAATTGCATGAAGTTGCGGGAGAAGCTGGATATCCCACTCATGGCCACGGAATATTCCGCCGGTGGCTTCACCAATTATGTGCCCTGGATCATCAATAAGGCGACAGATTATCTGCGCGGCGATGTGGCTGTGAAAGGTGGTATTACCTCAGTCCTTAAGACAGCCCATTTGGCCCAGGCCTTCGCCATGAACTACGAAGTGCACCATGGCGGCAATTCGCTCAATAACTATGCCAACCTACATGTCATCCTGGCCATTTCCAATTGCCAGTTCTTTGAGGTGTTGCTGCCGGCAGAGGCACAGAAATACGGCATCATCGATGACCTGACGCCCGACGCTGAGGGCTATATTTACGCCCCGACCGGACCAGGCCTGGGAGCAAATATCGATTTCGAACTGATTGAGAGCAAGAAAATTACCACTTTGAGTTAGACAACCGGAGTCAGGCTGGAAAAAGCTCGGCGAAATGTTGCTCTCCATACTGCGAGAACGTGACGATGCGCGTTTTCCGGTCTCGCTTTGCCCAACTAAGATTTTCAAATTGGCTGAGAAAGCCGCGCCCTAAACTGCCAGCCAGATGCGAGCGGCGTTCGCTCCAGTCCAGACACTCGCGGCAAAGCAGCGGCTTTTTTGAACGTAGGCTGGCAATGTCGATGCCAAAGGAAATGGCAAAAGTCTCGCCCGATGGCGCGAGTGTTAACGCATCCCCCTGCAGTGTCAGAAAGCCTCTTGCCCGTAAACTATCGAACATTCGGGTGCCTAAATCGCCCGCAAGGTGGCTATAGCAGGCCCTTGCTTTGCGCAGTTTGGTATCTTTTGGGCCGGGTCGTTTGCGCAGATGGCCTGATCCAACAGCAAGGCCCATCAAACCCTCAAGTACATGCGCCACATCGTCATTGGCGAGGGAAAAATATTTGTGCCGCCCCTGTTTTCGCACACGCAACATGCCACTCTCATTCAGCTTGGATAGATGGGCGCTTGCCGTTTGCGGGGTCACCCCTGCTTCGCCGGCCAATTCGCTGGCCGTCAGCGCCTTGCCGCTCATCAAAGCCGTTAACATGTTCGCGCGCGCGGGATCACCGATCAGTGCCGCAACATAAGCGATATCTGGACATTCTTGCATAGTTCGATGATAAACGAAGTGTCTAGGGGCGCGCAACACACTAAGCCAGTTGCGTAAATGCCGGGCCTGCTTAAAATCGGTTTCGAGTTAGATGTTTTGAGTTAGAGGAAGCAGCAATATGGCTAGATTATCAGGCAAGCGGGCCATTGTGACCGGCGCGGCCAGCGGGATCGGGCGGGCCAGTGCGCAGGCCTTTGCCCGTGAAGGCGCGTCCGTGGTCGTCGTGGACCGGGCCGAAGACGGCTTGGCTGAAACTGTCTCCATGATCGCGGAGGCGGGCGGCAGGGCCGTGGCCGTCACGGCGGATGTAGGCGATGAGGTATCGGTTATGGGGTTCATCAACACCTGTGTGGAAACCTATGGCGGCCTGGATGTGATTTATGCCAACGCCGGTGTGTCCGGTGGCCGGGTGCCTCTGGCGGAACAGACTGTGGAACACTGGCTGGGTATCCTGCAGGTTAATTTGGTCGGACCGTTTCTGTGTATCAAACATGGTGCACCTATTATGGCTGCGGGGGGTAAAGGCTCCATCATCTGCACCGCCTCAGTCGCTGCGTTGCGGGCCAATGCAGGGGGAATGCCTTATGCTGCATCAAAGGCGGGCGTTGTATCTTTGGTGCAGACAGCAGCCCATGAATTGTTTGGCTCCGGCGTGCGGATCAACGCCATCTGCCCCGGCTTGATTGAGACGGGTATGACCAAACCGACCTTCGAGCGCGCCCGCGCCAGGGGCACAGACGGCAAGATCGGGCAGCTCAACCCGACACGGCGTAATGGTGAGCCGGAGGAAATCGCAAATATGGCGCTGTTCCTGGCATCTGACGAAGCGTCCTACGTCAACGGTCAGTCATATGCGGTCGACGGCGGCCTTTCCAGCAGCCATCCATTCGTCCCTAAGGGTTAGCGCCCTAGGCACCAAACACAGGCGGGCGTTTTTCCAGGAAGGCGCGCATGCCTTCTCGGGCGTCTTTCGACAGGATCAGTTCGACCTGATTTTTTCCCTCAAAATCCAGGGCGGCGCGCAGGGACGCATCCGTGGCCGTATGGATGCCCCGCTTGATGGCAGCCAGGGCCTGGGGTGGGCCGGCGGCCAGATTGCGGGCAAATGACTGTACGTCGTCGCGAAAACTATCCATGGGATAGAGCTGGTTTAGCAGGCCCAATCGGTGGGCTTCCTCGGCCCGGATGCGCTCACCCGTCATCATCAATTCCATGGCCTTGGCCGGACCCACCAGGCGGGTCAGGCTTTCAAAGCCACCCCAATCGGGGATCAGGCCGATCTTGACGAAACTTTCCGAGAACAAGGTTTTCTCACAGCCCAAGCGCATATCGCAGGCCAGGGCCATGTTCATGCCGCCGCCTGCTGCGGGGCCGTTGACGGCGGCGATCACTGGTTGCGGCATGGCGCGCAACAGATGCACCACCTGTTCGACAATGCCCAACAATCCCTCAATCACGCTGGTATCGTCGTTTTCCTGCCATTTGGCCATGGCGGCAATATCGCCCCCTGCACAGAACGCCTTGCCGGTGCCCGTGATGACCACGCAGCGCACTTCGGGATCGCGGGCATAGTCTTGTAGCTGCGCTAATAAAACGCTGCGCATGTCATCTGCCAGGGCGTTCATGGCTTCCGGCCGGTTCAGGGTAATGGTGGCAACGTGATCTGTAACATCGAACAAAATTTGTGGTGCGCTCATATGAAATCTCCCAAGGCAGCAAGTTTGTTCTAACCTAGCAGGTCAGAGATAGAGCCGAGGAGAAAATTATGTACGACCTGATTATTCGCAACGCACGGATCGCCGATGGCCTGGGCAATCCATTGGTGGCTGGTGACCTCGCCGTAAAAGATGGCCGGGTTGCTGCCGTTGGTGATGTCTCGGGTGAGGCGCGGCAGAGCTATGATGCGGGCGGAAAAGTTCTGGCCCCTGGCGTGATCGACATACATACCCATTATGATGCGCAATTGACCTGGGATCAGACGGCATCTCCTGCTGGTGCCTTGGGCGTCACCACTGTCGTTGTTGGCAATTGCGGCTTTGGCATCGCGCCGGCGCCCGCGAAACATCGGGATGCTATTCTGGCCAATTTGGCGGAGGTGGAGGGGATGTCGCTGGCCTCGTTGATGGCCGGGACAGACACCAGTTACGAGACATTCGGCGAATATATGGATCTGCTCAAACGCAAGGGGGTTTATCCCAACGTTGCGGTGCTGGCCTCCCACACCGTGTTTCGCACGGCGGTGATGGGGGCAGAGGGCAGCATACGGGCATCAACGCCTGATGAGCTGGCGCAGATGCTGGATTTGTTCAGGGACGCCATGGATGCAGGTGCTGTCGGTCTTGGCTCATCCTCCAACGAAAACCATCGGGGCACGGGCGGTCTACCCATCGCGTCGCGCCTGGCGGATGATGATGAATTCCGCGCCATGATGGGCGTGTTGGCGAACTATGATCACGGCGTCTTTATGGCAACGTTCGGCGAAAAGCACGGCATTCCGTTTCTGGAGGAGATGACCCGGATCAGTGGCCGGCCTGGCTGCTATGCGCCCATGTTCTATTTCTCCCACCAACCGGACCGGGCG
This sequence comes from Alphaproteobacteria bacterium, assembly GCA_028824965.1. Lineage (GTDB taxonomy): Bacteria > Pseudomonadota > Alphaproteobacteria. The sequence goes on along the minus strand of JAPKBD010000073.1, from coordinate 3,818 downwards.
AATAACTTTATGAACCAAGCACAAGAGGCGCGCGCCAAGGGCCTGCCGGTCTATTGCCAGGCATCCTGCCAACCGTTGAGCCTGAGCTTCACCCTGGACAAGGCCTATATCTTTAAGGCCATGAAACATTGGCCCGCGACGGAGGACTTGGATGAGCTGCGGCAGATATTCTCCGACCCCGCATTTCGGGCATCCTTCCGGGAAACCCTGGCAGCGGCAGACAGCCAGCATATTTTCAAGGGTCGTTGGGACTGGGTCCCCATTACCATTACGGGGCTGGAGACAAACAAGCATATGGAAGGGCGCACTGTTGCTGAAGTGGCAGAGGAGCGCGGCGTTGATCCCTTCGATTTTTTCCTGGATCTGTGCCTGGAAGAAGATTTCGCCACCAAGTACACCTGCTTCCTGCTGAATATGGAAGAAGAAGGCGTCGGCCCGTTATTGCTCAACGACGGCACCTTGATCTGCTTATCGGACGCGGGCGCGCATAATTCCCTGCTGTGCGATGCGGGCTTTGCCATGCATCTGTTCGGCCATTGGGCTCGAGACCGGGGCTTGTTCGATCTACCCACCGCCATTCGCAAGGTCACCTCGGACCCGGCAGATGTCTATGGCATCATAGATCGCGGGCAACTGACGGCGGGTGCCTGGGCTGACATGATCCTGTTCGACCCGGAAATCATTGGTATCACAAAGATGGAACGGCATTTTGATCTGCCCGCGGGCGGTGAGCGTCTGTTGCGCAGTGCGCCGGGCCTGATGGGCACCTGGGTCAACGGTGTGCAGGTCTTTGACGGAGAAAACTATCTCGAGGTTAAAGCGCCGGGTGAGGTATTGACCAAATTCTCCTCCCGCCCGCCCACATTGGGTATGGGTGCGGGACAGATTGCTGCTGAGTAAACTAGGTTTAAGGAGTTCCCTAAAGATGACAATTGGCAAATGGGGCGTCTGGTTTTCCCCAAACAAAATTCCTGTTGAGGAAACGGCCAAGCTGGCAAAAATCGTCGAAGGTCACGGCTATGACACCTTGTGGTATCCGGAGGCTATGGCGTACGAAGCCATGGCCCTGGGCGGCTATCATCTAAGCCAGACGTCCAAGCTGAATGTGGCCAGTGGTATTGCCAATATCTACGGCCGGGACCCGACAGCGGCTATTCAAGGGCACAATAGTTTGAATGCCCTATACGGTGGGCGTTTCATGTTGGGTCTTGGCGTTTCCCACATACCCATCGTTGAGGGCGCGCGGGGCCACAGCTATGGCAAACCGTTGAGCGCTATGCGGGCCTACCTAGCGGCAATGGATGCCGCCCCGGTTCAGATCACAGTGCCCAAGCGCCGGATGGTGCTGGCAGCGTTGGGGCCAAAAATGTTGGCCCTGTCGGCGGAGATGGCGGACGGGGCTTTGCCCTACAACGTCACGCCTGAACACACCGCGAGGGCAAGGGAGATCGTGGGGCCGGGTAAGGCGATTTATGTGGAGCAGAAGATTTGCCTGACCAATGACCCTGCCGTGGCACGAGACGTGGCAGCCGAACAGCTGGCCATGTATCTACGCCTGCCCAACTATCGCAATTGCTGGCTCAGCCTTGGCTTTTCTGAGGACGAACTATCGGGGCGGGGCAGTGATAGGTTTCTCGACGCCATGGTCGCCTGGGGTACGGAAGATACCATCTGCGCCCGCTTGCAGGCGCATTTCGATGCCGGTGCAGACCAAGTGGCGATCCAGCCATTCGATCCTGCGGGTGGTTCGTCACCGGACTATAATGCCCTGGCAACCTTTGCGCCGGGCGCTTAAAACATCTAGATTTCAAACAAGATTCTGTAGCTTAAAAGGAAGATCATTATGTCTATCGTACAAGTTGTTGCCGTCATCACCACCAAGCCTGGCAAGCGGGACGAAGTCCTGGAAATGGCCCGGGGCAATCTGGCCAATGTCCACGCTGAAAAAGGCTGCATTGAATATGCGCCATCCGTAGATGCGGAAGGTTGGGGCAGCTTTCAGACCCAATATGGCCCGGACACGTTTGTCTTTCTGGAAAAATGGGAAAATGCAGATTGCCTGAAAGCGCACGCCGCCGCGCCGCATATGAAGGCCTATGGCGAAAAGACCAAAGATCTGATCGAAAGCCGGGTCATTCACATTCTTACATCGGTCTGATGTCCGTTTGAGATGACTGATCAGGGGGACTATACGCCACGGGATTGGGGCAGCCATCCGCCCAATCTCTCCCCTGCATACAAATCGACGACCCTGCGTGCGCCGGGCAAACCGCTTGTGGTTCTGCCCCAATCATTGTCCGAGCGTACGGGGCCGGTCTATGGCCAGAACTATGTTGGACCCCTGGATAATGATCTGACAAAAAACGCGGCCAAGACCGGGGAGCCGAATGGCGAGCGTATCATTGTAGCCGGTCAGGTTGCGGATGAGGCGGGCCGTCCCATACCCCATATATTATTGGAAGTCTGGCAGCCTAATGCGGCGGGGCGTTATCAACATGCCGACGATCAACATGACGCGCCCCTGGACCCGAACTTTCTTGGTGCCGGTCGTTGTGTAACGGATGGCGATGGACGCTATCGCTTTATCACCATTAAGCCGGGTGCCTATCCCTGGCCCAACCACTACAACGCCTGGCGACCCAATCACATCCATTTTTCTCTGTTCGGCCCCTCGATCCTGACCCGCCTGGTGACGCAAATGTATTTTCCCGGCGATCCGTTGCTGGAACTTGACCCCATCTTCAATGGCGTACCCGAAGCCTCCCGCCAGCTGCTTGTTTCCAAATTATCTATGGAACTGTCGGAGCCCGAATGGGCCCTAGGCTATGAATTCAATATTGTTCTGCGCGGGCGGACTGCCACACCCATGGAGGATGGGGCATGAGAAAACGCCAGACCCCATCGCAGACGGTTGGCCCCTATTTCGCCTATGGTCTGACGCCGGAGCAATACGGCTATGACTATAAACAACTGGTGGGCAATGACCTGAGCGCAGGTGACGTGGTGGGGGAGCGGATCACCATTCGTGGCCAGGTGTTCGATGGTAACGGCGATACGGTGCGGGATGCGGTATTGGAATTATGGCAGGCAGATAGCGAGGGCCGCTATGTCCACCCCGAGGATGAGCGTGGGTCAAATACCGGTTTTGCAGGTTTTGGTCGGGTCGGAACAGGCACTTCTGCCGAACATTTTTACGAATTTCAGACCATCAAACCCGGTGCCACCGGTGATAATCAGGCGCCACATATTACCGTCATTCTGTTCATGCGGGGCCTGTTGAACCATGTCTACACGCGGATCTACTTCTCTGATGAGGCGAATGATGCTGACCCGGTTTTGGCGTTGGTCGATCCAACACGCCGAAAAACCTTGATCGCCCAGCGGACGGACGGCCCGGATGGTGTGGTCTATCACTTTGATATTCATATGCAGGGTGATCTCGAATCCGTGTTCTTTGATGTTTGACGCTTATCTTTATGATGGGGAGACAGAGGCTCTGATCTCTGATCAGGCCCTGGCCACGACCATGCTGGAGGTGGAGATTGCCTTGGCCCGGGTCCAGGGGCGGCTGGATATTATTCCGGCGGCGGCAGCGACGCGGATTGAGGTGGCGGTGGCCGGACTGGTGTTGGATATGCCAGCTTTGGCGGTGGGGACAATTAATGACGGCGTGCCGGTCATTGCATTGTTGCACCAATTGCGCTCAGCAGTGGGCCCGGAATTCGGCAGCTATGTCCATTGGGGCGCGACCTCGCAGGATATTGTCGATACGGCCATGTCCCTGATAATGCGCCGGGTTCAAACATTGTTTGTGGACC
>JAPKBD010000072.1 GCA_028824965.1 Alphaproteobacteria bacterium | reverse complement strand
TCGAACCGTTCCAGATAAAAATCCAGATTGCCCAGCACATGGTCCTTCAACTCCCGCCCGCGCTGGGACAGTTTTTCAAACTCCGGCAGTTTATCCACCGCGCCCTGGCGATTGGGGATCATGCCGTCGTTCAGCATTTTCATGGCGATGCGTAAATCGGGATCAGCCATGGCCGTCGCGGCATTTTCCTTAAAGGCACCCGGCTTCATAAATTCTATCGCCATTGCTCTAACCTTTCCCGCCAGTGTCGCCAACGCCATGGTTTTCACCAATGGGCGGGACTTGATCTGTCATCCCGGCCAACACCTCCGCTATATGGCGGACTTGCACGGATGAACCCTCCCGTTTCAGACGACCGGCGATATTCAACAGACATCCCAGATCACCGGCCAACAAAAGATCCGCCCCAGTTTTGGCGATGTTGGCGGTTTTGCGGGAAACAATATCGGTGGAAATCTCGCCGTACTTCACACAAAAGGTACCGCCGAAACCACAACAAGCTTCCGTCTCGGCCATCTCTTCGACCGACAAGCCATCTACGCCTGCCAGCAATTCACGAGGCTGTTCGTGCACACCCAATTCCCGCAGCCCGGCGCAGGCATCATGATAGGTTGCTATACCGTCATAGTGGGCGGCAAGGTTTTCGACCTTCATGACGTCGGCCAGGAACGTCGTCAGCTCAAACGTTTTGGCGGCCAGGGCGCGGGACCGGCGGCTCCATCCCGGATCATCGGCAAATAGATCGGGGTAATGTACAGCGATCATGCCGCCGCAAGAGCCTGATGGCACCACCACATAATCGAAACGTTCAAAGGTCTTGATCACTTGGCGGGCAATTTCACGGGCAGTGTTGCTGTCGCCTGAGTTATAGGCCGGTTGGCCGCAGCAGGTTTGTTCGGGCACATGTACCGTGCAACCGGCTGCCTCGATCAATTGTGCGGCCGCGAAACCGACCGTGGGTCGAAACAGATCAACCAAACAAGTCGCGAACAGACCAACATTAATTGGGCCGCCATTGATCGGCGCATCACCTTTTCCTCGAGATTTCGATTCCACGTCTGCCATACCTAACCCACTTCAAACCACTTTTAGTTCAATTGGGATTATAGCACCCCGCGCACGGGATTACAGCCGGTCGGCCACAGGGATTGGCAACAACAAAAACCAACGGCCCGTATTTTTCATGCGCCCGGCAATCTCGGCGGCGTCTTTACCATGGCCCCAAAAGACATCACCGCGCACGCCGCCCTTGATGGCACCGCCGGTATCCTGGGCCACCAGCAACCGGTTCAGGCTTTGCGCTGGCTGGCTTGGATCCGCCGCCGGGTGCGTGGATTGCAACCACATTGGCGCGCCAAGGGGAATAAGTCGGCGGTCAACGGCGATGGAGCGCCCCGGTGTTAGCGGCGCACTCATCGCACCCAATGGTCCGGGACCCGTCAGTTCCCGGAAAAATATGAACGAGGGGCTCATCTCCATCACCGCCCGGCCTTCTTTGGGGTGATCGCTTAACCAGGCGCGGATCGACTGCATGGAAACATTCTCCACTGTCAGAATGCCGCGCTTTATCAGCTCCCGGCCAATAGCGTAATAACGACGACCATTGCCGCCCGCATAGCCCAGGCGCATGTCCCCGCCGTCATCCAAACGCACCCGGCCAGAGCCCTGGATATGCAAAAAGAACGCGTCCACGGGATCGTCCACATAAACCAGCTCCAACCCCCGCCCAGCCAAGGCGCCGCGATTGATCCGATCCCGTTCATAGTAGGGGCGCAGTTTATCATTGGCACCACCTTTCGTTAGACGACCGACAATGCGTTTGCCTTTCAAGCTATCACTGAATTCGCCCAGGTTAACTCTCACCAAGTCTTTCGGTAGGCCATAAAGGGGGGTGTTATAAGGTCCCTGTTTGGTGCGGCTACCGTTCAATTGAGGTTCGTAGTAGCCCGTGAATAGACCATCTGGCCGGGCACCGTAGCTGATCGCCAGGGCGCGAAAATTCTGTTCGAAAAAACGCTGGGCCGCACCTGGCTGATTAAGACCGACCGCGCCCGCACCGCGACAAACGTCCAGCCAGTCATTTGCTGTGCCGCCGATACGATCCCTGCCGCCCAATGATCGCCCCTTTGGCCATTTTGAGAAGCGTTCACAGCTGCGCACAAAGGCACCCAAGGCTGCGCCATGGTCGTCTACGGCCCAACCTTCCAGGGCGATAAACGGCACGGCACGATAGGTCATCCGGTCTTCAGGTAGAACGCCATCGGGGGCAACGAGCGGGCCGGGCCGGGTCATCCACCACAGCAACAAACCCAGGGCCACCAGCAAAGCACCGGCCCAGAGAATGGCAATGCGACCGCTCATGACAAGCTAGCGGCTTAATTCTCGCCGTGGGTTTCGATCAGCTGCCAGTTGGGATCGCGATTACGGGTATCGCGGGCAAAGGTCCAAATATCCGTGACCTCATGGGTACCATTTAGTTGATCGGATAGCATTTCGCCATCTTCGTCCCGGGTCACCGCAACCATTTCCGAAACGAACTTAATCGTCACCTCGGCCACTTTGTCTTTTAGTTCCGCATCAACAATTTCCGCTGCATTGAGGGACACAATGGTGGTTTCAAGGGTGTGTCCCTTGTCTTCCCGGTCTTCGATTGCGCCAACAAAGTTTTCATAAGTTTGATCGTTCAACAAAGAGCGCAATGCATCACGATTGCCGTTGGCAAACGCATCCACAATCATTTCATAGGCACCGCGCGCACCCTCCGTGAAGGTGGAGGGCTCAAAATTATGATCGGCGAGCTTTATTTTTGTCAGGCCTGCGCCAACGGGGGAATCTTCGGCCCAAAGAGCGGCCTCTTCCTCCTGGCTGGTGTTAGTCGTTTCCGCATCATCTTCTTGCGGTGGGGGTGGGGGGCTATCGGGATCGTCATCATTAGAAACCGGCCGTCCCCGGTCGGAAAGCGAGACGACGTTATCATCAGCCTCTCCATCGTCATCATGCGCTCGTTTGCTCAAATGATCAGGCTGTTGATCAGGCCGCGGTTCATTCCCCGTGCGCCGGCCAAGTACGCCGCGCAAGCGAAAGAAAATAAAGCCCGCCACCATGGCCAGGAAAATGATATCGAGAAGATGACCCTCGCCCATGAATTCGTCTGTCCTGCCGGGTCGTTGATCCTGTTGGATTTTCTATCCATTCGGGTCATCCTTGCCGCAATATTTGCAAATCTGGTCGATCACAATATTACCGAAAAGATAATCCTGTCTGTTAGGTTGCCACCCGCTACCAGCAACGAAACAAACTGTAGGTTAACGCAAATCAAGTTAGCACAAATTATGGCGCAAAACGTACCTTACGGCCCGTACAAAGCACTGTCCAGCGAACTTGCCGTATAAGAGGCTAATTCAGGATTAAAACAAACCATGTTGGCACAGTACGTTGGCACCACTATCTATAAGGTATTAAATAGGCGCTAGGGCGGCAGGGAGCAAGTGACTTAATATATGGGCTTTATTATTCTTTTGGCGTTCATCGCCATACCCTTGATCGAAATCGCGGTCTTTATCGAAGTCGGCGGCTATATCGGCCTGTGGTGGACCTTAGCCATCGTCGTCGGCACGGCCCTGGGCGGGACTTATATGCTGCGCCATCAGGGTCTTGCGACATTGCGTCGGGCCCAAGCCAATATGGCGGAAGGGCGGATGCCTTTACGCGAAGTTTTTGACGGCCTGTGCCTGCTCATCGCCGGTGCATTATTGCTGACGCCAGGATTTGTCACAGATTTGACAGGCGCGTTGTTGCTGATGCCCCCCGTTCGGGTTTTTTTGGGCAGCTTGGTTGCCCGTCATATTGTGGAAAGCGGCCAGTTTCGGGCCCACACCGGCGGCAATGCATTTCATAACGGCCCAGGTGGTGAGGGCGGCCAGGGTTTCTATACGGCGGCCAATGATCCCGAACGGCAAGCGGGCAACAATAGTGGTGACGATATCATTGATGTGGATTTTGAGGAGGTCGTGACCGTAGATCCAACCATTAAAGGCATCACTGCAGATCATTCTGAGCATAAGGGCGATGGTCCCGATAAACCAACGAAGGCCTAACTTGCTGCCCGCCCATAGACGTGATAGCCACGCCTTTATTGAATTCAACGGTGAGATAGAGCTATTATGACCGATACCACAGCCGGCGATCAAAATATCACCGCCGATGCCCCTCACGTTCAGGTCCACGCCCAATACGTCAAGGATCTTTCGTTTGAGAACCCAGAGGCGCCCCACAGCCTGTCCAATCAAAGCACGCCGCCGAAAATTGAGGTTTCAGTTGATGTCGGCGCGCGCGGCCTGTCCGCCAGCCAATTCGAAGTGGAACTGCGGATCACCGCCCATGCGGAGCGGGGGGATAAAAAGGCTTTTGTGGTCGAAGTGCAATATGCCGGCGTCTTTACCCTGCACAATGTAGATGAGAATAACCTGAAACAGGTTTGTTTAATCGAATGCCCCCGTCTGCTGTTCCCCTTTGCCCGACGCATTGTGGCTGATGCCACACGGGACGGCGGTTTTCCGCCGCTGTTGTTGGAGCCCATCGATTTTGCCGCGCTGTATATTCAATCAGCCGAAAGGGCTGAAGAGGCATCTGCGCCAACAAATGGCACTGGTGGAGCCAATGGCAATGGCGAGGCCTAAGCCATAGCGCCTTTTGCGTGCTTCGTTGCGCGACGCAATGCTGCCACATAGCGTTTTGACACAACCGGGTCTACGTACGACACGCGGTTGCCCTCAATAATCTGATTGAGGAAATTTTCATTGAGTTGTAGTTGCCTGGTGATGGCAGCAGCCGCAGCCTCAATTTCACCGCAACCAACCAGACAGGCCGCCAAAATAACATTATTGGCGGGGGCCTGTGGTTCTTGTTGAATGGCGCGGCGCGAGCATTCGGCGCCTTCTTCAAATCGCCCCAGGGCAAAACAGGCAAATGCCTGAGCCCCAATCATAAAGGCTAGCCACGGGTCACGGGGACTTAACCGTATCGCCCGGCAAATGTGATCATAGCCGTCCTGGGGCACACCGGATGTGGTTTCGACCACACCCATAAACGCCAAAGTCATTGTACAATTCGGATTCAGGTCGTGTGCATAGCGCAAATCAACCAAGGCCTCGGGCAACTTCCGTTCGATATAGTTGATCCAGCCCAGGGATCTGTAGGCCCTATGATCATTGCGATCAAGAACACGTAATTGAATTGCCGCTTCCCGCCCGCGCGCAATATAAGCTTCCCCCTGATTGCCCGCGCGGGCAAAGGCAAGCAGATAGTTCGCCAAAGATACGGTATGCCAGGCATGGCGACAGGCCGGGTCCAGCACAACAGCGTCTTCCGCCCGGCTTCGGGTCATAAAAGCGCGCGCCTGCCATGACATTTCCATAGCACGCAAATCGCCAACAGGTATCGCGACCGCCCGGCGCAATTCCTGCATCGCCATTTCCGGCGCGATAGATGCGACAATTCTTGGCAGTATATCGTCCTGCAGGATGTGTAGTTCACCCGCCGGGTAATCATATCTATCGGCCCAAATATGTTTTGCCGTCGGCGCGTGGATTAACTGCGCCGTTACCCGAAAAACATCATCCGCCTGGCGCACACTGCCTTCCAAAATATAGTCGACATTCAGTTCGGTGCGGATCTTTTCAATTTGGTTGGTCGCATCCCGATACTGGAAGCTGGAGCTCCACGCAATGACCGAAAACGCCCGAAAACGAGATAATTCCGTGGTGATATCTTCGGCCAGACCATCAGCCAAAAAATCCAAGCCCGGATCATTACCAAGATTGGTAAAGGGCAGAATGGAAATAGACGGATCGCCATTTTCAGCAAGATCAGCCGCTGAAGTTATACCACCAGGATCTACAATATCAGCGGACAGGTTTGTCGAAATTGCTTCCGCAATAAAGCGAAAGCCCTGACCCCGTAATGTCTTGATGAAAATCGGGTTGTTTACATCGTCACCGATAGCGCGTCGTACACTCAAAATGCAGCTGCTTAACGTTGCGTCACTCACCGTCACGCCCGCCCAACATTAAGACAGCACCTCGTCCCGGCCCAAGACCCGATCACGGTTGCTGATTAGATAGGCAAGCACATCCAACGCCTTAGGTCGGATATGTACCAACGCGCCATCCCGGCGCAGTTCCCGCCGCCCCAGATCGAGTTCACATTCACCAAAACCCAACAACATTAACGCCTTGCCCATTTCAATAGATCGTCCGCCCGGCACCACAACGGAAAGCGGCAACGGCTAAATAATAGGGAAATTGCAACTTAACTACGGGTTTGTGTCAAGAACATTCCTGTTGTGCTGAGCCTACGTAGAAATTTTTTGGCTTCTATTTCTTCCAAATAGGGTCGGAAATTTTATCGACAAAGGCCTGATGGGCAGCGTCTTCATCCGCTGTCGGAGCATGGGCGCGCGGGGAACGGGCCGTTTTCGCTTCCAACCCCTGGGTCGCGGTGCCATCATCCATCGCGGCCGAATTATCGCTGGCCAGAACCAGGCCCGGTTGTCGGCCCCCGATCAGTTCCAGATAAACCTCCGCCAGCAATTCAGCATCCAATAACGCGCCATGTTTTTCGCGCACGGACAGATCGATCTGAAAGCGACGGCACAAAGCATCCAGGCTGTACTGCGCGCCCGGGATTTTTTTGCGCGCCATAGGAATTGTATCGATCACCTTATCCTTGGGCAGATTGGGGCGATCGAGAGCGGCTAATTCCGCATTCATGAACTTCATATCAAAATTCGCGTTGTGGGCGATTAACGTAGCGCCATCAACAAAATCGACAAATTCCTGCGCAATGGCTGAGAACAACGGTTTATCGGACAAAAACGCCTCGGACAGGCCGTGCACATTATAAGCTTCCTCGGGCATATCGCGCTGGGGGTTGATGTACCACTGCCGGGTTTCCCCCGTTGGCATGTGGTTGATCAACTCTACACAGCCGATTTCCACCACCCGGTGACCGGCGTTCGGATCCAGGCCGGTTGTTTCAGTGTCGAATACGATTTCGCGCATGTACGGGCCTCCGGCTCGGATGATTGGTAGGTCGGCGATGGGGACGGCCCTTGGTAGGCCAGGCAAAGCCGGGACGATCTTTAACCGCAGCGACCAGTTTTGCCACACAGCCGAGAGTATGGCGACGGCCCAGGCCAGTTGGCAATATGAAATCGGCCCGCTGACGTTTCACACTGTCGGGAACTTGCTGGCGGCGAATATTTTCGAATTTTTCAGGCCCCATATTCGGGCGGGCCAAAACACGTTGTCGCTGCAGAAAATACGGCGCACTGGCAACAGTCGTAGCATCACAGCGTTCTTCGCCCCGGCCCTCAAACAACAACGGGATATCCAAAACCACCAAAGGCAGACGCCGCGCCTGGGCATCAGCCAGAAAGGCCCGCTGCATCTGACCTACCATGGGGTGGAGGATCGCCTCCAACTTGCGCAGCTCCTCTCGCTTGCCAAAAACTTTGGCACCCAAGGCGGGCCGGTCAACAGCACCATTATTGGTGACGCCGGGGAATGTCGCCTCAACCCGCCGGACGGCGCGGCCACCTGTGGTCATCAGCTCATGCACAGCAGCATCCGCATCAAAGACAGGTACACCCAGGCGGCGAAACATCTTGGATGTTTCCGATTTGCCCATACCGATAGAGCCCGTCAAACCGAGAATAAACAAACGAACACTCCCTACAAATCTGCCAAAACATGTTCGCGCAGGCCCCGATCCACCACCGGTTCATGGCCAAACCAGGCGGCAAAGCCAGGCCGCGCCTGATGCAACAACATACCCAAGCCATCGACAATATGATTACCGCGAGCTTTTGCCCCCGCCAACAGCGGCGTTAACAGAGGGGTATAAACCGCATCCATGACCACCGCACCAGATGCCAGATCATCGAGAGCTAAATCAAGAGGCGGCTGGCCCTGCATGCCCTGGGTCGTGCTGTTAACCAGAAAATTTGCCGCCCCCAGGCAAGAAGAACGCTGCCCCCAATTCAGAACTGTGATTTTGTCGTCATCCAACGAGCCTGCCAGTTCATGGGCGCGCGCTTCCGTGCGGTTCAAGATGATTAGCTCCGGCACGCCCGCATCCAACAGCGCCACGGCAATAGCCTTCGCCGCACCACCCGCCCCAACCATGACTGCCGCGCCGGTATTTAAATCCAAATCCGGTGCGCCATCATGCAAAGCCTGGATAAAGCCAAACGCGTCTGTGTTGGAACCAGCCAAACTGCCATCTTCGGCAACAACAATGGTATTAACCGCACCGATCCGTTTAGCGGCGGGATCGACCTGGTCGACCACCTGCAATGCGGCCTCTTTATGGGGCATAGTGACGTTGCAGCCCGCAAAGCCCAGTTTGGGTAAAGCACGAATGGCCTGTTCAAAATCCCCGGGTGCAATAGCCAAGGGCACATAGGCCCCGTCGATGCCATATTGTTGTAGCCAGTAATTATGCAGACGAGGGGAGCGGGAATGGGCAATGGGCCATCCGGTCACACCGGCCAGTTTTGCACCCCCACTGATCGTGCTGATCATAGAGACACCAGTTTCTGGCCATGGAGATAATTCAACAGGGGCAACAAGGGCAGCCCCATAATCGTGAAATAATCGCCTTCGATACGTTCAAACAATTGCACGCCCCGCCCTTCAATATGATAACAGCCCACTGATCCTAACACCGCTGCGCCCACCAGGTCTAAATATGCCTCTATGAATGCATCGGATAAGGGCCGCATCCACATCCTTGCAACGCTGGTATGCTGCCACATCACCTTTTCATCCCGAACCAGGCACACAGCAGCATGCAATTCATGACATCGCCCGCCCAGCCGTTGCAAGGTTGATTTTGCGGCGGCTAGATCCACGGCTTTATCGAAATATGCGCCCTCACATAGCAAAACCTGATCGCCGCCAATAACCCAAGCATCCGTTGCGTTTTTTGAAACCTCGCGCGCTTTTGCCTCTGCCAATACACCGGCCAGGTTTGCAGCTGTTTGATCCAATATCAGCAAGGACTGCTTGATTGCCGCCTCATCTACATTCGAGGCCTGCACCGAAAAATGTAATCCAGCATTCCGTAACATGGATTGCCGGGCCGCACTGTTCGATGCCAAAACGAAGGAAGGAAAAGAGTTTTTGATCAAGCCTAGCTGATCCAATTGGGTCATTTGTAATAAATACCAGTTGTTTCTGACAGTTTCTTTATTATATTAATACTGAGCATCATATATTAGCCCTAACCTACTGGTTTTATGACGGATACGAGCAATATCATTTCTATGCCAAACGCGGCACCGGCCGACCCGTCCGCGCGGTTTCTGTGGAACCGGGAACGGCTGACAACACAATTGCTACGTCATAGCCTGGTTGATAGTTTCCATCGTTTTAATTCTGATGGAAAGCCTTACCCGTTTATCACGTCCGATCATATCTTACCCAGCCTGAGCCAAACCTGGGTCGAACATCGGCATCAAAGCACGGTTTTGATGTTCCTGATCGACGGTACATTGCCCCGGCCCTTAAACAAGCATTTTCGGTTACGCAGTTCTAATCGGGTGACCTGGCGCAATATACAACGGATGGCACCGGATCTGGATCTGACAGATTTCAAGGCGGCCCACTGCCATTTGGATGATCCCGGCTTTGGCCAATTGTTGCCCCGTCTACTGGCGCTGGATTATGCCCTGCTGGCCCAACAGGGCGCAGACGATAGCGGCATGGTCTTAAGCCACATGCATGTGAAGCTGGAGCGTTTAACTGACACCGCGATAAAAGAGCTGGGTAAGGACCTGGGCTATATTGAACGCCGTTTGTTTGAGCGTGGGGAAGATTATGTCGAAGCGCTTGAATGTAAGTTTTTTGAATATTTTGGCTTTTCCGCCAATGCAGCAGGACGTAAAAGTGCGGCGGCAATGGCAGCACAATTATTGTCAGCCCAAGACCAGCGGTTTGCCGTCTTTGTTGCCGGACAGGAAGATTGCCGCCTGACGGTCCTGGATGAAGGCCCGGTGATCGAACAGTATTTATTAATTCGCCCCACCGGCCTGGATTTGGAGCGGTTCCATCTAGCAGCAACTGCCGCCGGCGTCGAAAACATCAATCACTATGCCCTAACAAATTTGGGGGCAAATTCCACTGATGGGGCTTTTCCCTTGGTTTATCGCTTATTACTGGAACGCACTAAGGCAGCACGACCAGGCGGTACCCGTCATCGGGACCGGGACTTATCAAAGCCGTGGCTACATATTCGCGAAGCTGCCGTGTTACCCAGGCCGGGGCAGGTTGGCCCCGAAATACCTTATCATTGGGCCGAAGGCCTTTCTGCTGACCCAGCCAAATAGAGACTGTATTCCCAAAGATTGATACCAGAGCAATTCCTTATCGGAAATGCTCTACCGCTGGCGAATTTTTTCCATGCGCTGGGTATGCATGCCAATGATTTCCGCCGCCGTTTCCTCAATAGACCGCCGGGTTACATCAATCTTGGCCCAACCTTTACTATCAAACAAGCGGCGGGCACCGATGACTTCCTCTTTAACCACATCAATATCCACATAGTCTGTATCCTGATCCTGGTTCAGGTATTGCAGACGGTTGCGGCGGATCTGGACCAGTCGATCAGGTGATGCGGTCAGGCCAACGACAAGCACATTATCCAGTGCTAAAACAGCTTCAGGCAGGGGAATGCCCGGCACCATGGGAATATTGGCAGCTTTCAAACCCCGATTGGCCAAATACATACATGTCGGCGTCTTTGATGTGCGGGAGATACCGATCAGAACCACGTCTGCACGGCTGAATTCTTCTACACCTTGACCATCATCGTGACTTAAACTGAAATGGATCGCGTCGATACGTTCGAAATAGTCCGCATCCATAACGTGTTGGCGGCCTGGCATTTCCCGGCTTTCCGCACCTAGAAAATTTTCCAGCGCGCCAATGATCGGATCGAGAATCGGCACACAAGGTACCTGCAGGCGGCGACATTCCTCGCGCAAAATATCCTGCAACGAATGATCCACTAACGTGAACATGACCAGGCCGGGATTTATCTCAATCGCTGCAATAACTTTTGCCATATAGATTTCAGAACGGATCATGGGCCACATATGACGATCGGGCTCAACCCCCTCAAATTGGGCCAAGGCTGCTGTCGCCAGGGACAATAGGGTGTCGCCAGTAGAATCCGATACCAGATGCAAATGAAATTTTGTCATTATAATCCCAGGTTATGACGATAATTTGGACAATATCAGGTCATGTGAGTTTGCGTTAGTTATGGGGATAAGGTCCCCTTTACAGACAAACAAGGAATTTCATGCACCAAGAGGGTATAAATATGAGTGCCCTTGTTGCCCTATGAGCGATCTGGTTGGAACGAATCGATATATCGTGAATAGTTTTTGTTCAATCATTCTATCCCATTTATCCCCGTTATTCAGTACATGGATCGGGGCAGAGAAATGAGCGGTTTTTGTATTTTATCCCCAAAGGAACAGGATCTGCCAACATTGTGGAGGAATCGGCGGAGGAATCGAGGGATGACGCTTAATCCCCAGGTTTCACAGGGATTCACTAACTACTACTATCTATATTTTAAAAAAAACTATATGTAAAAAAGACGGAAAATGGGATGACACTTCAAATCGAGGGACGTAAATAGTGCGGACAGAGGAAAAGTTGCTTGTGCGTGCCTTGCGGGGTGAAACGTTGTCCAGGCCGCCGTTTTGGCTGATGCGCCAGGCCGGGCGTTATCTGCCGGAATATAAAGCAACGCGGGCGGATGCTGGCAGCTTTTTGGACCTTTGTTATAATCCCGACCTGGCAACAGAGGTAACGTTGCAGCCGATCCGTCGTTTTGGCATGGATGCTGCCATTTTGTTTGCGGATATATTGTTGATCCCCGATGGTTTGGGCCAGGCCCTTGATTACAAAGAGGGTGAGGGCCCGATATTAGAGCCGATCCGTAATGTCGCCGAATTATCCGCCCTGAGCATGGATAATCTGCATACCCGTGTGGGACCGGTTTATGAGACTGTGGGCCGCTTAGCCGAAGAATTGCCTGACAACGTGACGTTGATAGGATTTGCCGGCGCGCCATGGACCGTCGCGACGTATATGGTTGAGGGCCGGGGCAGCCGGGACCATGCAAATATTAAGCACTGGGCCTATAGCGACCCTGATGGTTTTGGCCAATTGATGGATCTGTTGGTTACGGCAACAGTGGAATATCTCAGTAAACAGGTTGATGCAGGCGCTGAGGTGGTTCAGCTATTTGATACCTGGGCAGGTGCTTTATCGGAGACGGCTTTTCAACGATGGTGCATTGAACCGGTTCAAAAAATTGTGACGCAACTACGGCAACGACATCCCGATTTACCCATTATTGGTTTTCCCCGCGGTGTTGGGGCTGGTTACGGTACATTTGCCAAAACCGCTGGTGTAAACGGCGTTAGTCTGGATTGGACGGTGCCATTGGACTGGGCAGCACGGGAATTGCAGCCCCATGTTACTGTGCAAGGGAACCTTGATCCCCGGTTGTTGGTTGTAGGTGGTGGGGCAATGGAGGCGGAGATCAACCGCATTCGGGAAACTTTGGGACAGGGGCCGTTTATTTTCAATCTTGGCCATGGCATCGTGCCTGAAACGCCGCCCGAACATGTGGGTCGCCTGGCAGATATGCTGCGCGGCTAGTTCAAAGTCCTAGTGATTTGCTAGAAATTTCCTGAAAAGAGAGCAGAGATGTCACGGATTGCCGTTGTATTGTTTAATCTTGGTGGTCCCGATAATCTTGACGCGGTGAAGCCGTTTTTACGCAATTTGTTTTCCGATCCGGCAATTATTGCTGCACCTAAACCCATTCGGTTATTGTTGGCGCGGTTTATTTCGTTCCGCAGGGCCAAACATGCCAGGGCCATTTATCAAAAAATCGGTGGCAGCTCCCCCATCCGGCTGGAGACGGAGAAACAGGCGCGGGCATTAGAGGTCGCATTGGCAGATCTGGGTGAGGTTAAGGCTTTTCCCTGTATGCGTTACTGGCATCCCTTTAGTGATCAGGTCGTGCGCAACGTTGCAGAATTTGCCCCGGATCGGGTTGTTCTATTGCCACTTTATCCGCAGTTTTCGACATCGACCACCCAATCATCCATTAATGATTGGCGGCGGGCGGCGAAGGCCAGCGGACTTGGGGCGGAGGAGCGGACCATTTGTTGTTATGCAACAGATCCAGGCTTTGTTACTGCGCAGGTGGAGCTGATTGCGCCCCTGTTACAGGCAGCACAGGACAAAGGCCCCACACGATTGCTGTTATCAGCCCACGGTCTGCCAAAAAAGATTATTGATCGTGGCGATCCCTACCAACGACATGTTGAACAGACCTGTGATGCAATTGTGGCAGGCCTGGCGATGAAAGGCTTCACGGAGCTAGATTGGCAGGTCTGTTATCAAAGCCGGGTCGGACCACTGGAATGGATCGGGCCCGCGACGGAGGATGAGATTAACCGAGCCGCGCAGGACGGCGTTGGCGTGGTTGTAGTACCGGTTGCCTTTGTCTCGGAACATTCGGAAACCCTGGTGGAATTGGACATTGATTATCGCGAACTGGCAACAAAGGTGGGCATCGATCATTATGCCCGGGTGCCGACCGTTGGCACCAATGGGATCTTCATTTCCGGATTGGCGGATCTGACCCGCACAGCCTTGGCGTGGCCTGATAGTGCCGCTCGAAGCAACAATGGCGGTCGTTGTTGTGCAGGCGACTTTACAGTCTGTGGATGTGAGGCGGGATAAACAAAATGGTTGATGGTCTAACCAGTTTTTTCGCTGATTGGTACACTTGGATCAAGGCGTTGCATTTGATCGCGGTGATGTCCTGGATGGCCGGTATGCTGTATTTGCCACGCCTGTATGTTTATCACGCGGATGCGACGCCGGGATCGGAGTTGTCGGAAACTCTTAAGGTGATGGAGCGTCGTTTGCTGCGCGCTATCATAAATCCGGCCATGATTTTGGCCATGATATTTGGGCTTTGCCTGTTATCAACGCCGGGTGTGATCGATTTTGGCGATTATTGGATCTGGGTGAAACTGGCCTGCGCTTTTATTGGGATGGGAGGCTTTCACGCTGGCCTGTCCAAATGGCGCAAGGAATTTGAGTTCGACAGCAACACACACACGGCAGGATTTTATCGTAAAGTGAACGAAATTCCGACGGTATTGATGATTATCATCATTATAATGGTCATCGTGCGACCGTTTTAGCGTTTTCTCGGGAGAATACGGCATGGCAGAGGGCATACTTGCAGGCAAAGTTGCACTGGTGACAGGAGCTGCACAAGGGATTGGCTTGGCAACGGCACAGGCATTTGCCGAGGAAGGCGCGTCGGTTGGCTTGTTGGATCTGAATGAAGGTCTTGCCAAAGAAGGTGCGGATGCGATCATGGCTGCGGGCGGCAGCGCCCTGGGATATCGTTGTGATGTTGGTAATGAAGCATCGGTGAAAACGGCGATTGATGCGGTGGCGGACGCATTTGGTCCGATCAGTGTGGGGATGGCCAACGCGGCAACATTAACTCAGCCGGTCGCTATTGCGGATATGACGTTGGAAACTTGGAACCAGGCGCTGTCCGTCAATCTGACCGGGGTCTTTCTAACGGCCAAATATTTGATTCCACAGATGATAACAGCGGGTGGTGGATCTATCATCATTACAGCCTCACAAATGGCCCGTGTTGCGACACCGGGGCGTGGGGCCTATTGCGCCACCAAGGGGGCTTTGTTGCAATTGGCAAAAGTGATTGCTTTGGAACATTCCGGGCAAAATATTCGCGCCAATACATTGTCGCCGGGTGGCATAGCGACCGACCGTTTGGCCAAACAATTTGGCGACCTGGATGCGGCCGAACGGGAATGGGGCCCAGCGCATCCTATCGGCCGGCTGGGCCAGCCGCGGGAAATTGCCCGGGCCGCCGTCTATTTGGCCAGCGATGACGCCAGGTTTATGACTGGTTCTGATCTGCTAATTGATGGTGGTTATGCTGCGCAATAAGGGTGGTTTAATACTGGTTCTTACAAACACGTGATCATTTGATGCAATTTCTTGCTTTCACTCAGACTGAACCTATGT
>JAPKBD010000417.1 GCA_028824965.1 Alphaproteobacteria bacterium | reverse complement strand
ATAAAACAGTGGGTTAAAGAAAATCAATCATAGTTATCTGGGTCAGCCCCTAATAATAAACATTGAGGGAAACAGCCATGTCAGCCTCACCGGAATTGCAGCGCGAGATGTTGCGCCAGATGCAGACCATTCGCCGCTTTGAGGAGCGCGCCTCGGACGATTATCAAGCTGGGTCCATCTATGGCGTCGTCCATTGTTATATCGGCGAGGAGGCGGTTGCGGTGGGGGTCTGCTCCGCCCTCAGGGATGGCGATCAAATTATCTCAAATCACCGGGGCCATGGCCACTGCATCGCCAAGGGTGCGGATCTGAACCGCATGATGGCGGAGCTGTATGGCCGCGTGGACGGTTATTGCAAGGGCAAGGGGGGCTCTATGCATATCGCCGATTTCTCCATCGGTATGTTGGGGGCCAACGGTATCGTGGGCGGCGGTCTGTCGATCATTACAGGTGCCGGGTTGGCAGCGCAGTTGGATGGGGATGGCGGCGTCGCGGTGGGGTTTTTCGGCGATGGCGCCTCAAACGCCGGCTCTTTTCATGAAAGCCTGAATATTGCGGCCAGCTGGAAACTGCCGGTGATCTATGTCTGCGAGCATAATTCATGGGCCGCGAATACCGCTGCGACAAAAACCCATGGGGCCACGGACGTGGCGGGCCGGGCGGCGGGTTATGATATGCCCGGCATTGTGGTCGACGGCAATGATGTGGGCGCGGTGTATGACGCGGCCGCTCAGGCGATCGCCCGTGCCCGCGCAGGTGAGGGACCAACTTTGCTGGAATGCAAGACCTATCGCCACCGCAACCATACAGAACGTCCCGGCGCAGTGGACCCACGCCCAGCGGCGGAAGTCGCAGACTGGATGGCCCGCGACCCGATCCCGATGTTGTTGGAACAATTGAAACAACAACAGGGCCAGTATAGTGACGCGGAGTTCCAGGCCATGGACAAGGAAATTCTGGCGAAGATCGAGGCATCCGTTGCCTTTGCCGAGGCCTCTCCATTCCCAGCGCCGGAAGCGGCACTGGACGATGTGTTTGCAGATTAGGAGGGCTGACAATGCGAGAGATATCATACGCCCGCGCCGGCATGGAAGCCGTCGTGGAGGAAATGAACCGGGACCCCAAAACAATCCACCTGGCAACGGATGCACCACCTGCAATGGTCGCGGAGTTTGGCGAAGCCCGCGTGCGCGCCACACCGATTGCCGAGAACGCCTTTTCGGGTATCGCCATCGGGGCCGCGGGCTCCGGCTACCGACCTATCGTGAACTGGTCCATGGTCACCTTTTCGTTCGTCGCCATGGATCAGATCGTCAACCAGGCATCAAAAATTCATTACATGTTTGGTGGTCAGCAAACTTTCCCAATCGTCTTTCGGTCGTCGGTCGGGGGTGGGACGAACCTGGCGGCGCAACATTCACAAAGCCCCTATTCGATGTTTATGAACCTGGCCGGTTTGAAGATGATCCTGCCCTCCACCCCGTACGATATGAAGGGGCTGTTGAAGTCCGCGATCCGGGATAACAACCCTGTGCTCTCATTTGAATCTACACGTCTGATGGGCCTGAAGGGGGAGGTGCCTGACGATGATTACACCATTCCCCTTGGTGTCGCGGACGTCAAACGAACGGGCAGCGATATTACTGTCGTCGCCCTGGCCTGGCTGGTACACGAAGCCTTGGCCGCAGCTGAGACGATGGCGACGGAAGGTGTTTCCGTCGAAGTGGTTGATCCACGCACGTTGTACCCAATGGATAACGAGACCATTCGCGCCTCAGTGCAAAAAACCGGTCGTCTGGTGATCGCGGATGAGGCCGGGCCAACTGCAGGGGCTTCTGCGGAAATCGCTGCCCTGGTCACGGAGGACCCAGCAACATTTGCCGCCATGAAGGCACCCCTGCGCCGGGTCTGTGCCCTTCAAGTTCCCATACCCTATAGTCCGGGCCTGGAGGACCACGTCTTTCCGGACCGCAATCGGATCATTGCAGGTATCCGCGAGGTCATGGCGGCTGGTTGAAGTATGAGTAATTTGTGGCGCGCCGCACTTTACATGGTTGTCGCCGCTGGATTGTTTGCGACCATGAATGCACTGGCCAAGTATCTTATGCTGGCCGGGACGGGCAATCCTATTGGCGCCCTGCAGATGACGTTCGCGCGTTATTTCTTTGGCACGCTGTTTTTGATACCCGTTTTGTATGGCGCAAAAATCATGCCGCGCACCGTGCATCCATTCAAGTACGTATTCCGGGCCAGCTTTGGCGTTGGTGGCGTAGCGTTGATGTTTTTGGCCATTGCGGTCATCCCTCTGGCGAATGCAACGGCGATCGGTTTCAGCTCCCCCATATTCGCGATGATCTTTGCCGTCGTACTGTTGGGAGAGAGGGCCGGGCCCTATCGTTGGCTGGCAGCAGCGGTAGGTTTCGTTGGCGTCGTCGTCATCGCCGGCCCTGATGCCAGCATTTTTGGGGCTGCGTCTTTATTCGCCGTCATGGCCGCCATCTGCATGGGCGCGGAAATCGCCGCCGTTAAATGGCTGACCGGACTGGGCGATCGGGCCTTGATTATGCTGTTCTTTGGCAATCTGTTTGCCGCCCTGTTAGCTTCAATACTGGCGATCCCGACCTGGGTTTCACCACAGCCCTTGCAGTGGTTTTTATTCGCCGCCATGGGCCTGGTCGCTATTGTAGGGCAGCGCCTGGTACTGCACGCCATGGCCATTGCAGATGCCAATTTCGTGGCACCGTTCCTATATTCGACCCTGCTGTTTTCCGGCTTGTACGGCGTGCTGCTCTTTGACGAAATCTTGCGACTGTCCCTGTTCCTGGGCATGGCGCTGATCGTCGCTTCCGGTGTGCTAATGGCGCGATTTGGCCGCTAGCGCATACGCAGACCACCATCAATGCGGATTGTCTCACCATTCAACATGGGCGTGGTAACAATGGTTTCCACCATCTGGGCATATTCCGAAGGGAGACCAAAGCGTTTGGGAAACGGTA
>JAPKBD010000071.1 GCA_028824965.1 Alphaproteobacteria bacterium | reverse complement strand
GCTCTGACGCGGTGGCGGCAACCACAATGGAATATTCCATGGCGCCGGCATCTTCAAGCGTCTTAACGATCTGGGCAACGGAGGAACGCTTTTGGCCAACCGCAACATAGATGCAGTAAAGTTTTTTGCTTTCGTCATCGCCTTGGTTGATGGCTTTTTGATTGATGAAGGTATCAATCGCCACGGCTGTTTTGCCGGTCTGGCGATCACCAATGATCAGCTCCCGCTGGCCACGGCCAACAGGGACCAGGCTGTCCAGGGCTTTCAGGCCCGTCTGCATCGGCTCATGCACCGATTTACGCGGGATAATGCCAGGGGCCTTGACGTCAACGAGGCGACGTTCGTCACTCTCAATCGGGCCCTTGCCGTCAATGGGGTTGCCCAAGGCGTCGACAACGCGGCCCAGCAGGCCCTTGCCCACGGGTACGTCAACGATTTCACCGGTACGCTTGACCGTGTCGCCTTCAGAAATCGCGGCATCAGAACCGAAAATAACGACGCCGACATTGTCGCTTTCCAGGTTCAGGGCCATGCCCTTGGTGCCGCCGGGGAATTCAACCATTTCGCCGGCCTGGACCTTATCCAAACCGTAAACGCGGGCGATACCATCACCCACTGATAATACTTGTCCGACCTCTGAAACTTCGGCTTCTGTACCGAAATTTTCGATCTGTTCCTTCAGGATGGCGGATATTTCTGCTGCCCGCAGGTCCATTACTCAACTCCCCTCATGGCAAATCTAAGATTTTGAATTTTTGTTCGCAGCGATGAATCGACCATAAGCGATCCCACCTTGACGATCATGCCGCCCAGAATGCTTTCATCCACTGCCGTTTCAACTTGCACATCGGTTTTCATCGATGCGGTTAATTCAGCTTTAATTTTGTTCAATTGTTCATCGCTCAAGCTGTAGGCGGAGGTAATCTCCGCCACCACTTCACCACGATGCGCCGATAGAAGTGACTTGAACGCCCGGACCATGTCGGCTAGGGCGAACAGGCGGCGGTTCTGGGCCACGACGGCAACGAAATTGGCGACCATTGTCTGGGCGCCGGCTTTGTCCAGTACCGCGGCAATGCCCTTGCTCTGGTCTTCGGCGGCAATAATTGGGCTGCGCAACAGACGGTTAAGATCGTCTGATTGCTCAATCATGCTGCCCAGATCCGTAAGGTCTGAGGCAACCTGATCCAGCGCACCTTTATCGCGCGCAAGTTCAAACAGTGCGGTGGCGTACCGTCCTGCTATGCCGGATACGGCGCTTGCTTCGGCTGACACGTTTGCGGGGTCCTTATTGCGAAAAGAAGTCGCGGAAAGAATTCAACAACTAACCGGGCTTAGTCATAACTGCCTAAGCCCTTGAAAATACTTAACTAATTTCACGACGAAATGCCCGTTCGGGCGGCTCCATCGTGTGATGCGGCGTTTCGTAGCATAGCCTTTCAGTCCTGGCAAGCGGCTACGACGCTTCAAGGTGTCACAGTGCCTAGATTACCCCATTTTTTTGCAGCTCTGACCGTTCCGAATGGCTGAGGCCAAGGCGTTTGCCGTAGACCTCATCGTTCCAGTTTCCCAGGCTAGGTCCAAGGTTTTCAATGGTTCCGGGCGTTCCCGATAGCTTGGGCAGCACGTCTGGCACTACGATTTCGCCTAACAGGGCGTGTTGGATGCGGTGTAGGGTGCCGCGCGCATCAAACTGGGGATCGGCAAAAATATCGGCGATGGAATTGATTGTGGCGCAGGGAACCTCGCCCGCAGCACAGATCGCCACCACCTCCGCCGAGGGATTCGCAACAGTGAAGCTTTTGACGACGCCGTCGATCAAGCCCCGCGCTGCGACGCGATCAGCCGTAGTTGGGTGGCTTTCCGCCAAATCGGGGCGGTTTAGGACGTTGCGCGCCATTCGATCCCAGATCTTGTCCGACGTGCAGGCAATGGCAACCCAGCCGCCATCCTGTGTGGGGAAATGGCCATGGGGGCAGACGTTGCGGGTGCCCAATCCCTCCCGCTCCCGTACTGTGCCGTGTTTGGCATAGGCGGGTGCTAATTCGTCCAGCACCCGGAAAATACTTTCGAACAGGGCCACATCGACCACTTGGCCCAAGCCGGTTTGTTCAACACTGCGTATGGCCATCAAGACACCGATGGCGCCAAATAAGCCGGATATATAGTCGGCCAATGATGTGGACCCCGGCGTCACCGGTGCTTCACCCGGCATACCGGCCAGATATGTCAGGCCACCAACCGCATGGGCGATACGGGCAAATCCCGGCCGGTCCCGATACGGGCCGTCCTGGCCATAGCCGCTGACCTGCAGCATAACCAATTTCGGATTGATGGCGCGCAGTGCGTCATAGCCCAGGCCCCATTTTTCCAAAGTTCCGGGACGGAAGTTCTCGCAAACCACATCTGTTTGTTCCACCAAACGCCTTAACAACGCAGCGCCGGCGGGGTCTTTCAGGTTCAGGGTGATGGATTGTTTGTTGCGCGCCTCGGACAGCCAGGCGAGCGAGCTATCGGGTAAATCCGTGGCGGTGCCGAACTGGCGCATGGGGTCGCCCGTGCCCGGCTGTTCCACCTTGATCACTTCAGCCCCGAATTCACCAAGGATCGTAGCCGCAAATGGTGCGGCGATAAAAGTGGCCAGGTCCAGGACACGGACGCCCGCCATGGGCTGGCTATTGCTCATGATGGGATAACGTCGGGATTGATGACGTTGATGGGATTACCCTCCGCATAGGCGATGATCTGGTCGAATATGTCGGCGAACTGAATTTCGTATTCCTCTCGCGTGACATAACCAATGTGCGGTGTGCATATCACGTTATCCATATTCAGCAAGGGATGGTCCGGATCCCGTAACGGTTCTTCTTCATAGACATCGACGGCCGCCTTACCGGGGCGACCGGCGTGGAGGGCGGCGACCAGGGCACCTGGTTCAATCAACGCCGCGCGGGAGGTGTTGACCAACAACGCACTGGGTTTCATCAATGCCAGGTCCGCAGCCGTAATGATGCGCTGGGTTGCGGGGTAAAGGCGCATATGCAGGGAGATGATATCGCAGGCCGTAAAAAATTCTTCGCTACTTTTTGCGACCCCATAGCCATCTATCGCGGCCCGTTCGCGAGACCGTTTGCTGGCCCAGACCAAGACGTTCATGCCAAAGGTCTTGCCATAAAGGGCAATTTCCTTGCCAATGCGACCAAAGCCAAAAATGCCGAGGGTTTTTCCCCGCA
This sequence comes from Alphaproteobacteria bacterium, assembly GCA_028824965.1. GTDB lineage: Bacteria > Pseudomonadota > Alphaproteobacteria. The sequence goes on along the minus strand of JAPKBD010000071.1, from coordinate 11,966 downwards.
GGGTTTGGCCGACGCCGCTTTGCCAGTTTCCAGCCCGTAACGACGCGCGCTGCTCGGGGATATCACGCATCGCGGCGAGGATCAGGCCCCAGGTCAACTCGGCGGTGGCATAGGATGGCGTGCCCGCATGTTGATCGGACGAGATGATGATGCCTAGCCGGGTACAGGCATCTACATCGATGTGGGGGTAGACACTACGTTGAGAGATTAATTTTAACTTTGGCAATCGCTCCAACAGCGCGGTGCGGATTTGCGTCCGCTCCCGGAACAGAACCAGGACCTCCTGGTCGCAAAGACGTTCCGCCAAAACGTCCACGTCTTGTACCTGGTCATTCCAGATTGTGACCTCAAAGCCGTCCAGCTTGGCAAAGCAGGGCAGGGTGGCCAACGTGTCATGATAATCGTCCAATATGGCAATTTTCATAAATGCCCACCCCGCCCCAATTTACGTCTTCGCCAACCTTAGGTGCCGGCGATCTGCGCTGCCTTAACCGAGGCCCTGACAACGGGCACTTCATCATCGGCCAATGGCTTCATGACCTTCTTTCGGGCCAGGGCGGCTTTAATATAGGGGGCTAGTTCGGCCTCCTTCTTCGCCGCCTTTTCCGCCTGCCGGCCCGTAAATTTAGGCAGGACATCGGACGCGAACAATTCCAGGGACTCGCAAATTTCGCTATGCAGATTTCGCCCGGCCTGTTGCAGGAAGATCATCTGATCCACGCCGGCTTCTTCAAACTCGGCAATATGGCTGGTGAGATCCTCCGGCGTGCCGATGCCCGAGACATAGGTCCGCGCCCGCTTCACGGAGGCAATTAGCTCCTCTGTCTTGGTGCCGTGCTGGGCGATATATTCGTCCCACAGGTTGGTGCGGCCCGGTACGGTGTCATGGGCTACCAGTGCGTTCAGGGCATAGGCGAAGAATTCGAAGTTTAATTGACCCCGGCGCATCGCCTCTTCCCGGTCCTGGTGGAGGGAGAAGTTGGAGACGATGGCAATATTTGCATTCACGCTGTGGCCGATGGGCACGCACTCATCCGATTTGATGATGCCGTAATATATGTCTGACCAGGATTTAGCTTCCTCCTTATCCAGGAAGGAAAACGCCAGGGCACCGACGCCAAGGGAGGCCGCGATTTTAATGGTGTCGCGGTTGGTGCACGCCATCCACATGGGCGGATGGGGGGTCTGCAACGGCTTGGGCAGAATGTTCCGGCAGGGCATGGAGAACCCTTCGCCTTCAAAGCCGGGATAGGGCGTCATCACCATCATATTGGCGATTTGTTCTGCTGCCTCGATTGCCATGGCGCGCTTTTGCCGGGCGGGGATATCAAAGCCCCCCAGCTCCAATCGCGTCGCGCCTTCACCAATGCCGAAATCCACCCGGCCGTCAGAGACCAGATCCAGTGCGCCCAAACCCTCTGCCGTGCGGGCAGGGTGGTTGTAGTTTGGGATCACCTGGCGAATGCCATGGCCCAGTCGAATATTCTTGGTTTGCCCGGCGGCTGCGGCCAATAGAATTTCTGGTGAGGAACAATGGGAATATTCGTCTAGAAAGTGATGCTCAACCGCCCAGGCATGGTCTATACCCAGTTTATCGGCCAGGACGATTTGTTCCAAAGCTTCCTTAAACATCCGATGCTCGTCGCCCTCATTCCAGGGGCGTGGTAATTGTAGTTCATAAAAGACGCCGAATTTCATATAACAATTCCTCTGATTTTCTTTTGCGTACGCTCGATGGCTTGAGCAAATTGAATAGCAAATTGCCCGATAGGGCAAATTCGAAGGGACATTTGGTTATGACGGATGATTTACGAACCTGGCTTGCGGCCTTGCCGAAAGTTGAACTTCACCTGCATTTGGAAGGTGCGATACCTCTGTCTGCCTTGTGGCAGCTGATGGAAAAATACGGCGGCGATGTGGACGTCCCGAACCTGGCTGCCCTGCGCCAGCGTCTGACCTACAAGGACTTCCCGGATTTTATCGCCGCCTGGATCTGGAAGAACGGCTTTATCAGATCATACGATGACTTTGCATTTATTGCCGAAGCTGTGGCCCGCGACCTTGCCACACAGAACATTCGCTATGCAGAGGTATTCTTTTCGCCGACCCGGTTTCTGGATCAGGGTTTGAAACCCATCGGCCTGGCCAAGGCCATTCGTGTGGGCCTGAACCGGGTCGAGGAAATAGAGGTGCGTTTGATCGCCGATCTGGTGCGTGATCATGGCCCTGACCAGGCCGCCGATACTTTGTCGCAAATAAAAGATGTGATGGATTGCGGCATCATCGGCATTGGCATAGGCGGGTCCGAACATTTATATCCGCCTGAACCATTTGCGGACGTTTACGAGGACGCACGCGCGTTGGGTTTGCGCACATCGGCCCATGCGGGGGAGGCGGCGGGGCCGGACTCCATTCGTGGCGCGGTTGAAGTCCTGAAGGTAGATCGCGTCGGCCATGGTATTGCGGCACAATCAGACGCGGGCGTTCTGGCCCTATTGGCGGAAACCCAGGTGCCGATTGAGTTATGCCCCCTGTCCAATGTTGCCACGGGGTCTCTGGCGAAAATTGAGGATCACCCGGTACGCCAATTTTGGGATGCGGGCCTGATGCTGACCGTGAACACTGATGATCCGGGCATGTTCCACAATTCCATGGTGGAGGAATTCATGGTCCTGCATGATGTTTTTGGTTTTGATCGGGCGCAGATTAAAACCTTCATCCTGAACGGTGTCTCAGCGTCCTGGCAAACAGCGGATCAGCGTACGGCAATGGCGAAAGCTTTCCAGGCAGAGCCCGCGTGGCAGTCGTGACAATTTGTTCGACGATTGCTAGGCTGATGAAAATTGCGAAAGGGGATGGGATATGACTTCAAATGACGACGTCGCGTTACGGGTCAGGGCGCTAGAATCCCTATTGCTGGAAAAAGGCTTGGTAGAGGCCCCGGCGATTGACGAGATTATTGACCTGTTCGAAAATCGTCTGGGCCCGCAAAACGGTGCCCGTGTGATCGCGCGGGCCTGGAGCGATCCAGCGTTTAAGGCACGGCTGTTGTCGAACCCGACGGATGCCATTGTCGAACTTGGCTTTGAGGCGGTGCAGGGCGAAGACATGGTGGTGGTCGAGAACACCTCTCGTGTCCATAACATTGTTGTCTGTACGCTTTGTTCCTGTTTCCCCTGGGCCACATTAGGTCTGCCCCCCGTCTGGTATAAATCAGCACCCTATCGGGCCCGCGCTGCATCCGACCCACGCGGCGTGCTGGCGGAATTCGGCACGGAGATCGGGCAGGAGGCAGAAGTGCGTGTCTGGGATAGCAATGCAGAGCTGCGCTATATGGTGTTGCCGGAAAAACCTGCTGGAACCGATGGGATGAGCGAGGATGACTTGATGCCGCTGGTCACCAGAGATTCCATGATCGGCGTCACGAAAGCCCTGGACGTGGGGGAGGTGACACCATGAACAGTATCCACGATATGGGCGGCATGCATGGGTTCGGGCCTATCGAGCGTGAGGAAAATGAACCAGTCTTTCATCACAAATGGGAAGGCAAAGCCCTGGCCCTGGCGCGCACAGGGTTGGCAGGCGGGCATTTCAATCTGGATGAATTCCGCCATGCCATGGAGAAAATTTCCCCGGTGGATTACCTCTCCATCAGCTATTACGAACGCTGGTTGGAAGGCACCATCGCGATGTTGGAAGAGAAAGGCGTCCTTGATGCCGGCGAAGTTGAGCAGCGCATGAAAGAGATATCATGAGCCGGGTCATCACCCAGGAGGTCGCGCAGAGCCTGTACAAGGCGACCCGCACCGCGCATGTGGACGCAGACGTTTCGGCCTCCTTCAGCGTTGGCGACGGCATCCAGGCCCGCAACGTCAACCCCACCGGCCATACTCGGCTGCCGCGCTACATTCGCGGCAAGCAGGGCATGATTGCGGCAGACCACGGGGTCTTTCAATTTGCCGACAGTCTGGCCCATGGGGGCGGCAAACAGCCGCAACATTTGTATTCCGTAAAGTTCACGGCGCAGGAGCTGTGGGGAGCCGACGCGCCCGCAAAAGACAGCCTGTATATCGACCTGTGGGACGATTATCTGGAGCCAACGGAGATGGGGACATAGTGCGCAAACTGCTGGGCGTGCCGGACCTGAAGGTGCCCGCGCGACAGGGCGGTGCGGCCCAACCAGGCGATGTTCAGGGCCCCGTCTTCCATGAACCCTGGCAGGCCCACGCCTTTGCCATTGTCATGAACCTGTATCAGACCGGGCAATATACCTGGCCCGATTGGGACGATTATCTGGGCCACGAAATCCAATCGCCTGACCATTTTTCGGGCTCGGCCCCGCAAGAGCCTGCACCGGATGATGATGACCTAACGAACTACAACAAATTCCTCGCCGCATGTGAGGCGGACGGAGAGAACTACTATCACTACTGGCTGGCCGGCCTGGAAAAAATGCTCCATGTCAAAGGCATGGTTAGCAATGCCGAGTTAGAGGCGCGGATCGCCGCAATTGCAAAAGTGGAGGCGAATGGCCCACGTTTTCAAACTGGTGACCGTGTGAAGGCCCTGGATATCGAACTACAGGGCCATAGCCATCTGCCCAACTATATCAGGGGCACCCTCGGCACAGTGGAAAGCGACCGAGGCGCGAAGGTGTTTCCCGATAATCACGACCATGGGCATGATGGGGGGCATGACCACAGTCACGACCATGGGCACGATCACGCGCATGAAAAGACCGATGCCCTACAGCACGTCTATACCGTACGGTTCCAGGCCACAGACATCTGGGGCGCAGACGCGGACGCCCGGCAAAGCCTGAATTTCAGCCTTTGGGATTATCAGTTGGAAGCGGCATAAGTTGTCTGCTTAAGCTATCGGGGCGTCGCCATAGACGACGCCCCGCAACAGAATTCAGACGTCTTAAAACGCGATAACGTTCCGCGCCACTTCGCCGGTTTTCAGTTGGTCCATGGCGTCGTTGATATCCTCCAGCTTAATGCGGCCGGAGATCATTTGATCCAATTTCAAATCGCCGCGCATATAGAATTCCACCAGCCGGGGCATATCGACCCTAAACCGATTGGATCCCATCATGGAGCCTTGGATTGTTTTCTCCTGCAAAAAGTCAGGTCCGTGCAGCTCTATGTTAGTGCCGACGGGGATCATGCCGATAATCGTTGCGGTGCCCCCCCGACGCAGGGAACGAAAGGATTGTTCTGCGGTTAGTTTGAGGCCAATCGCTTCAAAGGAATAGTCCACGCCGCCCGATGTCATCGAACGGATCTGTTTGACCACATCGCCGTCCGCTGGATTGATCACATCTGTTGCACCGAATTCTTTCGCCAGGTTCAATTTTGACCCGACCATATCGATCGCAATGATTTGTCCCGCACCGGCGATCGCCGCACCATTGATGGCGGAAAGGCCGATACCGCCGCAACCGAACACGGCCACGGTTGAGCCCGGCTCCACCTTCGCTGTGTGGAAGACCGCACCCACGCCCGTCATCACACCGCAACCGATCAGGGCCGCACGATCAAGGGGCATGTCTTCGCGCACCTTCACCACGGAATGTTCATGGGTCAGAATATATTCCGCATAAGACGATAGATTGGCGAACTGTCCGACCGCTTCGCCATTTTGGCTCAACCGTTGCTGGCCGTCTTTGGCGCGCTGTACGGTGGGGCTGTCGCACAATGACATCCGCCCCGTCAGGCAAAATTCACACTCGCCACAGAATGTGGACAGGCAGGTGATAACATGGTCGCCCGGTTTGCAATAGGTCACGTCTTCGCCCACGGCCTCAACAACACCGGCGCTTTCATGACCCAGAACACAGGGGCAGGGGATGGGATACAGCCCCTCCATAAAATGCAAATCAGAATGGCAGACGCCCGCAAACACCGTGCGGATCAGAACCTCGCGCCGGGCCGGCTTATCAACTTCAATCTCTTCAATCGTCAAAGGCGTATGCGCCGCCCGCATCACCGCAGCTTTCGCTTTCATCTCGTTCCGTCTCCCAATAAAATTTTCTTGTTGCCGGGACTGTATCCCGGACTATCGTTTAGGTGCCGGTGCTATTCCGCCGCTTCCGCTAGTTTTTGTGGTTTGTCTTGCCGGCCCATCCATTTTTGGAAGACGGGGTTACGCGGTGGCTCGAAAGTTGTGTCGGCTTTGCAGCGGGCTTTTAGTTCTTCAATGGTGCCGCCGCGATCAAACAGTTCGATTTTGCCCCGGTCTGCGTCCATGCGCCGGCGCAGATCGTCGCTGCCCCGTTGGTCGACGCTGCCGTCGGCACCAAGGATGACGCCATAGCGTTTGGCACCCTCAGCGGTGACCAGGCCGCGTTTGGTATCCAATGCCACCAGGGCGGGGTCACGTTGCAGGGGATCGCCCCAGCCGCCACCGCCCCAGGTGTTGAAATATAATGTGTCGCCGGGGTTGACCTGGATGCGATCACATTTGGACTCCATCCATTCCTCTGATCCGTCGGCCCGCACCATCAACTTGGTGCTGCGCGCGCCGGGACGGCCGCCATTGACGCCCCAGGGGTGGGATAGCCAGCGGTCGTCATGGATGGAGATGTTGCCCGGCTCCAAAAACTGATAGCCGATGGACAGGCCGTTGCCACCCCGATGCAGACCGGCCCCGCCGCTGTCGGCGATGGTTTCATAAGTCATGATGCGCAGGGGGAAATAGGCCTCCAAAAACTCGTTAGGCACGTTGGTGAAGGCGGGCCACAGGGAATGGCCATCGGCACCATCACCGGCGGGGCGGCCCGGTATGCCGCCAAAGCCGATTTGATACAGCTGGTACCATTCGCCCTTTTTGTCATAGCCCGAATACATGAAATGCGGGCTGTCGGAAAAGCCCGCCGCACATAGGGCGTCGGGGGAGCTTTGCCCCAACAGGCCGCTCATAATATCAAATATGCGGCCCAACAAATGTGTCCGACAGCTGAGTGCCGCTGGGCGGATCGGTTTCAATATGGTGCCCTTGGGTATGCGCACATCCACCAGATCATAGAAGCCGTCGTTGAACAGGATCTGCGGGTCAAAGATGTTGATGAAAAATGCGCCCAGGAACATCTTGAACATTTCTTCATTCAACAAAAAGTTGACCGAGGAAATGGATTGCGGGTCCGTGCCTTCAAAATCGAAAACCACCCTGTCGCCTTCACGCCACAGGCTGCAGGCGATCTTGTAGGGGCCCATGCCGACGCCGTCGTCGTCAATATAATCTTCGAAATACTGTTTTTCCTCAGGCACCACCTGTTTCAGGATTGTGCCCATGGCGCGTTTGTTGCGGTCCAGCATTTCGTCCATGGCGGTGACGAACTCATCGACCCCAAAACGCTTGCAGTTTTCCACCACGCGCCGCTCCGCCATACGCAGGGCGGCGATGATGGCGTTGAAGTCGGATCGGTTCCATTCCGGCAGGCGGCAATTGCGCAGGATCAATTCCAGAATTTCTTCGTTCAAAACCCCTTTGCGATAGATCTTAACAGGTGGGACCTGCACGCCTTCTTCGAACAACTGTGCGGCATCCGTTGGCAAGCTGCCCGGTACCTTGCCACCGATGTCGGTCATATGTCCGAACATGGCACCCCAGGCGACAATGCGGCCATCGATGTAAATGGGCATCATGGTCAGCCAATCGTTCAGGTGACTAACCGCGCCGTTGCAGGAGTATGGATCGTTGGTCAGGAAGACGTCGCCTTCCTCAATCGTGCCGTGATAGCCCGCTTGGAAGCCATGGAAGAAGGAGCCGAACTGCCCCACGACCATCTTGCCGTCCTGGTTGGCGATCATGGGGAAAGCATCATGCTGTTCCCGAATGCCGGGCGACATGGCGGTGCGGAACAAAACCGCGTCCATCTCATCACGCGCATTGCGCAAGGCGTTCTCGACAATATCAAGGGTGATGGGATCCAGATCGATTTTCCGGAACGGTGTGTTATTGGTCTGAATAATCTTGGCAGGCATGGCCTTACCCCTTCAGCTGGTTCGCTTAATTAAATCGGTCGAATAAGAATGTTACCTACCGTATCAACCTTGCCCTCATGGTCGGGCAGGATCAGGGTGGTGGAATCCATTTCAGTTACGATTGCCGGGCCGGGTATGCAGTTGCCGGCCAGTAGCTTACTGCGGTCGTAAATCTTTGCTGGTTGGTCCCGCCCTTCCACATAGACGGTGGTATCCATATAGGCGGCGGCGGATGGATCGCTTGTGCCTGATGGCACTGTTTCCGCCTTGGCGGAGCTTTCCCGACCCTGGACCAAGGCGCGCAGATTATAAAGTTCGTGCCCGGTTTCCAACGAGAATGTGAACATCTGTTCGTGGATGGCGTTGAATTGGCTGCCCGCTTCGGCCAGACCGCCGCGGCCATAATCTTCCGGGCTCATATCCACGGTCAGCTGCATGGCCTGGCCGGCATAGCGCAGGTCGATCTGGTATAACGTTGTCTGATCGGCGCGTGCGACACCTTCGTTGTCCAAAGTACGGGCGGCGATCTCCGCCAGTTCTTCCAAAATGCCGCGTACTTCACCATCCGTGGTTTCGTCAAACTTGCGCACAAAGGTGCGGGAGGCTTCATCGCGCACCCGTGTCGTGGCATCACCATAGGCGCACAAAACGCCGGGCCCTGGCGGGATCATCACCGGCCAGCTGCCCATCAATTTACCCAAGGCATTGGCGTGCAGGGGACCCGCACCGCCAAAACCCACCAAAGCAAAATCACGGGGGTCATATCCTTGTTCGACGGATACCAGACGCAGGGCACCGAACATGTTTTCGTTGACGATATTTACGATGCCCTCTGCTGCTTCCTTGATGCTCAGGCCCATGCCACTCGCAACCTTTTTCATGGCGCGTTCCGATGCGGCGTGATCCAGCTGCATTTCACCGCCCAGTTTTGCGCCCGATGGCAGATAGCCCAGAACCACATTGGCGTCTGTTACTGTGGGTTCTTCCCCGCCCTTGCCATAGGCCGCTGGTCCCGGTTCGGCACCGGCACTTTGCGGACCGACGCGTAATGCCTTGGTCAATTCCGGCACATAGGCGATGGAACCACCCCCCGCGCCAACCGTACGCACATCGATGGAGGAGGCGCGTACCGTGACGTCCGCCACCCGGGTTTCCCGCCGGGTCCGTGCAACGCCACCTTCAATCAATGCTACATCAGTGGAGGTGCCGCCCATATCAAAGGTCAGCAGGTTCTCGTATCCCGCCTGTTTGGCGATCCAGATCGCGCCGGATACACCACCCGCAGGCCCGCTCATCAACAGATTAACTGGTGCCGCCTTCGCTGCATCGGCTGACGCCAGCCCGCCGTCGGAGCGTAGGATGTGCAGCTGCACGCCGTTCATGCGGCTGTTCAGCTCCCGCTCCAGGTTCTCAATATATTTGGCGACCACGGGGCGGATGTAGGAATTGACCACCGTGGTTTCCGCCCGTTCGTACTCATACATCTCCGGTATCACTTCGGACGAGATGGAGACGGGGATGCCTGGCAGGACACGCTCCGCAATGGTTCGGATGCGTTCCTCGTGTTCGCCGTTGGCGTAGGCGTTGACCAGGGAAATGGTCAGGGCCTCAACCCCGCTGCCTTTTAACGTCGCGATATCCTCCGCCATGGCCGCTTCGTCCAATGGCTGGACCACTTCGCCGAGGGCGCTCATCCGCTCATTGGCCTCAATCGTCAGCTCCAACGGGGCAAGGGGGTCTCGTTTGTTAAAGATCACCCAACCGCCCAGGCCGCCCGGCACATAGGACCGCGCGATCTGCAATACCTGTTTATAGCCCTTGGTGGTGATCAGCCCGACCAACGCGCCGCTGCCCGTTAGGACGGTATTGGTGGCGACTGTCGTGCCATGCATGACGCGGCTGATTGTTGTGGGGTCCAGGTTCGCCTCGGCACAGATTTTTTCGATACCAAACAGCACGCCTTGGGAGGAATCCTCTGGCGTTGAGGGTACCTTGGCAGTGTAGGCATGACCGCTGCCCTCATCGATCAATAACAGATCGGTGAAGGTGCCGCCCACATCGACGCCGAGGCGATAGCCGCCTTCGCCGTCCGTGGAACGGGGTCTTGGCGTCGATTGGCCCGACGGCTTGATTGCTGGTACGGGTGTTGGTCTGGATACACTCGGTGTCCGCGCTTCGGCAGGTGCGTCCCGTCGGGCCTGTGGGGTTGGCGCGGGCGCCGGTGCGACAGCGGGGCTTGGCGTCGTCGGGGCTGGGTTATAGGCCGGCGGGGTATAGGCAGGTGCCGTGCGCCCCTCTACCTGCGGCGGGGCGATGGTCGGGCGTGGCGCGATGTTTGGTGGTGGTGCAATGATAGGGGGCTGTGAAATGCGGGCCGAGGTGGACGAACGGCTGTCACCCGGCCTTTGGCCGTCGGGACGGCGCAAGTTGTCCTCCAGCTGGCCCATATCATCTTTCAGGTTGGCGAGTTGTTTTGAGAACAAATCGCTCGATCCGCCGCCGCTGTTATTACCACCGTCGTTCGCCATCAGGCTTCCTTTATGTGCAAAGCTACGGACGCCCCAACGCCCGATTTGTCGGTTAGTCTAGTACGATTTTGGGGGCGCGGTACAGGCCCCTCTCTCTCATAAGTTGGAAAATAAAAGGTTCCCAGGGGCCTGGATTTGTCCGGGGATTTATACCAATCTGTTAGCGAAAATAGTGGAGCGTATTTTGATGCTGGGACGATTTGATATTGCGGGCGACGCGCAGCGGGCCTTTGCGGTTCTGCGAAAAGGGGGCATTGCCATTTTGCCTATGGACGTGGGTTATTCCCTGATCGGCGGGTCGGAGGCGGCCCTGGCAAAGATATTCGAGACCAAAGGCCGGGCCGCGACAAAGCTGAATGCCATGATCGGTGACCAGGATGTGCATGAAGCCATTCACCTGGTCGACCAACGGGCCCGCGACGTGATCGCTGCCATCACTGTGGATGCGGACTTGCCCCTGGGCGTCATCGCGCCGTGCGATTTAACCCACCCCTTGATGACGGCCCTAACGACAAAAAGCCTGGAAGGCAGCTCCAAAGACGGCACCATATGTTTGTTGATGAACGCCGGGCCCTTCCACGGTGCCATCAGCCAACTAAGCTTGGCCGCAGGCCACCCCCTGTTTGGCTCATCCGCCAACCGGTCCCTGCAAGGCACCAAGTTCCGGGTTGAGGATATGGAGCCCGAGATCACCGCCATTGCCGACATCATCATCGATTACGGCCTGCGCAAATATCACCCCTACAAAGCCTCATCGACCCTGCTGAATGTAGAAACCATGGAAGTCGTTCGCTATGGAGCCTGCTTCGAATTAATCGACGATATTTTGCGGCGCCGATTTGATTTACAGTTGCCGCCACCGCCTTAATAGATGGGGCCGCTTTTGTGAATCCTACATCCACAATCGTGGTGTAATTGATGCGTGAATCCGCCAACTGTCACCGCAATTATGTCGACGGGCCCGGCAGTGCGTGTGGGCGCGCGATATGGTAGAAATGTTAACACCGGATTTTTTCATGTCCCGACGAGCGTCATTACAGTCAAGAAAGGGAGTTCAACGATGGAAGCTGTGGCGGGAAACATCATCACAATATTGTTTACGCTGGTAGGAAGTACAGGGATTGCTCTCTTCATTGTCCGACAGTTCGGCAAAAGTTGGATTGAAACCAAATTTACCGAACGGCTCCAAAGATCAAAACACGAATTGGATTTAGAAATTCAAAGGCTACGGGTTGAGATAGACTCCCAGTTGAGCGGCGTATTGAAAGCACAGGAAAAGGAATTTGAAACTCTTCCAGAGGCATGGGGTAAATTGAGCAATGCTCATGGCCTTCTGGCGGCATTGGTTAATCCTTTGCAGTATTGGCCTGAACTCGATCGCGTGACAGAGGCGCGGCTAGCAGGTTGCTGAAAAACTCCCCCATCATCTCTCATTCTATGATTCAATCAA
>JAPKBD010000416.1 GCA_028824965.1 Alphaproteobacteria bacterium | reverse complement strand
TCCACCGGCGCGCCGGACTGCACGGGTGGGCTAATGGCGATACGGTCGTTGGCAAAAATCCGTCGCAGATAACTTTGCACTCTGGCAATTTCGTTCGCAGTCATCCAATGGCTCCCATGCAATTTTGTTAACCACTTATACCAATGTAGGGGCATCTGCATACCCCAATCAATCTGGGCACAGCCAATTGGACATGCTCTAATCATCACAACGATAAATAGCAGCAATAATGAATGAGGGAATTGGGAAATGTCAGAGTTAGAGGGAAAGGTCGCAGTCATCACAGGTGGCGCAAGCGGCATCGGGGAAAGTGCGGCACGGTTGTTCGTGGCCGAAGGCGCCAAAGTGGTGATCGCCGATATGCAGCCCGAACGCGGCGCGGCCCTGGCGGATGAACTTGGCTCATCGGCCCTGTTCCAAAAGGTTGAGGTGCGCCAGGAGGCAGAGGTGAAGGCGGCCGTGGATTTGGCTGTGGATACCTGGGGCCGCCTTGACTGCATGTTCAACAACGCCGGCTTTGGCGGCGTCCTGGGCCCGATTGAGGACATTCCCGTAGACGATTTCGACCTGACAATGGATGTCCTGATCAAGGGTGTGTTCCTGGGCATGAAGCACGCCGTGCCCATTATGAAGGCGCAAGGATCGGGCAGCATTATCAATACGGGCAGTATAGCGGGCGTCACCGCAGGACGTGGCCCGATCATTTATTCCGCCGCCAAGGCCGCCGTGGTGCATCTATCCAAGGTATCGGCGATGGAACTGGGGGAGCATTTCATCAGGGTCAATTGCCTGTGCCCCGGCTATATCGCCACGCCCCTATCGGCCAATACGGTTGGCCGGCCTGACGAATTGATCGAAAAAGTGCTTCACACCTATGCGGTGCGACAGCCCATTCCACGTACCGGCCTGCCCGATGACATTGCCCAAATGGCATTGTTCTTGGCCTCGGACCGTTCAACTTTCGTTACGGGACAGGCCCTTGTGGTCGATGGCGGTGCCGCGACGGGCGTGATGTGGTCCGATCAAAAGGACGTCTACAAAACCTATCACCCCATCAAGGTCTATAATCCAGATGCCGGCTAACAGATCGATAGGGGGTGAACTTACCGTCGCCATCGGCGGCTTTGGTGCCATTGGCGCAAAGGTCGCGCGGGCATTAGATAGCGCCGACCCAAGGGGCGGCATACCGGGCATTCGTCTGGTTGCCATATCTGCACGGGATCAGGATGGGGCACGGGGCCGCATGGCCGGCATGGCATTGCCACCCCCCGTTGTCGGCCTGGACGAACTGGCCGGTCTGGCTAATATCGTCGTGGAATGCGCGCCGGCGGCGGTCTTTGCAGAGGTGGCGGAGGCCGCGGTAGAGGCGGGGAAAATATTCATACCACTTAGCTGCGGTGCCTTATTGCAGCACCCTCACCTGATTGACCGTGCAGCGGAAACAGGGGCCCGGATCATCGTACCCACAGGTGCGTTGTTGGGGTTGGATGCGGTGCGGGCGGCCTCAGAAGGGGTGATCCATTCCGTCCATATGGTAACCCGCAAGCCGCCCAACGGCCTGGCAGGTGCGCCGCATCTGGTGGAGAACAATATCAACGTTGAAAATCTAACGGTGGCAAAGCTGGTTTTCGAAGGCACGGCGCGGGGCGCGGCCAAGGCCTTTCCCGCCAACGTCAACGTTGCCGCCGCGCTTTCCCTGGCCGGCAATGGCCCTGACAACACAACGATTGAAATCTGGGCAGACCCCGGCGTCACCCGTAACACCCACACCATTAACGTAGATAGCGATGCCACACGGTTCGAGATGACCATCGAAGGCATCCCCTCCCCTAAAAATCCAGCAACAGGTTTATTGACGCCCCTTAGTGTGCTGGCAACGTTGCGCGGGCTGGTCAGCCCCCTAAAAGTAGGAACCTAAAATCATGAACAGCGCAACGAACAGATTGGGCATAGCTGTCTCCGGCGGCCCGAACCCGTCTGAAATTCCCGGCCTCGTCGCCCTGGCGGAATCCCTCGGCTACGAATCCGCCTGGGTAGCGGAAGGTCACGGCGGTGATCAATTTTCTGTTCTGACCGCCTGCGCCATGTCCACGTCAACCATTCAGCTGGGCACAGCAATCTCCAGCGTCTATGTCCGCTCTATCCCCACCATCGCCATGGCAGCCGCCACAGTAGATGATATATCGAAGGGGCGGTTTATCCTGGGCCTCGGCTCATCCCACAAAGTTCAAGTGGTGCCCGAACATGGTGTCGAATACACCAAGCCGATTACTCGTCTACGTGAAAGTGTCACCATCATCCGTGATCTGCTGCAAAACGGTCAGGCAAGTTTTGACGGCGAAACCGTGAAGATTGAGAATTTTGATCTGTGGTTCAAACCCCGGCGCGCGGACATCCCAATATACGCGGCGGCCGTATTCCCCAAGATGATGGCGGTCTGTGGCGAGATTGCAGACGGTATTATCCTGACCCGCAGCACCCTGCAAACCGGTACACAGGTAAAACAATGCTTGGCCGAAGGCGCGGCCCAGTCAGGACGGGACGCGAGCAAGGTCGACATCACATCCCTGCTGCCCATTGCGGTGGGGGACAGCCGGGTCGAGGCGCTGAACTCTATGCGCCCGGGCCTTGCGTTTTATGTGGGGTTCTTCCCCCGCTACCGCCAGATGATCGCGGATTATGGTTTCGTGGAGGAAACTGCCGCCGCCGCTGCAGCCTTCGCCAAGGGAGACCGGGAGGGGGCGGAACGTTGCATCACCGATGCCATGATCGATGCCACATCCATCGTTGGCACCCCAAGTCAATGCAAAGAGCGGATAGAGGCCTACCGCCAATCCGGCATCGACCTGCCCATCCTCAGCCCCTTTGCCCGGGGGCAGAATTCCAAAGCAACGTTTGAGGCCGTTATTCGGGCCTGCGCGCCGGATTAGTTTGGGTTAGCAATCCACCAACAAAAATAGGGGCGGTGCCATCAGCACCGCCCCTATTTATTTAAGGGGCTGACCCAGATAACTATGATTG
>JAPKBD010000070.1 GCA_028824965.1 Alphaproteobacteria bacterium | reverse complement strand
CGGGCCATTGGCAGTTGTGAAATCCTTCTCCGCCTGATGATAGAGCGGGCCCGGACCCGGCAGACGTTTGGTCAAAGCGTGCGTGACTATGCCAATTTTCAAGATGCCGTTGCTGAGAGCCGGATGGAGCTGGAACAGGCCCGCCTGTTGGTCCAGCGCACCGCCTGGCGCCTGGATAACGAAGGCAACAAGACCGCGCGAAAAGATGTCTCGTTGATCAAGGTCGCCGTGGCGCGGACCTATTACAATATCGCCAATCGCGGCATGCAGGTATTCGGTGCCATGGGCATGACCAACGACACGCCCTTCGCCGCCGCCCTGGCTCAGGCGCGGGCCTTTCGCATCTATGACGGCCCCGATGAAGTACACTTCCGCACCATCTTCCGCCTGGAAGAAAGCGAAGTCATTGGCGATGTCGGCGATGGCCCGTCATATTCGGACCGCTATCTGCGGTAGCTCTGCCTCCAGATACGGAAACTGTTTGGAGATCGTTCGGTTTTCCGATTTAGGGTATATTGAAGACATGAATGACAATCGAAATGCACAAGTTCTCAAGGCTCTGAAAACCTATACGGCGAAAATTACCAAGACGCCGGCGGCTGCAAAGCGTGCTCTTATTAATGAAGGCATTTACACGGGCGACGGTAAATTAAGCGCAAAGTACGGCGGAAAACGGAAGAAAGTGGTTTCGGGCAATTGAGTCGCCTACAAACGTCGTTCGTTCTTGGTTACTACGGTTGTGACAAAGCGATCGGAGAGAAAGTGTTAGCTGGCGAAGCCAGGCTCACGAAAAGCGATGAAGATTATGACTGGCTTGGGCCCGGAATATATTTCTGGGAATCCGATCCGAAGCGCGCCCTGGAATGGGCGGAAGAGAAAGTCTCGAGTGGTCGCTATGATCAGCCATTTGTGATCGGTGTAGTATTGGACCTCGGCAATTGTTTGGATCTTATGTCTAGGGAGAATTTGATGTATTTGAAGGGTGCCTATGAATCGTTGCGAGTCGCTAACAAAGCGGCTGGCCTCGGCCCGCTCCCGAAAAATACAGGCAAGGCGCCCGATATGGCAGGCCGGTTTCGCGACTGTGCCGTTATCAGGCATTTACATGCGGCAATGGAAGCCGACGGCGACCCATTTGACACGGTGCGCGGGCTTTTTACCGAAGGAAAGAAAAATTTTCCTGGTGGAGGCTTCCTTGAAAAGACCCATGTCCAGATATCGATATTCAATCCAACCGCCATCAAGGGCGTGTTTCGCGTTGACGAGACCGAGTTCAATTAATCTTTTCGGGTTGTCTTTTACCTCGAACCGCCATCGATTTTGATGATAGCGCCGGTGGTGTAGCTGGCACCGTCTGAGGCTAAATACAGCGCGGCAGCGGCGACTTCCTCGGCTTCGCCGCCACGTTTCAAGGCGATGGAGGTTTCTGCTTTGGCGTTAAAGGCATCCATATCCCAGGCGTTGGAGATATCCGTCAGGAAGGGGCCGGGCATGATACAGTTGACGCGGACCTTCGGGCCATAGGCATCGGCGAAGGCCTCTGTCATCACGTTCACGCCTGCTTTGGCGGCGGCATAGGTGATGACCTCCTTTCGGGGGCGGATGGAGGCTGTGGAGGAGACGTTGATGATCGCACCACCGTTGCCGTCTACCATGCGTTGGCCCACATTGGCGCAAAGACGAAAAGTGCCCTTCAGGTTCACATCCAGCACCTTGTCATATAATTCCTCCGTAATTTCATCAGCCCGTCCGTAATGGGGTGACATGCCGGCATTGTTGATCAGCACATCAACCCGACCAAAGCGTTCGTAGGCGGCATCGATCAAGCCATCGACCTGGTCCCAATGACCCACATGGCAGGCATAGGGCATGGCCTGGCGGCCCAGTGCCTCTACCTCAGCAGCGGTTGCCTTGCAGCTATCGATTTTGCGAGAGGTGATGATCAGATCAGCGCCTGCTTCGGCAAAGGCCAGGGCCATGGCACGGCCCAAACCACGGCTGCCGCCGGTGATTAAAACCACCTTGTCGCTCATATCGATGTGATTGCTGGCCATGTTGGGGACTCCTGAACTTTGTATCGTCGGATCGATGGGGTGAATCAAAGGGTGAACATAACATGATCGTTTCGGAATCATTCATAAGATATAGAACAGAGCCCATTATTTCACTTGATCTGAGCAGGCGCGTGTGATTCGTTCCATCTGATATGGGTGTTTGGTACGATATGCGACGCAGTCTGCGCAGGGCAATTACGCCCTGCCTGTGTATCTGTGCCTTGCTCTATTTCGGCTATCACACCGTTCAGGGCGACCGCGGCATCATCGCCTATCTCCGCCTGAACGGACAGTTGGAGCGGACGCAGATCGAGCTGGTAGAAAGCAATGTGGCCCGCGCCGTCCTGACCAAGCGGGTTGATTTGCTGCGGCCCGAGAATTTGGACCGCGATATGCTGGACGAACAGGCCCGCCACATCCTTGGCCTGGCCCATCCCAACGATGTTGTGATTTACGCGCAAAAGCCATTCCGCAGGCCTTTCCAATGACTGTCAAATCCGAATTCTGACGTCCTGGCAACAGGTTGGCGAACGGCGTTGACGTTTACCGCTTAATGATGAATTAATCATTATGCGGTTAATTCATAAATTCCCCTTGTATTACAATGGGTTTTGACGCTTCAATTAAGCGTCTTTAGGCGAAATTTGCGAATGAGGCTGTTATGGCGAAAGCTGCAAAATCGAAGGCTACCGGGGCGAAAGCTGCGAGCGCTAAATCCGGGGCCGCAAAAAGTTCACCCCGAAAACGCAAGGCACCGCCGCCGCCCGCGATAACCAAGGCAAATGGCGATGACGCCTTGAGGTTTTATCGGGAGATGTTGTTGATCCGGCGGTTTGAGGAAAAAGCCGGGCAAATGTACGGCATGGGCCTGATCGGCGGTTTCTGCCATCTCTATATCGGGCAAGAGGCTGTGGTCGTTGGCATGCAGGCTGCGTTGGAAGAGGGCGATACGCTGCTGACCAGCTATCGCGATCATGGTCACATGCTGGCCTGCGGCATGGATGCCAAGGGCGTGATGGCGGAACTGACCGGGCGCATCGGCGGTTATTCCAAGGGCAAGGGCGGCTCTATGCATATGTTCAGCCGCGAGAAGAATTTTTTTGGCGGTCACGGTATCGTCGGGGCCCAGGTGCCCATAGGGGCTGGTCTGGCCTTCTCCCACAAATACAAAGGCAATGGCCGGATTGCCCTGACCTATTTCGGTGATGGCTCTGCCAACCAGGGGCAGGTTTATGAATCCTTTAACATGGCGGCTTTGTGGCAATTGCCGGTGATTTTCATTGTTGAGAATAACCAATATGCCATGGGCACGGCCGTGGGGCGGGCCTCTGCCCAGACGGAATTTTATCGTCGCGGTGAAAGTATGGGCATTCCCGGCGTACAAATTGACGGCATGGATGTCTTGGCGGTGAAGGCTGCGGGCGATGAGGCGGTGGCCCATGTGCGCGGCGGCAAGGGGCCTTTGTTGCTGGAAATGAAAACCTATCGCTATCGCGGCCATTCCATGTCTGATCCGGCGAAATACCGCACCAAAGAAGAGGTGCAGCGCGTGCGGGCTGATCGCGATCCCATCGACCAGTTGCGCCAGGCAATCCTGGCCTCAAGCGTTGCCGATGAAGCGGCCCTGAAGGCCTTCGATCGGGAGGTAAAGGACATTGTCACGGTGGCGGCGGAGTTTGCGCAAAATAGCCCCGAGCCTGATCCGTCCGAGCTGTATACAGATATTCTGGTGGAGGTGTAGATCATGCCCGTAACCATCACCATGCCCGCCCTGTCCCCCACCATGACCGAAGGGACCGTCGCGAATTGGCTGGTCGCAGAGGGCGACAGCGTCGCCCCCGGCGATATGATTGCCGAAATTGAGACGGATAAAGCCACTATGGAGGTTGAGGCGATTGACGAAGGGATCATTGGAAAAATTTTGATCCCCGCCGGCACGGAAAATGTCGCCATCAATACACCGATCATGATCATGTTGATTGACGGAGAGGATGCCAGTGCCATCGATGCGGCGTCGGTAGGGGTGCCAGCGCCTGCGCCTGCCGCAGCGCCTGAAACCACATCTTCGGCACCAACTTTGCCTGCCGCTGTCGCGGCGCCTGTCGCACCAGCAGCTCAAGAAATTATAGAGGCCGACGTGCCGCCCGGCACAGAAATGGTCACCATGACCGTGCGTGAAGCCCTGCGCGATGCGATGGCAGAGGAAATGCGCGGCGACGAAAACGTCTTTTTGATGGGTGAGGAAGTCGCCGAATATCAGGGCGCCTACAAAATCAGCCAAGGCTTGTTGGAGGAGTTCGGGGCCCGGCGGGTCATTGATACACCTATAACCGAGCACGGCTTTACCGGATTAGGCGTCGGTGCGGCTTTTGGCGGGTTGAGGCCAATCGTTGAATTCATGACCTTTAACTTTGCCATGCAGGCCATGGATCAGATCATTAATTCCGCCGCCAAGACCTTGTATATGTCCGGTGGGCAGATGGGCTGTCCCATCGTCTTTCGCGGTGCCAATGGTATCGCCTCCCGCGTCGCGGCCCAGCATTCCCAATGTTATGCTTCGTGGTATGCCCATTGTCCTGGCCTCAAGGTGGTCTCACCCTATACCGCCGCCGACGCCAAGGGATTGTTGAAAAGTGCCATTCGCGATCCCAACCCGGTGATATTTTTGGAAAATGAGCTGATGTACGGGCAGTCCTTTGATGTGCCGGTGCTCGACGATTACACGGTGCCCATCGGCAAGGCCCGCATTGCCCGCGCGGGGGGCGATGTGACCATCATCGCCTTTTCCATTGGCGTAGGCTGGGCCTTGGAGGCAGCGGAGCTGTTGGCGGCCGAGGGGATTGAGGCGGAGGTGATTGATCTGCGTTCTGTTCGGCCCATGGATATGCCCACCATTTTGCAATCCGTTGCCAAGACCAACCGCTGTGTCACGGTTGAAGAAGGTTGGCTGAGTTGTGGCATCGGGGCGGAGCTGTCGGCCCGTTTGATGGAACAGGCCTTTGATGATCTGGATGCCCCGGTCATGCGGGTGGGGGGCGAGGACGTGCCCATGCCCTATGCCGCCAATCTGGAAAAGCTGGCTTTGCCGGATGCCACCGCCATTGCCGCTGCTGCCAAGGCGGTGTGTTACCGCTAGACGTTTCGTTAGGTCGAGAACAAAACGACGGGAAATTTACGATGCCCATTACAATAACCATGCCGGCCCTATCGCCCACCATGACCGAGGGAACCTTGGCCAAATGGCTCATGAAAGAGGGTGATCCGGTGCAATCGGGCGATCTTTTGGCCGAGATTGAGACGGATAAGGCCACGATGGAGGTTGAGTCCATAGACGAAGGTGTCCTGGCCCGCATTCTGGTCGCGGAAGGCACCGAAGGGGTTCCCGTCAATGCGCCCATCGCCATTCTGCTGGAAGAGGGTGAGGATGCATCTGCCTTGGAGGGCGTTGTTACAACGCCGGCACCTGTGGCTGCTGCGCCCGTTGCGCCTGCGCCGGTAGCGGCCCCTGCACCCGGCGCAATTACTGCACCCGCGGCACCTGTCGCCGCAGCCGCTACGGCAGATGGCGGGGGACGCATTTTATCGTCGCCTTTGGCCCGGCGCATGGCGGCACAATCCGGTCTGGACCTGGTGGCTTTGTCAGGCAGCGGACCACGCGGGCGGATTGTGAAGGCGGATATTGAAGCTGCAATTGCAGGCGGTGGGGCTGTTGCAGCCGCCGCTGCGGCGCCAGCTGATGCTGCACCCACACCTGCCACTGAAGCTTCACCGTTCGAAGGTGAGTTTGAATTGTTGCCGTTGACCACCATGCGCAAAACCATCGCGCGGCGGATGAGCGAGTCCAAGCGCGAGGCACCGCATTTTTACCTGACCATGGATTGCGAGTTGGATGACCTGTTGGCCCTGCGCAAAGATTTGAACGATCGCGCGGATGGGGCCTACAAAATATCGGTCAATGATCTGGTCATTAAGGCCGCCGCTGTGGCGCTGATGAAGGTGCCCGCCGCCAATGCAGGTTATTCCACGGCTGGAATAAAATTCTATAAAACAGCTGATATCTCTGTCGCTGTCGCCTCGGAACGTGGCCTGATCACCCCTGTTGTGCGCAATGCCAATGGCAAGGGCTTGGAGGCCATTTCCAAGGAGGTGCGTGAGCTGGCGCAAAAGGCCAATGACGGCAAGCTGATGCCGGAAGATTACCAGGGCGGCAGCTTCTCCATCTCCAATCTGGGTATGTATGGTGTGAAGCAATTCGACGCTGTGATCAACACGCCCCAGGCCTGTATTCTGGCGGTTGGCGCGGGAGAGCAGCGACCTGTGGTCAAGGACGGTGCCCTGGCCATTGCGATGGTGATGTCGGTGACATTGTCTGTGGATCATCGGGCCGTTGACGGTGCCGTAGGCGCGCAATTCCTGGGCGTCTTTAAGGGTCTGATCCAGGACCCCCTGACGATGTTACTTTGACCATGCTGTTATAGGGAAAGGGAGCGAACCCATGGCTGCACAGGAATTTGATCTGGTCGTTGTTGGTAGTGGACCGGGGGGCTATGTGGCAGCTATTCGTGCTGCCCAGCTTGGTTTGGACGTGGCGATTGTAGAGCGGGAGCATCTGGGCGGCATTTGTCTGAACTGGGGCTGTATTCCGACCAAGGCGCTGTTGCGTTCGGCTGAGGTCTATCATTTGGCCAAAGCTGCGGATCAATATGGACTTAAAATCAGAGAGATAGAGGTTGATATTAATGCGATAGTTAAGCGAAGTCGCGGCATCGCAAAACAGCTGAACGCCGGCGTTGGCCATCTGCTGAAAAAGAATAAGGTAGAGGTTTTGATGGGCCACGCCCGCCTGCTTGGTGGCGGCCGCCTCGCGGTTGAGGTTGATGGCGTTTCGGTAATGGAACTCAGCGCCAAAAATATCATATTGGCCACGGGTGCCAGGGCCCGCGATCTGCCGGGCATGGAGGCAGATGGCAAACAGATTTGGAATTATCGCCACGCCCTGGTAGCCGACAGCATCCCAAAGAAATTGCTGGTTGTTGGATCCGGCGCCATCGGAATTGAATTTGCAAGTTTTTTCAATGAATTAGGGTCCGACGTTACAGTGATTGAAGTGCTGGATCGGGTTCTGCCTGTGGAGGATGAAGAAATCTCCGCAATGGCCCATAAAGCCTTCGAAAAACAGGGTATGCGCCTGTTGACGGGCGTGCAGGTTAAGGGCTTGAAAAAAGCCGCTGACGGCGTCACAGCGGCCATCGAAACGGCTGACGGCAAAGCGGAAACCATCACTGTAGACCGGGTTATCATGGCAGTAGGTATCGTTGGCAATGTTGAAGACCTGGGCCTGGAAAATACAGCTGTCAAAGTAGATCGCAGCCATGTGGTCGTGGATCAATGGCTGGCGACGGGGGAGCCGGGGGTTTACGCCATTGGCGATCTGGCGGCACCTCCCTGGCTGGCCCATAAGGCCTCCCACGAAGGGGTGATCTGTGTCGAAAAAATTGCCGGTGTGGCCGATGTCCATCCCCTCGTACCGATGAACATTCCCGGCTGTACTTATTGCCACCCTCAGGTCGCCTCCGTCGGCCTGACGGAAGCCGCTGCGATAGCCGCGGGGCACAAAGTACGCGTGGGTCGCTTCCCCTTTATTGGCAACGGCAAGGCCATTGCCCTGGGCGATCCTGAGGGCATGGTCAAGACTGTGTTTGATGAGACGACCGGCGAATTATTGGGCGCTCATATGATCGGGCCGGAGGTGACGGAGCTGATCCAGGGCTATGTCGTGGCACGCACAATGGAAAGCACGGAGGCTGAATTGCTGCACACGGTCTTCCCCCATCCCACCTTATCCGAGGCAATGCACGAATCCGTACTTGACGCCATGGGCCGCGCCATCCATTTCTAAGGTCTAGGACCTCAAGTTAAGCAGAACTGATCGAGATCATGGCAGACAGTGAATTAACATTGCGCGAACTGCGTCATCCGGAAAAGCGTAATCGACCGGATAATCCGCCACGCCGGAAGCCGCCCTGGATCAGGGTGAAGGCTCCGAACTCTCCGGTCTATTTCGAAACCCGCAATCTGATGCGGGAACACAATCTGACCACGGTGTGTGAGGAGGCGGCCTGCCCCAATATCGGCGAATGCTGGGGTAAGCGCCACGCCACCATGATGATCATGGGGGATACCTGCACGCGAGCCTGCGCCTTTTGCAATGTGAAGACGGGCCGGCCAAAGCATCTGGATCGGGCGGAACCTGAAAACGTTGCGAAAGCGGTCCGAACCCTCGGGCTACGCCACGTGGTCATCACCTCCGTTGATCGGGATGATCTGGCCGATGGCGGAGCCGCACATTTTGCCGAGGTCATAACCCGCGTCCGGGACCTTTCGCCAGAAACCACGATTGAGGTCCTGACGCCTGATTTTCTGGGCAAAGACGGCGCGTTGGAGGTCGTGGTCGCCGCCCGCCCGGATGTCTTCAATCATAATCTCGAGACGGTACCCGGCCTTTATCCCACGGTTCGACCTGGGGCCCGCTATTTCGCTTCCCTGCAGTTGCTGGCCAAGGCAAAGGCACTTGATCCGAATTTGTTCACCAAATCCGGCGTCATGGTGGGGTTGGGGGAGGAACGACAGGCGGTGCACCAGGTCATGGACGATCTGCGCGCAGCCGACGTTGATTTTTTGACTATGGGGCAATATTTACAGCCAACCCCGAAACATCACCCTGTAGAGGACTTCATTACGCCGGAGCAGTTTGCAGCCTATGAACAGGCCGCCCGTGGCAAGGGCTTTCTGTTGGTGGCTGCAACGCCACTGACGCGGTCTTCGTACCACGCCGACAGTGATTTTGCCGAGCTGTCCCGGCGCCGCAAGAACATGGCCCAGGGACTATGACTTAATTCCATGCCAACCCACGGTGAGCGTAAGGTTCTGCCCTATACCCAAGGGCAGATGTTTGATCTGGTTGCCGATATTGAGCGCTATCCCAAATTCCTGCCTTGGTGCGTTGCCTGCCGTATTCGCAAGCGCGAAAGTGACGGGGCAAGTGAAATCATCTGGGGTGATCTGATGGTTGGTTTCAAGGTCTTTCGGGAGACGTTTTCATCGAAAGTCACCCTGAACGGGCCTGATCGTATTGATGTTGAATATATCAGCGGCCCCTTCAGATACCTGAATAATCATTGGAAATTCAAACCGGTGGAGAACGGCCAGAGCACCGAGATCGATTTTTTCATCGATTTCGAATTTCGCTCCCGCATGTTGCAGGCTGTCGCCACGACGGTGTTTACGGAAGCGGTACGCCGCATGGTCGGTGCCTTTGAGACCCGTGCAGGCGAAATCCATGGTAAAAACCCAGCCGTGCCGGGCATTTCAGAGACAGCTTGAAAAATCCGGCCAGAAATAACCGGTCGGTTTTTGTTGCAATTTTCTTTGGATGAGCCAAGTTTGTATCTGCGTCGGATTATCTGAATGGAGATGATATTAAAATGACAAAACGGGCAAGCAAACGTTTGGCGTCTCACTTGGCGCAGGTGGTTGTAGGGGCCGGCTTGGCAGTCGGCGGCGGTACCTGCGGCCCAATCGACGGAAAACCCAGCTGCAATTGCAAGACCCGGCAGCATGAATACTGGCTATCGACAGCTGGCGTCGTGCAATGCCTGTGGGGCAAAGAAAAATGCCTGTAACCCGTGCGGCAAGCGAAAAAATGCTTGCGGGGCCTGTAATCCATGCAGCGCTAAAAAAGGCTGTTCGCCGTGTAATCCATGCGCGGCCAAGAACCCGTGCGGTTCCTCTAAACCAGCCTGCAATCCGTGCCAACGCTAATTTGATGCGGTCGCCTCGAAAAATTTCAAGGCATTTGCAATACGGCAAAATTATGGATCGCGTGAATAATTACGGGGACCCATAGGCTGCCACTGTACTGATAGATCCAGGCCAGGAAGAAAAATAACGCGAACAGGCCGGGCATGGCACCAAGGTCGAAATGCAACAGGGCGTGGCCCACGGCGGCCAGGGCTGCGGCGTTCCAGATGCCAAAACGATGGCGCAGCCAGCCGAACAGCAGGCCGCGAAAAACCATTTCCTCCATCAAAGGTGCCAATAGGACGACGCCCATGATCATCGCCAACAGATAAGTGGGTTGGCCCCACGCCTCGGTATTTGAAAGGGGCAGGGCGGGGCCTTCTGCCGTGCCGAAAATCGGTTGGGTGAGCACCGTAATCAACATAGTTGCAGGCACGGAAAACAGCCCCAAAACAATGGAACGCAATAACCATCGCCGTTCAATGGGGGCAAAGCCGAGGCGGCTCCAACCATCCCGTTCCTGCCAGACGGTGGCGAACCAAACCCATATGATGGCTGCCAGGCTGGGCAATACCAGGTAGGCCATCAAGATGGCCGTCGGGGCGTGGTCAGGGCCAACGTCTAGATATCGTTTGCCCATCAGAGCCATGGCCAATTGCACGATGATGGCGCCTATTACGGCGCGCCACATATCACCTGTATCAATGCGCGGCGGCATGATGGGATCAGGTCCCGATCAAATCTTGGGCCAGATCTTGTGCCAGCATCTCAGTCAACATCTCCAGCGCCGTAATGACAGTGGTCTCTCGAATTCCCGCCCGGCCCAGATCGCCATAGCGCTGTTCCCGGTGCAAGGTCTCCCTGCCTGCCCGCGCGCAGGCCAAATGCACCAGCCCGACGGGCTTGTCCGCCGTACCGCCGCCCGGCCCCGCGACACCTGTGCAGGCAACCGTTATATGAGCCAGCGAATGGACCAAGGCCCCTGCCGCCATGGCCCGTGCGACGGGTTCGGAGACGGCACCATGGGCGTCAATAGTTGCCATGGGCACATCCAGCATGGCGTTCTTGGCTTCGTTGGAATAGGTGACAAAACCCCGGTCCACCACGGCGGAGGACCCGGCGATTTCAGTCAGGCAACCTGCGATCAGGCCGCCAGTACACGATTCAGCCGTGGCCACCATGACGCCCGCAGCCTCGCACGCGCGCAATAGATCGGTGGCCTGTGCCGTTAGTTGATCACTGAACATCCCTAGTACTTCGCCATAATTTGTTCGGAGAATTCTTTAAAGTTCGACCGCGCCACATGAATGGGCGGCATTAACACGACCTCACGCAATCCAGCGGCCTCCAACTCCTTCATGCGGGAGAGGATTTCGTCTGGCTCCCCCACCAGGCCGCCCGATGCTTTGATCATTTCAGGCGTGACAAAGCGCCGCTCCGCCTCCGGCAGATAGGCGCAATGGCCGGTGTGGAGGATTTGATGACGTCGATCCTCGGGCATTTCCATCTCGACATATTTTTTGTAGCCCTCCCACAGACCGCGTACTTCGCCGAGGACGAAGTTGTCGTTGCCCCGCTGGCGATAGATCTCATACCAAAAATGCAGGGATGATACGACCTGGGCCCCGGTCTCTTCGATCACCCGTTCGGATCTCAACGTCTCACCCGGCCGCATAACACAGGCGAATGTCAGGACGGAGGCATGGAAGCTATCGTCGATCACCCGGCCGACCTCCTCACCACCACGGCGGATACGTTCCAGGTTCTGGGTCAACAGGCCATAGGGTTCATTGCCGGCACTGATCCGACCGTCCCCATAAGCCCCCGTCGCGGCCAGCGCTTTCGGGCCATTGGCGGCGACATAGATGGGGACCTGGTGTTCTGTATCGATGCATTCCAATTGCCGGTCGAGGAATTTTATCGGCTGGCTTTCCTTACCCGGCGGGGCGTATTCCACCTCCTCGCCTGCTAACAGGCCCCGGACGACACGCAGATAGTCGCGAAAGGCCGATGGCTGCACCGGGTTCTGTCCCATGATCCGCATGGCTGTATGTCCCGTGCCGATGCCCAGGAACGTCCGCCCCGGTGCGATCCGATTGATGGTTGCAATGGAATGGGCCGTGACAGGGGCAAGACGGGTGCCGGCGATGGCAACCCCTGTGCCCAGGCGCAGGGTAGATGTATTCTGCGCTGCCAAAGCCATGGTGGCATAGCAATCGGACCAGATCATCTGGCTATCCGGCACCCAGCCGCTGTCATAGCCCAGTTCTTCCAGATAGGGGAATATCTGCCAATCATCAATTTTTGTCGCTACGATGCCGCCAAATTTCATCTAACTAATCTCCAAACCTCTTAAAACCAATATCGAAACCCTGCGATGGCCACAACGCCATACAGGGCTGCCATAATATCATCCATCATAATGCCCAAACCGCCTGTAAAGCGACGCTCCGCCCAATTGGCGGGCCAGGGCTTGGTGATGTCGCACAGCCGGAACAGCAAAAATCCAGCCAAATAGTACCAAAGATCCAAGGGCGCTACGATCAGGACCAGCCATTGCCCGGCCACTTCATCGATCACCACCATCCTTGGGTCTTTACCGCCCCCCGCCTGCTCGTACACGCCACCGGCCCAACAGCCCACCGCGAAGACAATGACTGTCGCGACGGCCAGGGCCATGGGGCCGCCGTAATAAACAATGGCCCAGGCAAACGGCAGGGCTGCCAACGAACCCCACGTGCCTGGTGCGGGTCGCAACAAGCCGGAACCGAACCAGGTCGCCAACAAACAGGCGGGATGGGACAGGGGCAGGGGCGCTTTGGAGAGGAATTTGGCCATTCAGACCGGCAGCCTTACGGTGGCGGTGGCCTGCACCGCGATACCTTCGTTGCGCCCAGTGAAGCCCAGGCGTTCCGTGGTCGTCGCCTTGATGCTGACCCGGTCGCCACTCAATCTGACAATCTCGCCCAACCGCGCGGCCATGGCGCAATGGTGCGGCGTGATGCGCGGTGCCTCGCAAATGATGGTGACGTCCAGATGGGCCAGTTGTCCCCCCCTGGCATGGACGCGATCCACGGCAAAGGCGGCGAAGCGTGCTGAGTCCGCATCTTTCCATTGCGCCTGGCTGGGCGGGAAATGCCGCCCGATATCGCCATCGCCTATGGCCCCCAATATGGCATCGGTGATCGCATGCAGGGCCACATCCGCGTCCGAGTGGCCGGCCAATTGGCTGTCATGGGGAATATCAACACCGCACAGGCGGACGGAGGTGCCCGGCTCAAACCGATGCACATCGAAGCCCATGCCGACCCGCACATCGAACAGGCGGGCGGCATGGGCCGCATTGGCCCTGGTTAAATCGTTGGCAGTGGTAATCTTGAAGTTTTCCGCCGCGCCTTCTACCAGGGCAACATCCAAACCCGCAGCGCGGGCCAGGGAGGCGTCATCTGTATGACCCTCGCCGCCGTTTTCATGGGCGTTTAGGATGCTGGCAAAGTGGAAGCCTTGCGGCGTTTGTGCCTGCCACAAATCATCGCGCGGCACTTCATCAACAATGATGCCATCGCGGCTGCGCCTTAGGCTATCAACAACAGGGACCGCGGCAATGGCCCCTGGGTGGTTGTCCAGGCCGGACAGGACGTTATCGATGACAGCGGCGGAAACAAAAGGCCGGGCACCGTCGTGGATCAGAACCCGCGCTGGTGCCAATTGCGCAATACCCCGCAGACCGTTTGAGACCGATTGCTGCCGGCTGGCCCCGCCAAGAATTGGGGGCAGGACGTCCAGGCCACGGGCTGCATCTTCATAAAGCGCCCGGTCACCCTCGCGGATCACCGCGGCAACGGCTGCAATGGCGGGGTGATGGCAAAATGCCAGCAAGGTATGACGCAACACGGGGATACCGGCCAGATCCTGGTACTGTTTGGCCACAGGCCCGCCCAGGCGCACACCACGCCCGCCCGCAACAACTAATGCCACCGCCCCGGCTTTGCCCACCGTGCCCGTTTCAATCTCATTCATAGAGGCAATCTAACATGCCTTCACCGCCTGTGATAAGAAGGCGGTAGAGTTAAGTATGAATTTTGTATCGAGGAAAATTGATGACCGACGAACAGCCGACAGTGCATGTGGAGATTGAGGAGCGGCAAGCCGGGCGCGTTGCCTGGGTGCGTATGGATAATCCGGCCATGTTGAACGCCGGTTCCGGCCCGCTGGTGGCAAAGCTGATCGCCTCCTTTGAGGCCCTGGCTAAAGACGACGGCTTGCGCGCTGCTGTTCTGACCGGTGCGGGTGAGCGGGCCTTTATGGCCGGTGCGGATCTGAACGAATTATCGGTGCTGGAGCCTGAAAGCGCTAGGAAATTTATCACGCAATTGCATCTGGCGGCACAGTCGATCCGTGCCCTGCCGGTTCCGGTCATTGGCCGCCTGCGCGGCTTTTGCCTGGGCGGTGGGTTGGAGTTGGCGGCGGCCTGCGACTTTCGTGTAGCTGATGATAGTTTCGTCATGGGCATGCCTGAAGTGAAGGTGGGTTTGCCATCTGTCATTGAAGCGGCCTTGCTACCCGGATTAATCGGCTGGGGAAAAACCCGCGAGTTGTTGCTGATGGGTGGCAATTACAATGCGGATGAGGCGCTGGCCATGCGTTTCGTTGAAAAATTAGTGCCCGCCGCAGAGCTTGATGCCTGGGTGGAGACCTGGCTGGAACGCATTCTGGCGGCAGGCCCCATTGCCATCCGTTCGCAAAAATCATTAATCGGCAAATGGGAAGAGCTAGGCCTGGACGCTGCCATAGATGCGGGCATCGATCACTTTTCAGATGCCTATGGCTCGGACGAGCCATTGGCTATGCTTGCGACGTATATGAAACCCAAAAAATAGTATGGCGGCGCAACATTGGGTCTTTGGCTATGGCTCTCTCATGTGGCAGCCGGATTTTCCCTATATCGAACGGCGCGCGGGCTTGTTGCGGGGCTGGCATCGGGCCCATGCTCTGCGCAGTACGCTTGCCTGGGGCTCTACAGACCGACCTGGGCTGATCCTGACTTTGTTGTCGGGGGGTGAATGCCTGGGCACGGCGTTTCGCGTGCCGGCGGGGCAGTGGTGGAAGACGCGCGGCTATTTACGCCAACGCGAAGTGGCCTATCGCCACGTCCAGGTTCAGGTGGATACGCCCGAAGGCACCGTAAGCGCCCTGACCTTTGCCGCAGACCCACGCAATCCCCGCTTCATCGGCAAACAGCCCCTTTGGACCAGTGCGCAGCTGGTCGCTCAAGGGGAAGGGCGCAAGGGTACCTCTCGCGGTTATCTTGCCGGCACGATCGCCGCCGTGCGCGCCATGGGGGGACAACCGGAACCCAGCCTGCAAAGGTTGCAGGGAGCCGTTAATGTCATCTTGGGGCGAGAGGCTGCAAAAGACCGCACGTAACTATGGCCCGCCGTTATTTCGT
>JAPKBD010000415.1 GCA_028824965.1 Alphaproteobacteria bacterium | reverse complement strand
TGTTGCCAAGCGTAAAATGTCCAATAGAGGCTTGGAATTAGCCATTTTCGTTGCGATTGGCATCGGTGGCCTGGCGGTCAACGAAGGCATGATGTGGCTGGGCGTTGAGATCGCGGCGTTATCATTGCTGTTTGCCAAATTTGGTGCTGCGGTGACTTCATTCGCCTTCAATTTCGTAGTCCGCAAATTGGTCTTGTTTTCAGCATGAGCGCGCAATCAGAAAGCCAACGCACAGCCATCATCATTGGTGGCGGCCCGGCAGGATTAACCACCGCACTGGAATTGTTGGAGCGCACGGATATTAAGCCAATTGTCTACGAAGGTTCTGACAATGTGGGCGGCATCGCACGTACGTTCGTACACAATGGTAACCGCATCGATATTGGCGGGCATCGGTTCTTTTCCAAATCCGACCGGGTGATGAATTGGTGGTCCCGCATTGGGGTATCAAAATAAATCCCGCTGGCTTGACATGCCTGACGATGGCCCGGACCCGGATCAGGTGGATGATGTGATGCTGGTGCGGGCACGAAAATCGCGCATTCTGTGGGGCGGGAAATTGTTCGATTATCCGCTTTCCCTGAACCTGGAAACCCTGCGCAAATTGGGCCTCGGCGCGACCATGTTGATCGGTTTTAGCTTTCTACGGGCACAAATTCTGCCCATCCAGCCGGAAAAATCCCTGGAAGATTTTTTCATCAACCGTTTTGGCCGCCGCCTCTACAACACATTTTTCAAAGACTATACGGAGAAAGTCTGGGGTGTGCCTTGTGCGCAGATTTCCGCAGAATGGGGGGCCCAACGGGTCAAAGGCCTGTCCCTGCTGGGCATCGTCAAACATGCCCTGGGGTCGGTTTTTCGCAGTAAAGGTGATCTTTCGCAAAAGGACGTGGAAACTTCGTTGATAGAACAGTTCCTCTATCCCAAACACGGTCCCGGCCAGATGTGGGAACGGGTGACAGAGATGATCCGCGAACGCGGCGGTGAGGTCCATTTGAATGCAAAAGTCACCGGCGTTCGCCACGAAAACGGCCAAATTATCGGCGCGACCATGGTCGATGGCACGGGCAAGCCACGGGACATCGCGGGCGACTTTTACTTCTCCACCAACGATGTACGCCAGTTGATGGATGCGATGGAGCCCAGCCCCCCGAAAGCGGCTGCAGAGGTGTCTGATGGCTTGATTTATCGGGATTTCATCACCGTTGGTCTATTGCTGGAGAAATTGAAGCTGGGTGGTGACGCCACGGGCCGGGATATTGGCGAAAAAATGTCCGATAACTGGATTTATGTGCAGGAAACCGGCGTAAAAGTGGGCCGCCTGCAGTTTTTCAATAATTGGAGCCCGTATTTGGTCGCCAACCCCGACCATGTTTGGATCGGGTTGGAATATTTCTGTGATGAGGGCGATGACCTGTGGACCATGGACAATGATGCCTTGAGCGCCTTCGCCATTCAGGAATTGCAGAAAATCAACGTTATTAAGCCTGATGCGGTGCTGGATCAGGTAGTGATCCGGGTGCCCAAGACCTATCCCGCCTATTTTGGCAGTTATGAACGATTCGATGAAGTTCGCGACTTTACCGACGGTTTCGGGAATTTATTCCTGCTGGGCCGCAATGGCATGCACCGCTACAACAACATGGATCATTCCATGCTGACAGCCATGGTTGCCGTCGATAACATCATTGCAGACAAGACCGATAAGTCGAATATCTGGTCCGTTAACACCGAAGCCGAATATCATGAGGAAAAGTGATCACTTAAACGGCTTCCCGTGATGCGAACTTAATGCGAAATATCCATCAGATCATTGTATACTTGGTATCCCTGTCGGCACTTTTCGCTATCCAATGGCGGCTCTCTCAGGTGAAAATATGAGCCTGCGCCGAATATGTCTGCTGTCCCTAATACCCGCCCTTTTGGTGCTGGGCAGTCATCTTGTGTTGCAAGGACTGGCGGATTGGTTCGTCCTTGATGGCCGATTGATCGGGCCGGATGCTTATATGCGGGTCCTGCGCGTGATGGAACTGGCCCAAAACGGTTTTTCGGGCATTTGGGGCGGGTGGTACGACCCGGTTTCTGAACGCAGCAATGCGCCATTTGGTGAGGTTTTGCACTGGACCCGGCCTTTGGATCTGTTGTTGTTGCTGGGTGGAGTGGTCGGCGCGCCGTTTGTGGGCTTTGACGGGGCCTTGTTTGCCTGGGCAGTGGTGATCAGTCCAATCCTGCATGTGGTGACCATTGCGGTGCTGCTGTGGGCCTGCGAACCACTTTTTAAGCAGAATGGCCCCGCCGCACTGGCTCTATTGGGGTTGTTGTTTGCGGTACAGTTTTTTATCACGTTTCAATTCGCGGTCGGCAGGCCGGACCATCATGGCCTGAACGCCCTGTTGTTCATCTGGCAAATGGGCTTTGCCTTCCGCTTAACTCAAGTCGACTGCCCTGGAAAACTCTCATTTTTTGCCGCCCTGCCCGCCGCCATAGGATTGTGGGTCAGCATTGAAGGTGCCTTGGGCATCGGGTTGATCCTCAGCGCCCTGGCCATGTCCTGGATCCATCAGGGGGGCATCTATCTTCGCCGTCTGCAACAGTTCCTGATCGCCCTTTGCCTGTTCCTGACCCTTGCCCTGATCCTCGAACGCCCTGTTGATGATTTGACGACAGTCGCCTTTGACCGATTGTCGGTGGTGCATCTGGCGGTATTTGTCCTTTTGATCGCCTGCGTATTTATCGCCCAGGCTTTTACCCAATTCTTCGCCCATGAGGGTCCTGCCCTACGTATGGCCCTTGCTGTTGCGGGCGGAGCTGTAACCGCTACAACCATAGGATTATGGCTGCCGGACTTCCTGAAGGGCCCCATGGCCGCGATGGTTCCCTTGGTTTACGAGGTCTGGTTTCGCCATAATGCAGAAGTCAGCCCGGCCCTGAATTTCGACGCCCTGGCCCGCACTCTACCGAAGGCCATGTCCCACCTTGGCCTCGTCTTCATCGCCATCCCGGCCCTGGCCCACCAGACCGTTC
>JAPKBD010000414.1 GCA_028824965.1 Alphaproteobacteria bacterium | reverse complement strand
CGAAATTTGGTGCGATAACAGGCACGAAAATAGGCGGGAATTCATGGCGAAAGCACAGGTAGCGGAAAAGACGGACCAGGAAGACAGTGGCGATCGGCCGCTAATCGATTCCCAGGCGGAGGCTAACCTGAAAAAGGTAATCGCCCTGGGGAAAGAGCGCGGCTACATCACCTATGATGAATTGAATGAAGCGTTGCCGCAGGAACAGGTCTTATCCGAACAGATTGAGGATTTTATGACCTTGCTGTCGGAAATGGGCGTCAACCTAATCGAGGCTGATGATGCCGATGAGCAGCCTGTCAATGGCGACGCTACTAGTGCCAAAAGTGCGAAGGCCAACGGTTCTGCCGCTGCCGATAATAGTGACGACGATGAGGCCGATGGCGACGACGATAATGGCGTAGAAGCCACTGATGTGGTGCCGGCGAAATCGACAGCTGTGGCAGCCAAACCTACGGGCAAGGATGCACCGCTGGAGCGAACGGATGATCCTGTTCGCATGTATCTG
Organism: Alphaproteobacteria bacterium; assembly: GCA_028824965.1. Lineage (GTDB taxonomy): Bacteria > Pseudomonadota > Alphaproteobacteria. Next base: position 2,518 of record JAPKBD010000414.1, on the reverse strand, counting down.
CGTGAAATGGGCAGTGTAGAGCTGCTCTCTCGCGAAGGTGAGATCGCCATCGCCAAACGCATTGAGGCCGGTCGTGAAGCGATGATCGCCGGCATCTGCGAAAGCCCTTTGACAATTCGTGCTGTTATCGACTGGCACGATATGTTGATGGAAGGCACGGTTTTGTTGCGGGAGATCATTGATCTCGACGCCACATACGGTGCCGGGCCGGATGGCAAAAAGACCCAAGGCATGGCAAACCATGCCAATAACCCGAATAACCCCAACAATCCGAATAACCCCAACAATTCCAATGGCACCAACAATGGCGCCGTCGTTGCTGCGACCAATGGTGCCGCTAACCCTGCCGGTGCACCCGCCAACGATGATGGCGTGAAAGCCGAGACTGCAGACGGTGAAGATGGGGAAAACAAAGAGAAATCCGAAAACGCGGACGACGATGACGATGATGATGAAGTCACCTTGTCTCTTTCCGCGATGGAAGAGGCCCTGAAGCCGGAGGTCATTGCGAAGTTTGAAAAGATCTCCAAGGTCTACAAGCGTTTCAAAAAAGTGCAGGTTATGCGCGTTGAAGCAGCCTTGAAACAGCAGGAACTGACGCCAGCTCAGGAAAAACGCTACCTCAAACTGCACGAGGAGTTGATCGAGCTGGTCACCGGCGTCCACCTGAACAATAACCGGATCGAGGCGTTGGTTGATCAACTCTATGGCATCAACCGCCGGCTGATCGGGTTGGAAGGGCGTTTGTTGCGTCTGGCGGAATCCCGCAAGGTGCCGCGTCTGGATTTCCTCAAACATTATCACGGTCATGAAACGGACCCGCGCTGGGTCTCCCGTGTTCGCCGTTTAAAAGGCAAGGGTTGGGCAGAATTCGCGACCAAAGAGCGTGACGAGATTAAGACAATTCGTGGCGGCATTGTCACCGTGGCCTCTGAAACCGGTCTGCCGATCCCGGAGTACAAGCGCATTGTCGCCACCGTTCAAAAGGGTGAGCGGGAAGCACGTCAGGCCAAAAAGGAAATGGTCGAGGCGAACCTGCGTCTGGTTATTTCCATTGCCAAGAAATACACCAACCGTGGCCTGCAATTCCTCGATCTGATCCAGGAAGGCAATATCGGCCTGATGAAGGCGGTTGATAAGTTCGAATATCGCCGCGGCTATAAATTCTCCACCTACGCCACATGGTGGATCCGTCAGGCGATTACCCGATCCATCGCGGATCAGGCCCGGACAATTCGTATTCCCGTTCATATGATCGAAACTATCAACAAGCTGGTTCGTACGTCGCGCCAGATGCTGCATGAAATCGGTCGTGAGCCGACGCCGGAAGAGTTGGCGGAGAAACTGGGCATGCCGCTGGATAAAGTGCGCAAGGTGATGAAAATCGCCAAGGAGCCGATCTCTCTGGAGACGCCCATCGGCGATGAAGAAGACAGCCATCTGGGCGATTTCATTGAGGACAAGAACGCAATCCTGCCCGTGGATGCGGCGATCCATTCCAACCTGCGGGAAACCACGACCAGGGTTTTGGCGTCTCTAACGCCACGGGAAGAACGCGTCCTGCGCATGCGCTTTGGCATCGGCATGAATACGGACCACACCCTGGAAGAGGTGGGGCAGCAATTCTCGGTCACCCGCGAACGTATCCGGCAGATCGAGGCCAAGGCCCTGCGCAAATTAAAGCATCCCTCCCGCTCCCGCAAATTGCGCAGTTTCCTGGATACATAAAGGAACTTTATGTGCGCCTAGCCGGCCCACTCCCGACCCGACCATCCCCGACGGCCCTGTGAGTATAATTCCGTGGGTGGCCGGGTGGGGGAGCAGGCCGGTGACGCCGCGCTACGAATTTATCGAGTTACGGGCCTGTAGCTCAGTTGGTTAGAGCCGGCCGCTCATAACGGTCTGGTCGCTGGTTCGAGTCCAGCCGGGCCCACCACCACCTCTTCGGGGGATAATGTTTTCAACTACTTATCCCCCGAATTGGCTAACCGATCCTTAGGGTTAGCCAAATTTTGTTCTGTTTCTGTCTTCCAAAGTATCTTTATCGCTGCATCGGCCAGGCCTTTTTGCGCGGCATCTTAGATGTAACGCTCGACCTCACTTAGGCTTTTATGGCCAGTCACAGAGGCAATTTGCGGCGCAGTGCATCCTGCCTCAGCAAGCCTCCGTGCCGCCGCCTTGCGCAGGCCGTGGGAGCGGCAAACGTCGGGCAATCCGGCTGCTATCGCTTGCTTCCTAAACCAGTTTCCGAAACCAGCTGCCGTGAAAGGCTTGCCGAACTCTGTTACCAGGAATGTCAAGTTGTCTACGCTATGGGCATCAAGCACCGCCTGCAAATTTGGGTGGATTGAAACCGCTAGAGCTGTACCGGTTTTGACTTGCCGAAGCTGTATGCGGCTGTCGCGGACATGCTGTCTGCCCATTCCAACGACGTCGCTACGACGTTGACCTGTGTAGAGTAACAATGCCAAGGCGAGGCGTGGTTTGCTATCCAGGGGATGCTCGGCCTCAAAGGTCG
>JAPKBD010000413.1 GCA_028824965.1 Alphaproteobacteria bacterium | reverse complement strand
TCGAAACCCGTCGTCGCCGTGGCGTGGAAATAGAGATGCTGGGCCCGGACGAGGTGCGACAGCTGGTGCCCGCCATTGGCCCCGATATGGCAGGCGGGGCCCTGGCCACGCAATCGGGCCATACGACGTCCCCCCTGGCGCTATCACAGCTGCTTGCCGCCCGGATTGTGGCGGAGGGGGGCAAATTCATGAAGGCCAAGGCATCCGGCTTTGCCATTGGATCAGACGGGCCGACCCATGTGCATACCGATCAGGGCGATATTCCGGTCGAGGCGGTGGTTGTTGCCGCAGGTGCCTTCTCGAAACCATTGGCGAAAAGCCTGGGCACGACGGTTCCCCTGGATACGGAGCGGGGCTATCATATGATGTTGCCCCAACCGGGATTTGATTTGCGCGTGCCGATGTTGATCAACGCCCATGGTTATGCGGTGACGCCGATGCAGGACGGCATTCGCCTGGCGGGTACCGTGGAATTCGGCGGGACGGAGGCCGTACCGAACTATGCCCGTGCAGACATGTTATTAAAGCGCGCCAGACAGTTGTTCCCGGATCTACAGGATGCGGGGGCTGAAAAATGGATGGGGCATCGACCTTCTATGCCCGATTCGTTGCCGGTTATCAGCCGTTCCAGTCGTTTTAGCCGGGTTTTCTTCGCATTTGGCCATGGTCATCTGGGTCTTTCCCTTGGTGCTGTTACCGGGCGTTTAATCGCAGACCTGGTACAAGACCGATCCTCTGACATTTCACAAACACCGTTCCGTGCGGACCGCTTCTGATCGCTTTCGTCAGCGCCCACCCTGGTGGGGCGGCGATCTGCAAACCCTACGCAATTCCCTACTGAAACCGCCACGCCCCGTGGCCGGAGAGCGCCTATTACTGCCAATGGCGGATGGTAGCGGCGACCGGTTATGGGCCCTATATAATGCGGGCCAGAGTGGGCGCGGGAGCAGGGGCGGGTGCGGGGCGAAGCCCCTGGTGATCCTGATCCACGGCATAGCAGGCTGTGAAGACAGCAGCTATATCATTACGGCGACGCGATACTTTCTGGAACAGGGCTATCCAACGCTACGACTTAATCTACGCGGCGCAGGACCCTCGCGCCCGACTTGTAGCCTGCAATCCCATGCGGGACGATCCAGGGATTTGGCAGAGGCTGTTCGGGCCCTGGGAGATCTAGCACCCGCGACGATTGCCCAGGGCTTTGTTGTGGTCGGGTTTTCCCTGGCTGGGAATATGAGCCTGAAGTTCGCTGCTGAATACGGTGGGGAGCTACCCCTTCGGGCGTTGGTAACAATATCATCACCGATTGATTTGGCGGCCACCTCGGCCAGTATGTTGCGGCCCCGCAATGCCCTCTATAACCGCAAATTATTGGCCGATTTTTGTCGTGAATGCCTTGCCCCTGGCGCAGTTCTCAGCGGGTCGGAAAGAGACGCCATTCTAGCCGCGCGAAACTTCGTGGATTTGGACGATAATTTCATTGCGCCACGCAATGGTTACAAAGACGCATACGACTATTGGGAGAATTGCCAAGCGAAAGCCCATTTGGCCGGCATTACGACGCCAACGCTTTTAATCCATGCGCATGATGACCCGATTGTGCCCATTTCACCCTATTTGAACTATCCCTGGCAGGATAATTCCGCGCTCGAACCCGTGCTATCCCGGAATGGCGGGCATGTTGGCTTTCATGGCGCGGAAAATAAAGCCTGGCATCTTGATACAGCCTTGAAATTCCTAGGCCAAAGACTGTGATTGGTTGGGTTTTACTCAAGATTTCCACAAGGGCAGTCACAAGGTTATCCACAGGATTTAGTATAGTTCCTATTATGTTCCTACATTATATATTGTTTTAGCGGTCAAGCACCGCTACAATCCCCTCCATCATAAGAACAACAAATTTTGCTGCCGTGGGGGTATATAATGGCTGTGGATTGGACCGATGAACGCGTGGCGCTACTGTCCCGATTGTGGCAGGAAGGTCATTCTGCGCGGCAAATTGCAGAGACTTTGGGAGAGGAAATCACCAGAAATGCGGTGATTGGCAAGGCCAACCGCCTGGGTCTCTCGAAACCTTCAAAATCCTCGGTAACGCGCCAGCAACGGCAGAAGGAACGGGCTGAAAAGGTCCTTCAGCTGCAACCCCCGATAGATGAAGGGGCAACGATATTTTCATTGACCGCTTCAACCTGCCGCTGGCCCATTGGTGACCCCGGTGATCTGGACTTTCATTTCTGTGGTGCCAACTCCAAGGCCGTGCAACCCTATTGCGACTATCACGCCGCGATGGCCTATCAGCCGCCAAAGGCGAAAAACGCCAATCGTAAGCGTATGGCCTGAATTAAGCGTATGGCCTGAATATAGGGCGCACACGACCCTCGATCGATGTTCTAGGTTTTAACGTGAGCTGGGGAACAACAGGTTTCCATATAACGGCTGTTAGCTTAAAACGGGCGTATGAGTAACTTTCGCATATGCATCGTTATCTTGGCTGTAATTTGCCTGCCGCTCGGCGCGCCCGCGCCTTCACATGCACAATCGGGCGCGTCTATGCCGTTAAAGACGCTAAACCCGCCACCAAGCAGTTTGCAGCGACGGTTGGCGGAGCATCGTCAACGTCAGGCAGAGTTGGCTGCACAACGTCCCCTTCGACAGAAATCTCGTCTACGGCGTCTGACCGGGGACGGACAGGCAGCCGGGGCCACGAATGGTTCAACTCCCGCCGCGGTAACTGCTGGTGACAGTCCATTGAACAGCGGCGTGGTGGCGCGTGCGGCGATGGCTGCTGCAGCATATGCTGCAATGGTCGCGGCATTAACAGGTGATTTTACACCGTTGGCTGCCGTGTCAGGTGCCGACGGTTCCACCTCTACGTCCAGTGGTACGAACTAACCGGTCTATAATTGTGGTTTGGGGGAGGTTGGAGACAAGAAAACAGGCCCTTTATCAATTGGCTTGGGCCAGTTTAGAGAGCCTGTGAATTATTTTTGGGGCTGACCCAGATAACTATGATTGATTTTCTTTAACCCACTG
>JAPKBD010000412.1 GCA_028824965.1 Alphaproteobacteria bacterium | reverse complement strand
CCCGAATTCCTCGACAAATCAAACCAGGCATGCGTTTTTCAGCAGCCTGCTAAAGGATGCTTATGGCGAAAATACTTTTGGCGGAAGACGACGATTCCATGCGGCATTTCCTAGGGCGCGCCCTGGAACGGGCCGGGCATGAAGTGTTTTCCGTAGGTCAGGGTGATGAGGCCCTGCCGGTCTTGGCCGAAGGCCGATTTGATCTGCTGTTGGCCGATATCGTCATGCCTGAAATGGATGGCATTGAATTGGCCCGCCGCGCTGTGGCCGTCGACCCTGCCATCCGCATTATGTTCATCACCGGCTTTGCCGCCGTCGCCCTGCGCAATCGGCAAACGTCTCAATCGGACGCTAAAGTCCTCTCAAAGCCGTTTCATCTGCGTGATCTGGTTGATGAGATCGACAAAACTTTGGCGGCCTAGCCGCCGAAGTATCGCTTTGTTTTAGATGCCTCTGTTGCGCGGTGGAATGATGATCGACCAAGGGTCGGGCGTGGGCGGGAACGGGACTTCGATAACCGTTGGTCCCGATTGCTTGAAGGCTGCCGGCAAGACCTTTGCCAATTCCTCCGGCGTTTCCGCCCGATAAGCCGCGCAGCCAAAGCTTTTCGCCAGGGCGACGAAATCCGGGTTCTCCAGATCTGAGGCGATGGTGCGACCGTCATACAGGTTTTGTTGCATACGCCGCACATTACCAAAGGCGCCATCGGCAAACACAATCGCCACCACGGCGACATTGTATTTCACCGCGGTGGCCAGCTCCTGCACATTGTACATGAAACCGCCGTCGCCGTTGATGGACAGGACCTGGCGATCCGGATTGGCAATCTTGGCACCAATAGCCGTGGCCAGACCGGAGCCCAAAGTACCTTGATAGGCTGATGTCAGAAACGTGCGCGGCTGATAGATCGGCATGGCGACGCGCGAGACATAGCCGACCTGGGTCAATTCATCGACAAAGATACCGTCGTCGTCCAACCCTTCGCGGATCACTTTAATCCAGGACATTTGCGGGCCCACCCGTTCCAACAGCATGTCATGAACGCCGGCTTGAACCGATAATAACTCCTCTTCACGGGAGGCTCTGGCCGGGGCGATTTTCCCGACCGCATCATATAGTGCCGGCACGATGTCCTGGGCATCGCCCACCATGGCCACATCGGGCGTTGCCGTACGCTTGATCTCCACCGGGTCAATGTCCACGTGAATGATCTTTAGATCATCGTCCGTGCCCCAATTCATCCGTGGTTGTTGCAGGCGGGTGCCGATTGCCAGGATCACATCCGCATCTGCCCACAGACGATGGCCCGCCAAATGGGTCATGGCAAGATAATGCCGGTCAGAGATGATGCCCCGCCCGGTGCGATTGGCAATAACGGGTGCCTGCAGCATCTCCGCCAAAGCCTGGATCGCTTCCCCGCAATCAACCGCGCCGCTGCCGACAAAGATCATCGGAGCCTTGGCGCCTGCCAACAGTGCGGCGGCCTTGGCCAGGGCATCTTCATCCACAGGTGGGCGGGCATGATCCGTTACAGCATCCAACAAATCCACATTTGATTGCTGGGCCAGTTGATCCAGGGGCATCTCTATCGCGACCGGTTGCGGTCGGCCGGTGCGCAGCTGCCGGAAGGCCTCAGCCACCTTGGCCGGTGCGTCGGTGGGGTGATCAATGCGGGCAGCCCATTTCGTCAGTCCCTGCAGGATTGCCAATTGATCCGGGATTTCATGCAACATGCCGTGGCCCCGGCCGATATAGGCTGATGGGATTTGCCCGGTCACACAAAGAACCGGCACATTGGCCGCCAGTGATGTGGACAGGGCCGCTGTTGTATTCAAAACACCTGGTCCCGGCACAACGGCAAAGGCACCGACCTTGCCCGTGGATTGGGCATAGCCGTGGGCCATATAGGCAACGCCTTGTTCGTGGCGGCTGTTGATCACCCGAATATTATTGCCTTCATCATGCAAGGCGTTGAAGAACCAATCCAGCTGTACGCCGGGCAGGCCAAATATTGTGTCAACGCCATGGGCAATGATGGATTTTACAAGGGCCTGGCCACCGGTCATACGGGTCATGGAACACTCCAATTATATTTGTTTTCTGAACGACAACCTAGCACGCCGAACCGCCCCGGCAATGGCAGCTTCAATGGGCGCTGTAATGGCCGCTTCAATCGTCGTGCGCGATCAGCGCGTCCGATCGCAGCGTTTCCAGCGCCTTGATCAAATCCTGTTCGATGGTTGCAGGCGGCGTGTCTGGAAATACCTGACTGAACAAGGCCTGTAATTCCGCTTGGCTGGCGGGTTCTTTCAGGGCGCGCCAGATCGACATAGCCAGTTGATCCAGGTGATAGATATCGCCGCTGTCCACAGCGATGAGGAATAATTCATCCTCCACCGGTGTTTCGTTGATGCCGGGGCTGCGGGAAAAGCGGCTCATCCATCCACTCCGTCATCGAAATGGGACAGCAATATATTCGCCGCCGAGAAGGCGGAATTATAACGCAATTGCCACAGACCAACACTGCCCGCCAGTTTGACACAGGCGGCCAATTCCCGTTGCTGGTTCAGATGCGGCGCGAACAATTGTTCCAACAAAATCCGTACCATGTGGGGTTGGCGCATTACCGCTAAGTCCGGTTGATCAACGCCATCGTCGCGGTCCAAGTGGATTAAGGCCCGTACAGGCAAGGCTTCGCCAAAATTCGCCGCCAGGTCCGGGCTGGGCCGCAGCACGGCCATTTCAGGCCAGACCAGGACGCTGTTTTCATCGACAAAGTCTCGATACGCCATCGTCGCTTCGTGCGGCAAAGGCAGGCGCACTTTGGGGGCAATCGCCAACGAACGCCCAATGGGACCGTTCTTGCTTGGATCCAGGCTCAGATCCAGTATCAGGCGGTCATCGGCAAAGAAACGCTGCCCCATAGCCGCCAGCAATGTCGCAAAGGTGCTTTTGCCACTGCCATTGGCACCCAACAGCAAAACCAGGCCGTCGCCAACCCGCACGGCACCGGCGTGGACCGATACTAAATTGTCG
>JAPKBD010000002.1 GCA_028824965.1 Alphaproteobacteria bacterium | reverse complement strand
AATAAAAATATTACAAAGTAACCTATTGTTAAGAACTGCCCGTTAGTGTGGCTGTCAGTTCGATGCGTATCACGCGAACAACCAGCACCGGTCATATCCGTCCAGATCGGTGCCGCTGGGCCGGGTCCCCTCCTCCTCCGGCACAGCCCATGACGGGGCGCCGCGACACAAGTCGCGGCGCCCTTTCTTTATTGGCTTCGGCAATTTTTGCAGCACCTATCAGGCGAAATCAATCGTCATTCCATCGTAGGCCGGCACTACGCCCGGGGGCAGTTCACGGCACAGGGTTTGATAGTCCATGTCCCAGGTCATATGGGTCAATATGGCTCTCTTGGGGCGCAAACGCTCAATCCATTCAAGGGTTTGGGCCAAGTGCGTATGGGTCGGGTGGGGTTGCGGTCGCAGGGCATCGACGATCCAGACATCCAGGTCTTGCAGTAAATCGAAGGATGCTTCCGGCAGATCGTTTAGATCCGTGGAATAGGCCATATTGCCGAAGCGAAAGCCAAGGCTTTGCATCGAGCCATGAATCTGCGGGAACGGCACAATATCAATATCACCATGGCTGAACGGTCCATCAATGGTGTTTGCGGTGGCTATCGCCGGGTAATTCTTGGCCTCAGCAAAAATATAGCCGAAACGCTGCTGTAGGCTTTTTATGGTAAATCGATCGCCGTAAATGGGTATGCGTGTTTTTTGTAACAAGGCAAACCCGCGCAAATCGTCTATGCCGTTTACATGATCCGCATGGTCGTGGGTGTAAATGGCGGCATCAAGGTGATCCAATTCCAGGTCCAGACATTGTTCGCGCATGTCCGGGCTTGTGTCCACGATCAAGGTCGTGGCGTCGCTTTGCACCAGGATAGAGGACCGGCGGCGTCGGTTCTTCGGCTCGGCTGGATCACAAACCCCCCAAACGTTACCGATGCGTGGCACCCCGCCTGAAGTGCCACAGCCCAATATTGTGGCCCGCATCACGGGTGCCTATGGGATTTGGGGGCCTTATCGGCGCTGGGGGCGCACATCATGTCACTCTCTGGGCCTTGGTGAACAGGCGAAAGAAATTGTCGGTGGTCTGCCCCGCCATCTCGGCTGCGGTCATGCCGCGCATCTCTGCCAGTTTGGCCGCTGTGTTGGCAACGAATGCGGGTTCGTTGTCTTTGCCTCTGTGTGGGACAGGGGCCAGATAGGGCGCATCGGTTTCCACCAACAGGCGGTCCAGGGGCGTTTCGGCTGCCACTGCGCGGACTTCGTCGGCCTTTTTGAACGTCACAATGCCGCTGAAGGAGATATAGAAATTCAGGTCAAGGGCGGCGCGCGCCAGTTCCGGGCCGGAAGAAAAACAATGCAAAACACCTGGAAAAGCACCCTTGTCGGCTTCGTCCCTGAGGATTGCAATCATCTCATCATCGGCGGCCCGGCTGTGCACGATCAGCGGCAGCCCGGTTTCTCGCGCGGCTGCAATATGGCGGCGAAACAAGGTGGCCTGTAATTCCCGGGGGCTTTGATCATAATGGAAATCCAACCCGGTCTCGCCAATGCCGACTACTTTGTCATGCCCCGCTAGATCAACCAACTGCGCCGTGCTTAAATCCGGTTCCTGATCCGCATCGTGGGGGTGCAGCCCGACCGAGCAATAGACGTGGTCATAGGCTTCCGCGATGCCAAGGATGGTGGGAAAGTCGTCAACACGGGTGCAGATCGTCACCATTGTGCCAATGCCCGCGTCTGCGGCCCGCGCCATGACGCCGTCCATATCTGCTTGCAGGGACGGGAAATCCAGATGGCAATGGCTATCGACCAGCATGTTCAAGCCCCCGATTTAGCATCATCGCCTTCTTCCGGTCCGCTATAGCGGGGGAAGACGCCCTGGGGTTTCGGCAACGGCGTCCCTGGCACCAACATACCGGCATCATTTAATGCTGCAAAGCTACGCTGATCCTCTGGGACGGCTAATTGATCCAGCATTTTGCTGGCTGCGTCAGGTACCACCGGCTGGGCCAGGATGGCCAGATGGCGGATCACTTCGGCCAGGACATACAGCACTGTCGCCATACGCGCCGGGTCAGTCTTTTTCAATGCCCACGGTGCCTGGCTATCCACATAACGGTTGGCCTCCCCTACCACCTCCCACAACTGGATCAAGGCTTGATGGATGGTTTGGCTTTCCATGGCACCACGCATATTTGCCAACAGCGCCCGCGCCGGGATCAACAGGGCACTGTCGTCCACTGTCAACAAGCCGGGATTTGGCACTGCGCCGTCGCAGTTTTTGTTGATCATGGACAAAACCCGCTGGGCCAGATTGCCAAAATCGTTGGCCAGATCGCTGTTCATACGATTGACCATGGCCGTGTGGGAGAAGTTGCCGTCGTTACCAAAGGGTAGCTCGCGCATCATGAAATAGCGCGCCTGATCAAGACCATAGCGATCAACAAGGTCCTGAGGCGGAATAAAGTTGCCCAATGACTTGGACATCTTTTTCCCTTCCACGGTCCACCAGCCATGGGCGAAAATACGCTTTGGCGGGGCCAGCCCGGCAGACATCAAAAAGGCCGGCCAATAGACCGCGTGAAAACGCAGGATATCCTTGCCCACCATGTGTACATCGGCGGGCCAGTATTTTTTGAAACTCTCCGCCTCCGTATCGGGATAGCCGACGGCGGTCAGATAATTGGTCAGGGCATCGACCCAAACATACATGATGTGGCCATCGTCACCCGGCACCGGCACGCCCCATTTAAATGAGGTGCGCGAGATGGAGAGATCCCGCAGGCCGCTTTTGACGAAACTTAAAACCTCGTTGCGCCGGCTTTGCGGCAGGATGCGGTTTGGGTCTTCCTCGTAATAGGCCAACAGGCGATCCTGCCATTGGGACAGGCGGAAGAAATAGCTCGGCTCCTCCACCCAACCAACCGGCGCGCCAAAGGGGGACAGTTTTTCGCCATTGGCACCGTCCTGCAACTCATCCTCGGCGTAAAAGGCTTCATCGCGAACGGAATACCAGCCGGCATAGCTGTCCAGATAGATATCACCGCTGTCCACCATGGCTTGCCAGATGGCCTGGCAGGCGACCGTGTGTCGATCTTCGGTGGTGCGGATAAAGCCATCGTTGGTGAAATTCAGCATCGGCGACAGATCACGGAAGTTCTGGCTGACCCCATCGCAAAAAGCCAAGGGTTCAACGCCAGCTGCCTCTGCTGAATTTTCTACCTTTTGGCCATGTTCGTCGGTGCCGGTCATGAACATCACATCACGGCCATCCAGGCGCATGAACCGCGAGATAACATCGCAGGCCAACGTGGTATAGGCGTGGCCGATGTGCGGTTTATCGTTGACGTAATAAATCGGCGTCGTGATGTAAAAAGCTTCGGCCTCGGCCATCGCTATATTCCTAACCTAAAAATTCTGAACTCAAGATCTAATTGCGGGCGGTGCTTTCCAACGCCATAAAGGCATTTAACACCACCTGCTTTCGTTCCAGGTTGACCCGTTCGGCCCGCATGGCCAAACCGCCGATCTTTTCCCATAGCTCGACCCAACGATCAAGGCCCACGGAGCCTGTCAATCGTGTGGCCAGGGCAACTTCACCCTCCACCGCCTCACTCATTTGCTCCAACCCGGCCCCACCTCGGGTCAGACGGGACAGCCACAGGCGCAGTAGATCGATCCAAACACCATAAGCGGCCTCCCCATTGGCGCGGTTCAGGCGATCACCCAGGGCATGGACTGCCCCGTAATCCAGTTGCGGCAGATCACGGACCAAGCCCAACAATTCGCTATAGGCCTGCAGGCCGCCCTCCGCCGCCATGGCCATGGCGCGCCCGGGGCTACCCTCTGCCAGGCGGATCAGACCGAGGCGTTCTTCCGCCGCCAATTCGGGTAATTGTTCTTCCAGTACCGTAATGGCGTCCGCCTCAACCAGGGTACGCAGAACCAAATGGCGACAGCGGGATCGGATGGTTGGCAGCAATCGGCCCGCGCTGTGGCTGACCAGGATCAGCAGGCAATTCTCGGGCGGCTCCTCCAACAACTTCAACAGGGCATTGGCGGCGTTGGGGTTCATTTCCTCCGCCCCATCGATAATGGCAATGCGCCAGCCGCCTTCGCTGGAGGTCATGGAGAAAAAGCGGCCCAATGCGCGGATCTGATCGACGACAATATCGCCGCGCATTTTCTTTGTCTTGGGGTTCATGGTCCGTTCAATGACCTGTAGATCACCATGACCACCGGCCAGGATGCGCCGAAATAATCCTTCGTCGGGGGCCATATACAGGCTGGCCGGACCGCCAAACATATCGCCCCTGCTGTCATTCCCGGACAGCTGGTGGCGGGCCATGCGATAGGCCAGGGTCATCTTGCCGATGCCACGGGGCCCCGATACCAGCCAGGCATGAGGCATCCGCTGCACCGCAGCTGTATCCAGGAAAGCCTGCTCACCAGCGCTATGCCCGGTCAACGAGGCAGTGGCGATGGGCCCTGCGGGACCTTCGGGCTGGTCGGCCATTATTTGGCGATGCCGCCAAACAGCAGATGCTCCAACGCGGCGCCCAGACGGCCAAAAAAGCCTTGCCGGGCGATATCCGCGCCGGCGATCAAAGGACGTTCGATGGTCGTCATATTAGGTGCTTCAATGCGCAGGGTGGCAACTGCCTGGCCCTTGGCGATGGGGGCGGGCAGGGGGCCTTGATAGTTGACGCTGACCTTCATGGCACGCCGCGCCTTACGGGGGATGATAATGGTTAGCGGTTCTTCCAACACCAGGGGTACAACGCCGGTATCACCCAACCAGACGGTGGCATCGGCGACGCTTTCCCCGGCTTTGAACAGGGCGTAGTTGCCGAACTCGCGAAAGCCCCAGGTCAACAGACGTTGGGATTCCTTGCTTCGTTGATTGACGCTGTTCAGGCCGTTGACGACCAGATCCAGGCGTCTGCCATTACGCTCTGCCGAGGCGACAAGGCCATAACCGGCCGCTTCCGTATGGCCGGTCTTCAGGCCATCTGCGCCAATGTTTTTATAGAGCAGGGGGTTGCGGTTGCCTTGGCGGATTTTCGAAAAGGTGAAGCTACGTTCCGCGAAGATCGGGTAATATTGCGGAAATTTGTCGATCAGATGGCGTGCCAGAATGGATAAGTCTTTGGCGGTTGTCACATGTTCGGGGTGGGGCCAGCCGGAGGCATTGACGAAATGGCTGTCCAGCATTCCCAGTCCCCGGGCCGTTTCATTCATCATCATGGCGAAAGAGGCTTCATCACCGCCAATGCCTTCTGCGACCACGATGCAGGCATCATTGCCGGATTGAATGATAATGCCCCGGATCAGGTCGCCGATACGAACATCGGTGTTGACCCGGACAAACATTTTGGAACCGCCCATCTTCCAGGCCTTTTTCGAGACCGGAAAGGTATCGTCCATCTTCAGCCCGCCAGAGGCCAAGCGATCGAACAACATATACAAAGTCATCAACTTGGACATGGATGACGGCGGCATGGATTGTTCCGGATTTTTAGAAAACAGCACGGTCCCCGTCTCGTGATCCAACAGGATGGCCTGCTTTGCCGAGCTTTCGATTAATGCCGCCCCCGACGCGCTGGTAGCGAGATTGGGTAGGGCGAAAATAACGGCGGCTGCCAGCAGCAACCATATTCGTGAACCAAAGACCTTCATGCAGCGTATCCCCTGACCGCGAGCCTAACCAACAACGTGACATTGTCATTCACGGGTAAGGCCCGCAATGACGACGAAAATATTTCTAATGCTGAAATATAGCGAATTTGTGGCAGGTGTGGGCCATTGAAAAAGAAATATTTGCGTTATTTCTCGTCTTTCGCCGTCAATTCATCACGCAGGGTGAATTTTTCCACTTTGCCCATGGCATTGCGCGGCAAGGTCTCCATGAATATGACCCTGCGGGGATGTTTGAAACGCGCCAGGCGCCCCTCGAACAAGGCCAGAATATCAGCGGCGGAAATGTCGCTATCAGATTGGCGGACCACGCAGGCGACGGGAATTTCGCCCCATCGTTGATCCGGCCTGCCGATCACCGCTGCCTCCGCCAGATCCGGGCAATCGGCCAGGATGTTTTCCAGCTCCGCCGGGTAGATGTTCTCACCCCCCGATATCACCACGTCCTTTTTGCGTTCATCCACATAGAAATAGCCGTCTTCGTCCTTATGCCCGATATCGCCGGTGTGGAACCACCCGCCCGCATAGGCTTCCTTGGTGCCGGCCTCGTTGCGCCAATATTCCTGAAACAGATTTCGCCCGCGCAAAACAATCTCGCCCGCATCCCCATTGGGAACCTCTGCCCCATTATCATCGACAATTCGGGCCAGGGTATGCAGGGCGGGCAGGCCGCACGAACCCATCTTGGACCAGGCCTTGGCAATGGGCAGCATGATCGCCACGGGCGCGCTTTCCGTCAGGCCATAAGCTTGCGTTGCCGGGATGTCTCGATCTAGAAACGCATGCAATATGGCTGCCGGTACAGCGGATGATCCCAGGCCGACAAAGCGCAGGTTCGAAAGGTCCGTATCCGCCCAGTCAGGATGGGCTGTCAGGGCTATGGCCATAGCGGGCACGGTCAGAAAAATCGTTGGCCCGCCACTATTTAGAGCCGCCAAAGTTTCAGCGGGATCAAAGCGGGCCAGTATGGTGATTGTCGCACCCGCATGAATACCCGGCGTTGTGTGAATGTTCATACCCCCCACATGGAACATGGGCAGCACGGTTAGAACATGATCCTGGGCGGTGATATCCTGGGCTGCGATGGCGTTGACCGCATTGTGGAACAGGGCGTCCTGGGTCAACACCGTACCCTTGGGCCGACCCGTGGTGCCCGACGTATAGACGATGGTAACGGCGTCATCCATCACGCCACCGCTCGCATCCTGGCCGGATGCGGCCAGCAGTGCATCATAAGATCGCCATAATTCACCGTCGGCTGCGCCGTAGGCGACCGTGGCCAGGCCCGGCAGCTGAGCCCGAATGCTATCTATATGAGCGAAAAAATCCGCTTCAACTAAAACCGCCTTGGGATCACAATCCTGCAATATCCAGGCATGTTCGGGCGGTGCCAGACGCCAATTCAGCGGCACCAGAATGGCGCCGATCCTGGCACAGGCGAATAACAGCTCCAACAATTCCGGGCTGTTGTAGCCCAGGTGCGCCACCCGGTCGCCTTTGCCCACACCCAGTTGATCCCGCAACATGGCGCTTAGATTGCCGATCCTGGCCTCCATCTGCCCATAGCTGATGTCCCGGCCTACAAAATGCACGGCGGTCTTCTCACCATGCCAGTTGGCCCAATGACTGACCCAGTGGGAGATGTTCATCGGCGTCTAACGTTCACGCGAACGTTCATTCTAGCGTTCTCCGGGCTCAAACAGGCTTTCCCGGCCCAGGCGTTCCATGCAGATTTCAGGCGTCCAGGGCAGCATGAGGGAGCCACAGCGGCTGTCGCGGTATAGCTGCTCCAACCGCAGGGTTCGAAAAATGACCCGCCCGCCGCAGGTGCGCAGGGCCAGGCGACAGATGTCGTTGGAAAATTCCATCACTGTGTATTGCGCCGCATAGGCCCGCAGGCGCATGTCTTTGGCGGGGTTAACCCCGGCCTCGCTAATCGCGGTCTGAAACAGCGCGCGGGCCTGTTCCAGTTTCAGGCGCATTTCCGCCACGGCCATTTGCTTGGCTGGGCTGTGACGGGCACTGCCCGCCGGTGGTCCCCCCTCAACCTCGCCCCGCAAATACTGGCAGGTGAAATCGAACGCGGCCTGGGCGATGCCCATATAGGTGGGGCACAAGGTCATGAACATATGAGGCCAGTTCAAGGCGGCTTGATAATATTTGCCCCGCGGCATCATCTGATGTTCGTCGGGCACAAAGACATCGATCAATTCGAGATTGTTCGATGACGTGGCCCGCATGCCCAGAACATCCCATTCGCCGCTGATGTGAAAGCCTTCAGCTTTGCCGTCTACCGCCAGATAAATGGTGTCCTTAACGTCCGCGTCACCGTCCTCTTTGGCTTCCGTGCACAAGATACCGTAGAAATCTGCAGATCCCGCCAACGATGCGAAATGCTTGCGGCCATTGACCAGCCAGCCGCCGTCAACTTTGCGCGCGGTGGTGCCGAATGGCGCTTTGCCGGCGGCTGCCGCACTGTTTGGTTCTGAAAATGGTTGCGCGAACAAGGTGCCGTCTTCGATCACCATACGATAGATGCCGGTGCGCCGTTTTTCATGCGCTGCCCGTTGTTCGTCGGTCATTTCCAGATCATCGGCCATTTGCGATGACCACATCATGGTGGCGCAATGCATGTTGAAGGTCAGGGCCGTGGCCCCGCACCAACGACCCATCTCGGCCGAGATTTCCATATAGCGGGCGTAATCCACGCCCATGCCGCCATAACGCGTGGGGATCACAAGGCCCAGAAAGCCCGCTTCGCGCAGGTCCGCATAATTCTCGGTGGGGAAACGCCCCTCCCGATCATACATGGCGGCACGGGGTAAAAATTTTTCCCGCCCCAGTTTTTGTGCAGTGGCCAATAGCTCCGCTTGTGTCGGCATGGTTACGCTACCTCGTCCAAAAAGGTTCGGATCGCCTTGTTGAAATTTTCGGGATCTTCCAGATTGGCCAGATGCCCAACGCCGGTCAGGCAGTGATAACGGCAATCGGCGATGTTGCCGGCCATCTTTTCCATCATTCCCGCCGGTGCCGCCTCATCCATTTCCGCGGCCAGGGCCAATGTGGGGCAGTTGATGTTTTCCAGATTGTCCCGGCGGTTGAAGGTCACCAGACAATGCAGGGCGGCGCGATAGGCCTGCGCCGATAGGGCGGACATGGACGCCATGGCGGCTGCCACTGCCTCCGCCGTCGGATTATCGCCCATCATGTTGGGTACCAGATCGCCTGCGAAATCAGCGGGTCTCAAGCCCTTATCGAGAGGTGCCAGGCGCTGGCCTAGAAAACCATCCCGCCATTTGCCCGGCTTCCCGAATGCGGGTGAGGTGCCCGATAGAACCAGCGCAGATGTGCGACCGGGATGCAGGGCGATAAATTCCTGGGCGACCATGCCACCCATGGAATGGCCCACAATGGCGGCAGTGGGCGCATCCAGATGGTCCAGCAGCCTAGCGACCGCATCCCCCAGGGCGGGAAATGTCATTTCGTCCAAGGGGGCGCTTTGTCCATAGCCGGGCATGTCCCACGACACCGCGCGCCAACGATCCGCGAAGGCGGGCAGTTGGGCGTCAAAGGCATGGTTGTCGCCGCCGATGCCGTGCAGGAACAACAACACGGGTTTACCATCCTGACCATGGCTCTGAAAATGGGGGATGTTGCTCATGCCAGCTCTCCTTGTAAGACACCGCTTTTGACAACGGCGTGGCCGTCCAACTCCACCGTGCAGTTGCGAATGGGCAGGTCGAAATGCCCTAGGGTCTGCCGACCCGCCACTTCGTTTGCGCCTGTGGAATAAACCACGTTGCCGGCGAAGGCGCGCAGTTCGGTGCCGTTGAAATCGGCCCGGTCATACATGGCCATGGCATCCCAGCGGGCACCGGGGTTCATGCCCCAGCCGATATGGGATGTGGCATAGGCGTCTTTGTCGTTCCAGGCCGCAAAATAACTGCGCATTAATTCCGCATCCACGCCGTCACCTTCGATGGCGACCACATAATCATCTTCGATCCGCAAACTTATGGGCGCATCCATATAGCGCTTGAAGGTCAGGTTTACATCACCCCGGTCCAAGACCAAGGTGCCATTGACGGTGCCGGAATTGGGGAAGCACAGGCACAGCCCGCCTGGCCAGTGGGACATAATGCCGGGGCGTGTGACCCAGCCCCAACCACCGCCTGCGACAGCACCCGTCAGATCAACGGACAGATCGGAACCAGCGGCAGAGGTGATTTTCATGGCTTTGGCCCCACGCAGCATTTTCATGCCGATCTTCACCTTGCCCTCCAGGGCATCGTCAGGGGCCAGACGCTCCAAAGCCTCCGGATGCTCATTCGAGACCATCAACACCCGCGCGCCGCCCTTCAGGATCTCCGGCAACTCAGGCGCATGCAACAGCCCCTCGACTGTGCAATCGACGACCAGCCCGGCACTGGCCAGGGCAGAAACAACAGGGCGAATGTTCTGGATCACGTCAGAGGCGCCTGTTGATCGCACGGGCACAGGTGCCGATTGCGCCGGTGTGGGGATCACAATGTGGAAAGCCTGGGCACCTAATTGGTGCAGGGCCAATTCCGCCAACTGCACATTGATGGGCCGGGATTGGCTTTCCGACAGGATTGCCACCGCTTCACCCGGTTCCACCTTGCATTTGGCAAAGACGCGGGCAAAGCAGTCAATCCATTTGCCTTCGATACGTTCTTGTAGCATCCCAAAACCTTTCAGGGCCTCACTGACTTTGTTTCATGGCAATGTTAGAGCAATTCCGATCAAATGAGTATCGCCCAAGTGCTTTGAGCGAAACCAAGTGATTGGAAAAATTGCTCTATTCTAGAGAGTCAGAGCATTTCCTAGTTGGAAATGCTCTACTGCAATATCGTCGTAGGGACACAGGATAAAATATGACTTTGATATTCGAACACGACAGCTGTCTGGAACACGACATGGGGCCGGGCCATCCCGAATGCCCGGACCGTCTGCGCGCCGTCCAACAGGCCCTGGCGGAGCCGGAATTCGCGGGCCTGGAGCGGCGGCAAGCTCCCTTGGCGGATTGGGATCAAATCGCCCTGGTGCATACGCAATCCCATATCGACCAGGTCATCGCTGCAGCGCCCACCGTGGGCCGGGTACAGCTGGACCCGGATACTGCCATGAACCCAGCCACATTGGAGGCAGCCCAGCGCGCCGTCGGGGCGGCTTGTGCCGCTGTAGATGCGGTCATGGCGGGCGAGGCGAAGACGGCGTTTTGTGCCACGCGGCCGCCGGGCCATCATGCTGAACCGGAACGATCCATGGGGTTTTGTATCTTTAATTCCGTGGCTATCGCGGCCCAACATGCCCGCCGGGCGCATGGCTTGGGTAAGGTCGCCGTGGTGGATTTCGATGTGCATCACGGCAACGGCACCCAGGCCGCTTTTTGGGACGATGCGGATCTGTTCTATGGCTCCACCCACCAGGCACCTTTTTATCCCGGTACCGGTGCGTCATCTGAAACGGGCGTTGGCAATATCCATAACTTCCCCCTCCCCGCTGGTGCTGGGGGGGTGGCCTTTCGCGATGCCTTCACAGATGGTTTGTTGCCGGCCCTGGATGCATTTCAGCCGGAATTGCTGATCATATCCGCCGGTTTCGATGCCCATGAAAATGACCCCCTGGCGCAATTGCGGTTGGAGACGTCGGACTATTCCTGGGTCAGTGAAGAATTATTGGCTTTAGCGGACAGACATTGCCAAGGCCGGGTGGTTTCCTATCTGGAAGGCGGGTATGATCTGGCCGCGTTGGCAGCCGCAACGGCAGCCCATGTTCGGGTTTTGATGACCGAAACGTAATTGTCGTAAGGGACGTAATGAATGGCAAAACAGGCAGACAACGCGGCGATCCCGGATGATGTTGCCGCTATGAGCTTTGAAGCCGCGATGGCGGAGCTGGAAACGATTGTGCAGAATTTGGAAGGTGGGCAGGTTGATCTTGACGCCTCCATCGCGCTGTACAGCCGGGGCGCTATGTTGAAACGTCATTGCGAGGCGAAATTGAATGCGGCCAGCGAACAGGTCGAAAAAATTGTCGCAGACGGTTCCGGGCGGGCCCAGACGACCGAACCAGCAGATATTCAATAGCGTCCTAAACAGCACCATTAAGTGCCGGTAAAACAAGTAAATGCCAGTAAGAGATAGATTTAAATGATTGATTTCGAAACCAGATTGGCGACGGTGGTCGATGCCGTTGATCGGGAGCTGGAAAGCCTGCTGCCCAGTGCAGAGGTGTTGGAACAGCACCTGTTTGAGGCCATGCGTTATGCGGTTCTGGGCGGCGGTAAGCGCATGCGTCCATTCCTGGTTATCTCCAGCGGTCAGATCTTTGACCTTGAACCCAGCGAATGCATTCGGGTCGCGGCAGCTGTTGAATTGGTTCACGCCTACAGCCTGGTGCATGATGATCTGCCCTGCATGGATGATGATGATTTACGCCGGGGCCAGGCAACGGTGCATGTAAAATTTGATGAGGCGACGGCAGTTTTAGCGGGCGATGCCTTGTTGACCCTGGCGTTTGAGGTTTTGGCCGATCGCAAAACCTCCCCCGATCCAGAGGTGCGCATGAACTTGGTGGCCGGTTTGTCACGGGCGGCGGGTGGTCATGGCATGGTCGGTGGCCAAGTCCTCGACCTCTGGGCTGAAAAGCACAAACTGGATGAGGCGGGAACTGTCCGTATGCAACGCCTGAAAACCGGCGAAATGATCGCTTTTTCAGGCGAGGCGGGTGCCATCCTGGCACGGGCTCGCCCGCAACAGCGCCAGGCCTTGCGTATGTTCGCCCATGATCTGGGCCTCGCCTTTCAAATCACCGATGATTTGTTGGATGCCGAAGGAAATGCAAAGGATGTGGGTAAGGCCACGGGCAAGGATGCTACGGCGGGCAAAGCCACCATCGTCTCTATGTTAGGGGTTGAAGGGGCGCGGGATCGGGCTATTTTTCTTTCGCGCCAGGCGGCGACACACTTGGATCATTTTGGTGAGAAAGCTAATGCTTTGCGGGCCTTGTGTGAATTCGTTATAAACCGGAGCAATTGATACTATATTGCGCTAGAGCGATTTTCCTTTAGTTAGGTCCCTGATCGGACCCAAGTAATTGGTTCGATGGCTCTTTATCTTAAGTGCCAGGGTATGTTTAAATAGTTCATGCTCTGGTGAATTCGTAGTGGGGACCGACGTGTCGGAAAGCAAGACACCATTATTGGATAGCATAGACAGCCCGGCGGATACCCGTGGCCTGTCCGTGGAACAACTGCGCCAGCTGGCCGATGAGCTGCGACTGGAAACCATTGATGCGGTGGCACAGACAGGTGGTCATTTAGGTGCCGGCCTGGGTGTTGTTGAATTGACCGTTGCCTTGCATCACGTCTTTGATACCCCTGATGATGTGTTGATCTGGGATGTCGGGCATCAGGCTTATCCCCATAAAATTCTGACCGGGCGTCGTGATCGCATTCGGACTTTGCGCCAGGCTGGTGGTTTGTCCGGTTTTACCAAGCGTTCAGAAAGTCCCTATGATCCGTTCGGCACGGCGCATTCATCTACCTCTATCTCCGCCGGCCTCGGTTTTGCCGTGGCCCGTGACCTAGATGGCCGGGACAGCAATGTGGTTGCCGTGATCGGCGATGGTGCCATGAGCGCCGGCATGGCGTTTGAAGCCATGAACAACGCCGGTTCCATGAATACCCGCATGATCGTGATCCTGAACGATAATGATATGTCCATTGCACCCCCCGTTGGTGCCATGAGCGCCTATCTCTCGCGCCTGTTATCGTCGCGGCCCTATCGTGGCCTGCGCCATTTCGCCAAGCAGTTGGCGGCAAAGATGCCCGAACCTATGGAGCGTACGGCCCGCCGCGCTGAGGAATATGCCCGCGGTCTGATTACGGGCGGCACCTTGTTCGAGGAACTGGGCTTTTTCTATGTCGGGCCCATCGATGGTCATAATCTGGAACATTTGCTGCCCGTATTAAAAAATGTCCGCGAGGCCCGGCGCACCAACCCGATCCTGGTGCATGTGGTGACGCAAAAAGGCAAGGGCTATGCCCCGGCGGAACAGGCGGCGGATAAATCCCATGCCGTCTCCCGCTTTGATGTGGTGACCGGGGCCCAGGCCAAAAGCAAACCCAATGCGCCCAGCTATACGGCTGTCTTTTCCGACCAATTGGTCCGCGAAGGGGAGCGGGATGACAAAATCGTTGCCATCACGGCCGCCATGCCGTCGGGCACGGGGTTGGCTGAGTTCCAAAAACGCTTTCCCAGCCGTTGTTTTGATGTGGGGATCGCGGAACAGCACGGTGTCACATTCGCAGCCGGTCTGGCGGCGGAAGGCTATCGACCCTTTGCCGCGATCTATTCGACATTCCTGCAGCGCGCCTATGACCAGGTGGTCCATGATGTGGCTATCCAAAGTCTGCCCGTACGCTTCGCCATTGATCGGGCGGGCCTGGTTGGTGCCGATGGCCCGACCCATGCGGGCGCCTTTGATTTAACCTATTTGGCCAGCCTGCCGAACTTTGTTGTCATGGCGGCAGCGGACGAGGCGGAATTGACCCGCATGGTGGCAACAGCCGCCCGTATCGATGATCGACCCTGCGCCTTTCGCTATCCCCGTGGTGAGGGCGAGGGCGTGGAGATCACCCTGCCGGCGGAACCGTTGGAGATTGGCAAGGGCCGCATTGTCCGGGACGGCAATACCGTCGCGATCCTGTCTTTGGGGACGCGCCTGGGTGAAAGCCTGAAGGCAGCCGAAGATCTTTCTGCCAAGGGCTATTCCACCACTGTGGCCGATGCCCGTTTTTGCAAGCCGCTGGATGAAGATCTGGTTTGCGAACTGGCCCGCAATCATCAGGTTTTGATCACCATAGAAGAGGGTGCCATCGGCGGTTTCGCTGCCCATGTGCTGCAATGCCTGGAACGCCATGAATTGTTGGATAATGGCCTGAAGATACGCACAATGATGTTGCCGGACAGCTTTATAGATCATGGAGCGCCTGGCGATATGTATGCAACTGCTGGCTTGAATGCGCCGGACATTGTCGCCAAGGCGCTATCCGCACTGTCGTCGGCGGGTTCATCTGAGGGCCAAGTAAATGAGGCCGGGGCACCGAAACTGGCGTAGGTAGTTATGGCGTCACATCCTCGCAATAAGGCGAAATCAAAAATGCGCCTCGACCTGTTGATGGTTGAGCGCGGCCTGGCGGACAGCCGGACCAAGGCCCAGGCCTTGATCATGGCGGGCAAGGTGCATGGCGTGGACCGCCGTCTGGACAAGGCGGGCCAGGAACTGCCCCTGGATGTGGAACTAACCGTGCAGGGCAAGGATCACCCGTGGGTCTCTCGCGGCGGGGTTAAGCTGGCCCATGGTCTGGCGGAATTTCAGATCGATCCGACGGGTTTGATCTGCCTCGATGTAGGTGCCTCCACAGGGGGCTTTACGGATGTTCTACTACAAGGCGGAGCGGCAACGGTTTATGCGGTCGATGTGGGGCATGGGCAATTGGCCTGGTCCCTGCGCAATGATGACCGTGTTAAAGTGCTGGAACGTACGAACGCCCGCTATCTGACGGCAGAGGACGTGCCTGACCCTGTAGACCTGATTGTCTGTGACGCCTCTTTCATTGGCCTGCGGACTATATTGCCTGGGCCCATGGCTTTGGCAGCACCTAGTGCCAGGATGATCGCCCTGATCAAGCCACAGTTTGAGGTGGGACCGGCCGGGGTGGGCAAGGGCGGCGTGGTCCGCGATCCGGCCTTGCATGCTGAAGTCAGGGCGGATATTTCGGCCTGGCTGGATCAACAATCGGGCTGGTCCGTGCTGGGCACGGGGACCTCTCCCATCAAGGGGCCGCAGGGCAATGTGGAGTTTCTGCTGGCTGGCTGCCGGGAAGACGAAGCGTAAAAATGGGCGAAAAAATAAGCGTAAGGAAAAGTGAATGGTGGACCTGAATATTGAAAGCCTGGGCGCGCGCGGGGACGGCATCGCCCGCGACGACGATGGCGTAATATATGTTCCATATGCGGCACCTGGGGATCAGGTGGCTGTGACCATCAATGGCCGCCGTGGTGACGCCCGCATGGCGCATCTGGATAATGTGCTGGTGCCAGGGGGGGACCGGGTGGCCGCACCCTGCCCACATTTCACCGTCTGTGGCGGTTGCGCCATGCAACATATTCAGACCGGCCCCTATCAAAGTTGGAAGCTGGATATCCTGTATCAGGCCCTGCGCCACCGGGATCTGGAAACAGATGTTGTGGGAGATTTCGTCACCGTACCCCCCGCCTCCCGCCGCCGGGCGCGGTTTTCGGCGCGACATACGGGGGGCAAAGTTCTGTTGGGTTTTAACGAACCGGGCAGTCACAAAATCATCAATCTGGATAGCTGCCATATCCTGCGCCCGGCCATTGTCGATGTGCTGCCCGAACTGCGGGCCGTGCTGTTCGACCTGATGAAGTCTGGCGGCAAGGCGGATGTGCAGGTTACGGAGACCGAAAACGGGTTGGATGTATGGCTGGTCGCGAAATTGTCCCACAACGCCCAGGTCGATATGCGTTTGGCGGATTTTGCCCAGGACGCAGATTTGGCCCGTCTGTCCACGGGCCTGCGGCCCGAGGTGGTGATGGTGCGCCGGGCACCCACGGTCACGTTATCAGGGGTCGCGGTTACCCCGCCACCCAATGGTTTCTTGCAAGCCAGCCTAGCCGGCGAACAGGCCTTGGTCAAACTTGTACAACAGAGCGTGGGTGATGCACGATCGGTGGCGGATCTCTATGCAGGCGTCGGAACCTTCAGCTTTGCCATGAACAAAAACGTTGAAGTGCTGGCGGTAGAAGGCGTGGAAGAACAGACCGATGCTTTGATCGCAGGTCGTAATGCTGCCCGCCGCAACGGTATAGAGATCCAGGTTCGTGATCTGGAACGCCGCCCCCTGTCGGTAGAGGAGTTGGCGGCCTATGCGGCGGTGATCTTCGATCCCCCCCGCGCCGGTGCAGCCCGGCAAGTGGAATTACTGGCCGCCTCTACCGTTGCCACCGTGGTTGCTGTGTCCTGTAACCCGGCGACCTTTGCCCGCGATGCCCTGACCTTGGAGATGGGCGGCTATCGCCTGATGTCTGTGACCCCGGTGGATCAATTTCCCTGGAGCCGACATTTGGAATTGGTGGCTTGTTTCCAACGTTGATCCCTCGCTAAACTGCACCTATGGCCCTGCTGAATTTTATTCGCCGCGCCCTTGGGTTAGATCGTCGGGAACATGCTCGTTATCGCCGGCCGCCTTTGTACGTCAAATATCATGACCGTCGTGTGCGCGCGATTGATTGGTCCCTTGGGGGCTGTTTGTTGCCACCGCCAGACACACGCATGCGGGTAGGGGACACCTTTGAAGGCTATATCAGCGGCATTGGCCTGGGCAATTCCGGTGATTGCCTGGCAGAAGTGGTACGCGTTACCAAGGAAGGTGAGATTGGGGTGCGTTGGCTGGAATTGGATTCCCACGTATTTCTGGTACTCTCGGGTCTGAATATAAAATAGCGACGGAATTGGGAGACTGAAGATGGGCACGATGATTGATTTTGCCAGGCCGGACGGCGGCAGCACAAAAGGTTATTTGGCGACCGCAGGTGCGGATCGCCCGTCTTTGATTGTTATTCAGGAATGGTGGGGCCTGAATGACCAGATCTGCGGTGTGGCGGATCGTTTCGCACGGGCCGGCTATAACGCCCTGGCCCCTGATCTGTATGAGGGCCGGGTGACGCAGGAACCGGACGAGGCCAACCATATGATGAGCGGCCTGGATTTTGCCGGTGCCACGGTTCAGGACGTTCGCGGTGCGGCGCAACATCTGCAAAATATCGGCGGCCCGGTCGGTGTGATGGGGTTCTGCATGGGCGGGGCCCTGACCATCGCTGCCGCCGTTCATGTACGGGAGGTGTCTTTGGGGGTTTGTTTCTATGGCATCCCGCCTGGGGAGGTCGCCGACCCGGCCAAAATCACCATTCCCCTGCAATGCCATTTCGCCAACCAGGATGACTGGTGCACGCCGGCGGCCGTGGATGGGCTAGAGGCGGCTATGTCTGGCGCCGGCGTGAATGCAGAGGTCATCCGCTATGACGCAGCCCATGGCTTCTTTAATGAAACGGCCACCATCTATGATCCGACCTGCGCCAATCAGGCATGGTCAAGCATGAGCGAATTTTTGACGGCAAATTTTTAAGTTACGCTTCAGGTTCCCCATTCCGGTCCCCATTTCGATCTTGGTACCAGGCGAAAGCCATGATCAGGGCGGCGGCAACGATCATGCCCAAGCCGGCAAAGGCAGGGGGCACAGTGTCTGTGAAAAGAAACAGACCGCCCGCTGCAATGAGCATTAGCGCTGCGATGCCATGCAGTTGTTGTCGGGTCATATCTATGGCCTAACCGACCTGCGCACGATTTCGCAACATGTGGTCGGCCAGAACACAGGCCATCATGGCCTCTCCCACGGGGACGGCGCGAATGCCGACGCACGGGTCATGGCGGCCTTTGGTCACTACATCAGTTGCGGCACCACTTTTGTCGATACTGCGTCGTGGTGTCAGGATCGATGACGTGGGTTTGACCGCGAAACGAACCACAACATCCTGGCCCGAAGATATCCCGCCCAAGACACCACCGTTATTGTTGGCGGTGAAACTGGGACCGTCGTTGCCGGGCAGCATTTCGTCCGCCGCGTCTTCCCCCTGCATGCGCGCGGCAGCGAAACCAGAACCGATTTCCACGCCTTTGACTGCGTTGATGCTCATCATTGCAGCGGCCAAATCCGTATCCAACTTGCCATACACAGGTGCGCCCCAACCAGCTGGTACGCCGGATGCATGAACCTCCACCACCGCGCCCACCGATGACCCCGCCTTACGGATGCCGTCCAGATAATCTTCCCAAATTTTCGCCATGGCGCTGTCGGGACAATTGAAGGCGTTTGTGCCAACAGCATCCCAATCCCAGTTTTCGTCAGCGACACTATGTTCACCAACCTGGCGCAGCGCAGCGCGGATCACGATGCCCGGGCCTAGAACCTTGCGCGCGACAGCGCCTGCTGCAACCCGGCAGGCGGTTTCCCGGGCCGAGGCACGACCGCCACCACGGGGGTCGCGAATGCCGTATTTGCTTTGATAGGCATAATCCGCATGGCCGGGACGATAGGTGTTGGCGATGGCGCTGTAATCTTTGGAACGTTGATCCACGTTCTCGATCATCAGGCTGATCGGCGTGCCCGTGGTCTGCCCCTCGTAAACGCCGGACAGAATTTGCACCTGATCTGTTTCCTGACGCTGGGTGACAAAGCGCGAGGTGCCGGGACGCCGTCGGTCCAGCCACGGCTGAATGTCTTCTTCGCTTAGATCCAGCAGCGGCGGTGTGCCGTCAATGACACAGCCGATGGCCGGTCCGTGACTTTCGCCCCAGGTGGTAACCCGAAACATATGGCCAAAACTGTTGTGCGACATGGTATTCCCGACTCTTAGACGGTCGAGATATCGGGCGCGTCCACGGCTTTCATGCCGACCACGTTATAGCCGCAATCCACATGATGGGTCTCACCCGTGACGGCGCTGCCCAGATCACTCAACAGATACATGGCGGCACCGCCCACTTCATCAATCCCGACGTTGCGGCGCATAGGTGAATTATATTCGTTCCATTTCAGGATATAGCGAAAATCCCCGATGCCTGAGGCGGCCAGTGTTTTGATAGGCCCGGCGGAAATGGAGTTGACGCGAATATTGTTTGGCCCCAGATCGGCCGCCAGATAGCGCACGCTCGCCTCCAACGCCGCCTTGGCGACGCCCATGACGTTATAATGGGGCATCACCCGCTCAGCACCATAATAGGTCAAGGTGACAATGGAGCCACCGTTCGGCATCAATTTTTCCGCTCGCTGGCACAGGGTCGTGAAGGAATAGCAGGAGATATCGACGGAGCGGGCAAAGTTGCCTGCCGTGGTATCCACATAGCGGCCTTTCAGTTCATCCTTGTCCGCATAGGCGATGGCGTGAACCATAAAATCCAGACCGCCCCATTTTTCCGTGATCTGTTCAAACACTGCATCCATAGAGGCATCGTCCGTCACATCGCAGGGCATGACCATTTCGGATTCCACGGACGCTGCCAAGGGGCGCACGCGCTTTTCCAACGCCGCCCCCTGAAAGGTAAAGGCCAATTCTGCGCCCTGTTCGGCGGCAGCCTTCGCCACCCCCCATGCGATCGAACGTTCGTTCGCGACACCCATGATCAGACCACGCTTGCCTGCCAGTAAATTTGCTCCAGACATTCTTTGCCCCACTGTAACTGCCCGCTAAAACGGCCGAAACTACCGTATTGTCAATTGCTTGCCCCATTCTACACCAAGGTAGCCATGTGGCTGCAAAAATCTTGTTTACCTGGCATTATGCGGGATTTGGGTCGGCGAGACGGACGCCTCACCTGCAATATTGTGCCCGCCACTCACTTGGCCTGCCGTGCCCAGTTCGTCGCATTAGGTTCGATTATTCGCTATCCGTTTTGGTGCTGTCGGTAGCGGCGCTGCCCGTTGCCGCGATGTCGGGGTCCTCGGGACTGGGTTCCAATTTTTCAGCCTGGTCTTGCGCCCAGCTTTCCAACAGGGCGGTCAATTCAGGGTCCGGCGGGTCAGGCAAGGTGACTTGTAAGTGCACATATTGGTTGCCGGCAGTGTCGGCCCTTGGCGGCAATATGCCCTTGCCCTTTAGGCGCAGGGTTTTGCCACTGTTGGTGCCTTTTGGAATTTTCATGGTGACGGCACCGTCGATGGTCGGCACTTCTATCTTGCCGCCCAGGACGGCGCTGGCCAGATCCAGGGCTAGGTCGAGGTGAACATCCAACCCCTCGCGCCGGAATTGTTTGTGTTTGCGTACGCTGACTTCGACCAGAGCATCGCCGGCACCCGCAGGTCCAGGGTCACCCTGGCCGCGCAGGCGGATTTGCTTGCCGTCCTCTATGCCCGCGGGAATGCGAACGTCCAGCATTCGGCCGTCAGGCAGGGTAATGCGACGGGTTGAACCCTTTGCGGCATCCAGAAAATCAACGGTGATTTTATAGGATCGATCCGGGCCTTTTTGTTGTCTGGCCTGGCCGCCCCGACCTCTGGGGTCACCGCCGCGCATGTTGGAGAAGAATTCGCCGAAGATATCTTCGGAATTAAAGCCACCGCCAAAGCCGGCACCGGGTCCGCCCTGGCCCCCACGGCCACCGGGCCCGCCAGCATATTCATAGCGATAGCGGGCTTTGTCTTGACCACCGGCATCGATTTCACCGCTGTCAAAGCGTCTGCGTTGGGCAGCATCACCAACCAGGGAATAGGCGGCTGAAACCTCCTTAAAGCGTTCGGCAACGACGGAATCGTCTGGGTTTAAATCCGGATGTAACTCTTTTGCCAGACGATGATAGGCTTTTTTGACCTCGCCATCGCTGGCCGTGGCGGGTACGCCCAAGACAGAGTAAGGATCACGCATAATCACCCATTCCCAAACAAAAAACTCGGATTCAGAACCAATTAGACAAGCATATAGCGCGTCAGCAGGCGCGCTCCTACATTAATATGGTTACGATAGAGATGGGTTAACAGAGTAAGAGGAAATATATGATGCAAAAATGCCACATATTTTTTGCCCCAATGCCCCAATGATCCGTCCTGATCATTCCGCCTTTTCTATCCGCACCTCCTCAATCAGTTTTTGTGCCGCCTCGCGTTCATCATCTGTCATGGATTTGGCCAAGGTGGTCTTTTGTGCAGCGGCGCCGGGATGTTCTTGGACTGCTGCTTGGGACAACCAATAATATCCCCACGGCCGGTTCGCTTCTACAAAGCCGTTGTGAAGATACAGCTTGCCCAACTGAAACTGCGCCTCCGCATGGCCATTCTCCGCCAAAGGCAGCCAACGATCCCGGGCGATGGCGTAATTGGCCGCGTGGAAGGCGATCAGTCCAGCGGTTAAATTGCGTTGGTTAACCTCTGCTCTGTGTCCGTTCAGGGTGACGTCATGATCGCCGCTTAACTCCGAATCCTGGGAGGTGTCAAAAAAGGACAATATAGCGTCCAGGGATATGACGGCTTCGCTCTCGGGCGGCGATGTAGCAATTTTTTCAACCTTGCCCACTGTTTGCCCTGTGATCTGGGCTGTAGGTTGCTTTGGCGTTTCCATGGGCAGCTTCGTTGCAACGGGGACCATCGGTGTATTTTCGCCTAAAGCAACCTTTACCGGCTCAGGGTCCTTGATCAGGGCCTCATCTACTTTAGCGGTGTCTGTGACACTGGCGGTGGGGGCTGCCGGAGTTGCCGGAACCTTTGGGGCGGTTGGAGCGGTTGGCTCAGTTGCGGGGGGCAGCTTTTTCGCCTGGGGTTTAGCAAGATTTTTAGTCGGGTTTTTGGCCAGGATTTTAGGTGGCGGATTGGGTGGTCCGGCCGGGCCGGAAATATTTGGTACCAGTTTTGCCAAAGCGCGGATCGCCGGCTCGTACCCAGCCTTCGTCGCCAGATACAGCCAGCCTGCCGCCTTTGGCTCCGACCGTTCCACCCCTTCACCGCGAAGATACAGCAGGGCAAGATTAAACTGCGCCAGGGCATGGCCATTGGTGGCGGCGGAGGTAAACCAGAACGCGGCTTCTTTCGGGTCTTGGGCAACCCCTTGGCCACGCAGATACATTGTTGCCAGGTTCGCCTGGGCCCGTGCCAGGCCGCTATCTGCTGCCAGGCGGTACCAGGAAGCGGCCTGGACGAAGTTTTGCGGCACGCCCAGACCCATACGATACAAATGGGCCAGATTGCGTTGGGCGGCTGGGTCGCCCCGATGGGCCCAGGGCAACCAGATATCATGGGCAGCCTTGTACTCCCCACCGTCATAGGCCTTCACACCCGCGTCAAAGGATTGGGCGGGTGTTTCGGTTGGCGCTATTGTGGCCGGGTCTTGGCTCTGCGCTTTGGCGGGGGCAAAAGGCGACAGCCACAAGACAGCACACAACGAAATGCCCAATGAAACCCACGGTGCGCTGGCCATGGACCGCGCCCGGCCCTGCTTCATGCGCATTACGGTCCCATACTGGATAAATTGCCAGCGCCTAGCTGTTGATGATTTTCCAACTTCCATCCGCCTGACGGCAGGCTGTGCCATAGGCCGTCTCTGTCCGTCCATCCACAGTGATCGTCTGTTCATACTCCCGGCAATATTGGCCGGTGGCGTTTTTGTAGGACGGTTGCGGTGTGACGGTGCCTGAATGGCCACTATCTGGATTACGCCAACTGACCGCATTGCCCGATGGTGTATTCTCCAAAGATTTATGTGTCGTTTGCTGCATGGCGAGGCGATCAGCACTGTCCAATGACTTGCCTATTTTGCTGCCCGCATATGCGCCCAGTAATGTACCTGCGGCCACAGCGACGATAGTGCCACTGCCGCTGCCGATCTGGCTGCCCACGACAGCACCGCCGACGGCACCCAGCAATGTGCCCAGGGTTTGTTTTTCGCCGCCCGTCTGACAGGCGGACAGGGCCACGGAGAGGAAGAGGGCCATCAGCCCCGTTGCGATATAACGTGCGTTTCGTATCATGTTCGTATCCATTCAACAGCGATGATTTAGCCACAGGCTAGAAATCAATGGTGATATTATAGCCGTAGACCAAAAAATATTACTTTGCGACACCGCGCCGCATGAAGATGATGTCTAGATGTCATATATATAGGACGAACATACCAGACCACTAGCGTAGAATCTCTAATTTGAAGATCGCAATCAAACGTGAATAAGGCCGAAAATGCTGTGAACAGCGAAAATCAAGCTTCTGAACATGCCAAGACTGTATCTGGCACGGCAGCTGGTCCCAAGACCGGTCCCATGACTGGTGCCAATAGTCCTAATGCGCGGTTATTGCGGCTTGCCACCTATGCCGCGGTGGCTGTGGCGGGAACCTTGATTGTGGCCAAGCTTGGCGCTTGGTTCATGACGGATTCGGTCGCCATTTTAAGCTCTTTGATGGACTCGGTCCTGGATGTGGGGGCATCCCTGGTCAATATGTATGCGGTCGCCCATGCGCTAACGCCGGCGGATCGGGAACATCGCTTTGGTCATGGCAAGGCGGAGGCCTTGGCCGGCCTGGCTCAAACGGCGTTTATTTCCGGGTCCGCCTTATTTTTGGTGGCTGAGGCGGTGCAACGCCTGATCGAACCGCGCGCTATCGCCCGTGATGACATTGGTATCGCGGTCATGGTGTTGTCATTGGTGTTGACCATCGCCCTGGTGTTGTTTCAGCGCCATGTGGTCAGGAAAACCAAATCCATCGCTATTGCCGCTGACTCCGTCCATTACCGTGGTGATATTGTTGCCAACATTGGGGTTATCATTGCCTTGATTATGGCCGGCCGATTTGGCTGGATTTATGCGGATGCGATCATCGCCTTGATCGTGGCCGGCTATATCCTGTTCGGTGCCTGGGGCATTATCCGTAGTGCCCTGGACCAATTAATGGACCGGGAATTGCCGGATGATCAGCGCCAACAAATTCGACAAATCGCCATGGCCCATGACAGCGTGGAAAATGTCCATGACATGCGGACACGGTCATCGGGCATCCAGAGCTTTATTCAGTTGCATATGGAATTGGATGGCGCCCTGACTTTGTTGCAATCCCACGAAATCGCCGATCAGGTGGAGGCCGCAATCCAGGCCGCGTTTCCCGATGCGGAAGTCATTATCCATCAAGACCCGGCAGGTTTGGAAGAATGGCACCCGGACCTGCAATAGTGAGGCAGGAGCCAGGGCAAGAGGACGTCATTGATTTCCTCAAACGCCCGGAAAGTTACAGGCCGAACAACCCCAGTTCCGGCACCAGCACAGATATGGTGCGCTGTGTTGAAACCCATGGCGCGATTATTTTTCTAACCGATGATCACGCCTATAAGATGAAGCGGCAGGTGCTGTTGCCGTATCTCGATTTTTCCACCTTGGAAAAACGTCGTTTGGTTTGTGTAAACGAAATCCGCCTGAACCGGCGCACCGCCCCCAATCTTTATTTGGGAATTGTGGCCGTACGCCGCGATGATGATGGCAACCTTCGCTTGACCTCCGATGCAGCCGCAAACGAGGTGGTCGAGTGGCTGGTCAAAATGCGCCGCTTCCCCGATGAGGCTTTGTTAAGCCGGGTGGTTGAAGATGATGCCTTCACGCCGAAGGTCGTCCATGCCCTGGCAGATACCATCGCGGCCTTTCATGACGGGGCGGAGGTTTCCAGCGCCTGGGGCGGGGCGGATGAGCTGGCGCGTATTGCCCGTGGTGATGCCAAAACCATCGCCCGCTATATCCCCGACCTGTTCGAACCGGCCCGGGCCAAGGCCTTGGCAAAGGGGACGCTGGCGGCGGTTGAGGTGCAACGGGCATTGTTGGAAGACCGGCGCGCCAAGGGATTTGTGCGCCACGGCCATGGTGATCTGCACCTTGCCAATATTTATCTCGATGAGGGTGAACCAAGGTTGTTCGACGCCATCGAATTCGATGATCGGCTGGCGCAGAATGATATTCTCTACGACCTGGCCTTTCTGTTGATGGACCTGTGGCATCGTGGCTTGCGGGGGCAGGCGAACCAGGTCTTTAACCGCTATCTGCTGCGTACGGGTGATCTGGGCGGATTGGCGGCGCTGCCCCTGTTTTTATCTCTACGTGCGGGTATCCGAACCCAAGTCACCGCCACCATGGCCACCATGGCCACTGGGGCGGCGGGCCAGGACAATGACCGGCACCTGCGAGGCCAGGCGGTGCAGTATCTGGACTTGGGCCTAACTGTTCTTGAGACGCCGCCCCCGGTATTGGTAGCGGTTGGCGGCTATTCCGGCTCCGGCAAATCCTATCTGGCCTCCGCCCTGGCGCCGTTGCTGGGCGCGGTTCCCGGTGCCGTATATTTGCGCAGCGATGAATTGCGCAAGGTGATGATGGGGCAGGACCCTGAAACCCCCCTGGGCCCGCGCGCTTATAAAAGCAAGATCAGCGCCAAGGTCTACGCCCAGCTGCGGGATCGGGCGGAACAGGCCTTGTCGTCGGGCCATAGCGTTATCGCCGACGCTGTCCACAACCATCGCCAATCGCGGGCCGATCTGGCAGCACTGGCGGATCGATGCGGCGTACCCTTCATTGGGATCTGGCTGGAAGCCGACCGCGATCTGATGGCCCGTCGTATAGCGGACCGCCAGTGGAATGGATCTGATGCATCCGATGCAGATGCTGCGGTGATGGCGCGTCAGGTAGCGTCGGGTGCAGGATCAATTGAATGGCAGCGTATTGATGCGGCCCTGCCTTTGGATCAAAAGCTGGCCGAGATCCTCTCGCTCATCCAAAAGAAACTTTAGACCCGCGCCGTTACCCCGCCCGCTTGACAGTCGATGGGGCGGTGTAGGACAAGGGCTGCACCTGCAACGCCTTTTAGATTGTCATACCCCAAAATATGTCCGTGCAAGATACCAGTATAGAAGTCCGCTATGGCTGGGTGATCCTGTTCGTCTCCCTCATCATTCATACCATCGGCCTTGGTGCCCCGAACATTCTGTTTGTCACCTTGAAGCCTATTGCTGAAGACCTGGGCACGGCGCGCGCAGTGCCCTCGTTCGCCTATTCCCTGTTGATGGTGGGCACGGGTATTGGCGGCATCGGGATGGGCTGGTGGCTGGACAAACGCGGTGTGATGCAGCCGGTGTTGTTCGGTGCTGTGATGATTGCCCTGGGCTCCTTCCTGGCTGCGCAGTCTGAGGGGAAATGGAGCCTGTATCTGGCCAATGGTGTCCTGATCGGATTGTTGGGCAAGGCGGCGATGATCGCGCCTCTGGTAGCCAATGCGACACGTTGGTTTGACCGTCGCCGGGGCCTGGCCATTGCCCTTATCGCCTCCGGCCAGGGTGTGGCAGGCGTGATCTGGCCGCCTGTGGTGCGGTACCTGAATGATGCTGGCGGTTGGCGGGATGTCTATCAATATTATGGCATCTTCGCCCTCGTCACCATGGTGCCATTGGCCTTGTTTTTAAGGCCGAAGCCTCCAGCTGCTGCATTGGGCCCGGCCACAGGTAACGTCAGCCAAACC
This sequence comes from Alphaproteobacteria bacterium, assembly GCA_028824965.1. Classification (GTDB taxonomy): domain Bacteria; phylum Pseudomonadota; class Alphaproteobacteria. Next base: position 27,000 of record JAPKBD010000002.1, on the reverse strand, counting down.
CATCAAGTGCTGGGTCTTTCATCGAACACAGTACAAATTTCTATGTGGATCGCCGTTGTCGGCTGTTGTGCCGCCATGGCCATGCCCAATGTGCACCTGTTCAGCTATGCCACGGACCTGGGTTTTGCGCCGGTGCGGGCGGCGGAACTGTTATCAGTACTGTTCGGGGCCGCGTTTTTCAGCCGCCTGGGCTTTGGCATGTTGGCGGACCGTATTGGCGGGGTTCGGACATTGCTGATTGGCTCCAGCTGTCAGGCGGTGATGCTGTTGGTCTTCTCGCAGGTCGATACCTTGAGCGGTCTGTACATCGCGGCCTTTATGTTTGGCCTTGGATTTTCAGGCATCATGCCCTGTTACGCTTTGCTGATCCGGCTGTATTTTCCGGTCCATCAGGCGGGTTGGCGGATCGCGGCGCAATATCTATTTGCCGCCCTTGGTATGGCTTTGGGTGGTTGGCTGGGTGGCGCCATCTTTGACTACACGGGCAGTTATTCCGATGCTTTCCTGGTCGGGGTCTGCTTCAATCTTGTGAACCTTGTTGTTATTGCGTTTCTTTACAGTCGGCAAATTCGCATGGCACAGATCACTCCAGTGGCATCGTAAAGCACGTACAGTTAACGTGGTCTGCGTTCGTTTCAAGGACTGACCTTGGTGACGAATTTTTCCGGCGCACCGATCCCCCATTGGCTGCCGAGGCCTTCCTCTGCCGATACAAGATTGGAGCCATAGGCCGCATTCATGCGGTCCGTATCCGCCCAGCGTTCGTGCACCCGGCCCCAGGGGTCACACCAATAGTCGAACACCTGGCTGCCCAAAACGTGGCGTCCGATGCCCCACATATGTTCGTACTTGTCCAGGTCTGTCAGGTATTCGTGATCCATGAACACCGCATCAATATCCGGGATTTCGAATGATATGTGATTAAGGCCTGCTTGGTCATTCCGGATGCAGAATAGGGTGTGATGGTCGGTATAATCGTCGCCCAGGTCGCAGCGATTAAAAGATCCGATAATGTTGTCTTCTTCACCCGCATAAACATCGTCGGAACAAATGAAGCCCAGGGTGTTTTGAAACCATTGCGCCGTCTCGGTGACTTTTGGCGTGGCCAGAACACCATGGCCGATGCGCTTCACGGGGGATGGTGATTTTGCCAGTCGTAAAGGTTCGCCGGCCCGGCGCAAGGGTTCGGCGCCACTGTTGGTCAGGCCCCAATTCACCTCAATGGCGGGCAACGGCGCGATGCCATGGACGACCTCAATCTGATAGCCGTTGGGTTCGGTCAGGCGCACCCGTTTGCCGCCGCCTGGTTCATCAATGTCTTCAACGGCGGAAGCATCGGGTGTGTCGGACAGCCGTTCCAGATCATCCAGACTTCCGGCCTGATAGGCAAAGCCGACAAAAGCCGGGTCGCCTTTTTCGGTGATGTGAATGTGATGGTTTGGGTCCGTGCCCCGCATATAAAGGGCGTCCTTGGTACGGTCCGCGCGGGTCATGCCGAAATGGGTCAGAAATTCTTCCATTCTGTCCAGATCAGGTGACCGCAGACGGCCATAGGCCAAGTCCTGCACTTTGATAACCGCCATGATATCAACCTCCCCTTTTTGCATAATAAGCTTACACCAAGTAGGGCAAATTGGTAGTTCTGGTATTATTCGCCAAAGGTGATAGATAGTAAGGTCATGAATGAAACATCAGCGAATAGCCGCCGCACACTGGTCCTGACCGGGGCCAGCAGGGGTATTGGCCATGCCACGGTGAAGCGGTTTTCATCCGCCGGGTGGCGTGTCATTACCTGCTCCCGCCAGGCCTTTCCCGAAGATTGCCCGTGGGAGGCGGGGCCGGAGGATCATTTGCAGGTGGATTTGTCGGACCCAGCCGATATTGAGACGGGGATCGCCGAACTGAAAAAACGCCTGGGCGGCGGCCCGCTGCATGCGCTGGTCAACAATGCGGGCATTTCACCAAAAGCAGCCGACGGCGGCCGTCTATCCAGTCTGACCACGGACATGGATACCTGGCGTCAAGTGACGCAAGTGAATTTCTATGCGCCGATCATGCTGGCGCGTGGCCTGCTGGATGAATTGCGGGTGGCCAAGGGTTCTGTTGTCAACGTCACTTCCATCGCCGGCAGCCGGGTGCATATGTTCGCAGGCTCCGCCTATTCCACCTCGAAAGCGGCCCTGGCCTCATTGACCCGAGAGATGGCGGCGGATTTCGCGCCCCAGGGCGTGCGGGTCAACGCCATTGCGCCGGGTGAGATTAAGACCGAAATTCTGTCCCCGGATACGGAGGCGCTGTTGGCGCCAACTATACCCATGCGCCGCCTGGGTACGCCGGAGGAGGTCGCCAAGACGATCTATTTCCTGTGCACGGAACAATCCAGCTATGTCAACGGCGCGGAAATCCACATCAACGGTGGTCAGCACGTTTGATGCGGCCCATGCGTATTGTTCACAGCCCGGACCATATTGGCCATGACCCCGAAAGTTTTATCAGTGCGGGCCGTTTAGCGCCGTCGCCGGAATGTCCCGAACGGGCCCATCACCTGTTCGCCGCGGTGGAAGCCGCCGGCTATGAAATTCTGGCCCCCGCGGATCATGGTATGGACGCCATCGCGGCGGTGCATCCCGCCGACTATCTGGATTTTCTGCAAAACGGTTTGGCCGAATGGCAAAGGCTGCCCAATGCCGGTCCGTCCATGATGCCTAATATGCATCCCGGTCGCCATATGCAGGGACGACCACAAGCTATCGTTGGTAAAGCCGGGTATTATATGGCGGATACGGCCTGTCCCATCGGGCCGGGAACCTGGGGTGCAGCAGAAGTTGCAGCACAAGTCGCGCTGACGGCGGCTGATTTGGTTTTGGGCGGTGACGATGCGGCCTATGCCTTGTGCCGCCCACCGGGCCATCATGCCTATGGCGATCAGGCCGGTGGCTTTTGCTTCCTCAACAATGTCGCCATTGCGGCGCAATATATGCGTGGGCAAACAGATCGTGTGGCGATCCTGGATGTGGATGTCCATCACGGCAACGGTACCCAGGGCATTTTCTATGACCGGGCCGATGTTTTGTTCTGCTCATTGCACGGGGATCCATCGGTGTTCTATCCCTACTATGCGGGCTATGGGGATGAACGTGGCGCAGGCGCGGGGGAGGGTTTCAATCTGAACCTGCCGCTGGCGCAGGGCATGGGTGATGATGCCTATCTACAAGCCATGGACCCGGCCCTGCAGGCGATCAAAAATTTCGCACCGGGTTATCTTTTGATCTCGTTAGGTCTTGATGCCCAGGAAAATGACCCTTTAGGCATTCTGTCGATCACCACGGAAGGTTTCGGGCGCATGGCCGCTGCGATCTACGCCTTGGGCCTGCCGACCCTGATCGTGCAAGAGGGCGGTTATCTGTGCGACGAAATGCCGGATAATCTGCTGGCGTTCTTAAGCGGCTTTCAATCCGCCCGGTAGAACCACTGTTTTCTAACCTGAAGATGGCGTCAAAATAGATTGCCGGGTCAAGCCCGGCAATGACGAAATTTGAAGGAAAAATGGCCGATAAATGCCAAAAATGTCATGCCCGGACTTGATCCGGGCATCCACGGCGACACGCATCAAAGTAGGCCCGCTGCACATCGCCTCTTTATCCGCTCTAATCCTGGGCCTTAATCATTCGGCCCATGATGGGCTGGCCACCGAAGATATGCATGTGGAAATGGGGCACTTCCTGATGGGCGTCCTCACCATTGTTGGCAACCAGACGGTAGCCGCTTTCGGTAACACCTGACAGCTTCGCAGTTTCGGCCACGGCCTGCATGAAGGCACCCATTTCCTCCACGCTGGCACCGGCGTGGAATTCTTCCAGGTTCGTGTACGAGCCTTTAGGAATGACCAGGACATGTACGGGCATCTGCGGGCTGACATCATGGAACGCCAGGGCATGGTCGTTTTCGTAAACTTTTTTGCAGGGGATCTCGCCGCGTAGAATGCGGGCAAATATATTGTTCTGATCATAGGCCATGGTGCGCTGGGGCTTTCCTTTGGGCAATTGGCTATACGACTATTTCGCGTCGTCGTTTTTGTGCTTTTTCTTCTTTTTTACATCACCATCACCGATGCGTCGTTGGTACAGAACATTGTAAACTTCGTCGGGCTTCACGCCCTTTGCAGACCACAAAACCAGCAGGTGATACAGCAGGTCCGCGCTTTCCTCCAACAAATCCTGATGGGTTTCCGCCAGGGCGGCAATCACGACTTCCGTCGCTTCTTCGCCGACTTTTTGACTGATCTTTGGCAAACCCTTGGCCATCAAGCGGGCGGTCCAGGACTCGGACGGATCGGCGTGCCGGCGTTGTTCAATAACCTCGTACAGCTGGCCCAGGATCTCTGCGCCCTGTGCGGCTTCCGGAATTGCTTGCTCTGACATAGTTACAGACTTTCGTTTTAGATGATGACAGCGAGAATTTATGGGGTCAGATCTTTGGGTGTGACAAATAGTTTCAGTCGACCGGTGTGCTGGCTAATGCCCGACCAAGCCTGACTGAATTGAAACGCGACTAATGTAGCGGACGGAAATTCCGAATACAGTCGCCGCATTATAGGGCCATCGCTGACATCGGCGTAGTAAATCGCCGCCTCGTGCAGGCCGGGATTATGGCCGATGATCAGGACGTTCTCTGCGTCATCGGGTAAACTGCGCACCCGTTTATCCAGGCCAGATGCGGAACATAGATACAAGTCCTGTTCAACTTGTGCCTTTGGCGGATTGGTCAGATGTCCCGCGACCAGCGCCCAGGTTTGTTGCGTGCGCTGCGCCGCAGAACATAGAACCAGGTCCAAATGCCGGACTGGGTGCGCAGATTTTTCCGCCAGATAGCGGCCAATCAATGCGGCTTCATTGTTACCACGGGCGTTCAGAATACGGCCAAGGTCACCCTGATCCGGCGTGCCTGCATCGGCGTCCCCGTGGCGCAATAGATACAGGGCTGGCATGCTATTGCTCCAGCCTGACCGGCAACCCGGCGGCCCGCATGGCCGTTTTCGCCTCGGCAATGGAATATTCGCCAAAGTGAAAGATGGAGGCGGCCAAAACCGCATCCGCGTGCCCTTCGACGATGCCATCAACCATATGATCCAAGGTGCCAACGCCCCCCGATGCAACGACGGGCACACTGACCGCATCGGCGACCAACCGGGTCAACTCATTATCAAAGCCTGACTTGGTGCCGTCCCGGTCCATGGAGGTCAGCAGGATTTCCCCCGCGCCCAATTCGGCCATGCGCCGGGCCCAGGCAATCACCTCGATACCTGTTGGGTTGCGCCCGCCATGGGTGAAAACTTCAAAACCCCCGCGCCCGTCCCGCTTGGCATCAATAGCGACAACGATGCACTGATTGCCGAATTTTAAGGCCGCCTCGGCGACAAATTCGGGCCGGTTCACAGCCGCCGTGTTGATGGAGACTTTATCGGCCCCTGCCAGCAGCAGCTTGCGCACATCCTCGACCACACGAACGCCACCACCCACCGTCAACGGCATAAAGCATTGTTCAGCCGTGGCGCTGACCACGTCAAAGATGATGTCCCGGTTGTCCGATGATGCGGTAATGTCCAGGAAGGTTAGTTCGTCCGCGCCGGCTTTATCATAGATTTTGGCCTGTTCCACCGGGTCGCCGGCATCGATCAAATCAACGAAGTTGACGCCCTTGACCACGCGACCATCTTTCACGTCGAGGCAGGGAATGACACGCTTCGTCAGCATTATCCTTCGCCTCCCAAGGCCACCAGGGCAGATGCGACGTCGAAAGCACCGTCATACAAGGCCCGTCCGACGATCACCCCTTCAATCCCTGTTGCAGACGCCGCTTTCAATGCCGTCAGATCATCCAGGTTCGTAACCCCGCCCGATGCTATGACCGGTGTCGAGATCGCCTCCGCCAGAGCAGACGTTGCGGCCACGTTGTGGCCCTGCATGGCACCGTCGCGGTCAATGTCCGTATAGATAATGGCGGCGGCACCCGCGCCTTCGAAATGACGGGCCAGATCAGCCACAGAAACATCCGATTGCTCGACCCAGCCTTCCACCGCAACCCGGCCATCCCGGCCATCGATGCCGATGGCGATGCGGCCCGGATGACGGCGGCAAAGATCTGCCACTAGGTCTGGTTGGCGCAGGGCGAAGGTGCCGATGATGACCCTATTGATGCCTGCTTCCAACCAGGCCAGGGCCGTTTCCTCGTCACGAATACCACCGCCCAGCTGCACCGGAATTTTCAGCGCCTCAAGGATCGCGCCAACAGCGTCGCCATTGACGGGGCGGCCTTCGATGGCGCCGTTCAGGTCCACCAGATGCAGCCATTGACAGCCCGCATCCTGAAATGATCGTGCCTGGGCGGCGGGATCATTGTTAAAGACCGTCGCGGCATCCATTTCACCGCGCAACAGGCGGACACAGTCGCCGCCCTTTAGATCAATGGCAGGATAAAGGTTCATGATGTCGATACTCTAGAGAAATTTTCAATTTCTCGTTCTTCTAAAGTTAGAGAATGCTTGAAAGGCATGCTCTAGGGAGACCAGGACAGGAAGTTGGCGATAAAGCGCAGGCCGACGGCCTGGCTTTTTTCCGGATGGAATTGTGTGCCGGCGATGTTGCCCTTGGCAACGGCGGATACAATCGGGGGGCCGTAGTCGACCTCTGCCAGAATGCAGCCATCATCGGTGGGCGCAAAACCATAGGAATGGACGAAATAGACGTGGGCACCGGGATCAATGCCGGCGAACAGATTGGCAGGGCTTTCCGTGATGCGCAGGGCGTTCCAGCCCATGTGCGGCACCTTTTTGCGCACATCGCCTGGATCAATCGCGCGTACTTCACCACCGATCCACCCCAGGCCGGCATGTTCCCCATATTCCAACCCAACGTCCGCCAGTAATTGCATGCCGACGCAGATGCCCAGAAAGGGCCGCCCTTTGTCGCGGACAAATTCATCCAGGGCATCGACCATGCCGTCGACAGCGCCCAATCCGGCCCGGCAATCGGCGAAGGCTCCGACGCCCGGCAGCACGACGCGGTCCGCACTGGCAACAACGTCTGCCCGTGAGGTCACGACGACTTCGACAGCGTCTTTATGATCAGCACCGGCCCGCTCAAACGCCTTGGCGGCGGAACGAAGGTTGCCGGAACCGTAATCTACAATTGCGATACGCATGATGTTCTCTACGCCGGATCAAAGGGTGTTGCGAAAGGCGTCAGCCGACTGGCGGGCGGCCGCCTGGTCGGCAGGGGCGCGAAATTCTGCGCCGGCCCAACAACTGGCACAACTGGCCCCGGAATGGGTTGTGCCTGCCAACGATCGTAGAAATAAACTTCCTCGGCCCGGCGAAGATTGTTGGCCCCGACAACCGTGACCAGCGCGTAGCCATCTGCCGCCAGGCGCCAACGCCGCCAGTCATTGGCTTGTGCCGCGATGTAAAGAGACAGCGCCACGGACAACAATGACGTAGTTATGGCGTCTAAGCCACTGACGAAGGTCGCAGCGGAAAGGATTGCCGTCACCGCCAGAAAGGCCAGTAGGCCCCAGACCTGTTTGCGATAGACCAGCCACAATAGCGGCACGAACAAGGCGGGCCAGCAAAAGCCTTCTTTGACGAAGACCACGTCTGGGTCTGTGGTCGCAGCCCGCTCATCGACGTTAGGTCTGTGGTGCACCGTATAGAGGCGCATGGCTGCTTCCCCTCTAAAGACTGCCGCCGAGGACGCCTTTGGTCGATGGCACCGCATCGGCCCGGCGCGGATCGATTTCCACCGCCTGGCGCAGGCTGCGGGCCAGGGCCTTGAAACAGCTTTCGATCATGTGATGATTGTTCTGGCCGTACAGGACCTCCACATGCAGGGTGATGCCCGCCGCCTGTGACAGCGCCTGGAACCATTCCCGGAACAATTCGGTGTCCATATCACCCAGTTTTGGCCGGTTGAAAGCAACTTTCCAAATCAGATAGGGCCGGTCTGACAGATCCAGGGCGACCCGGGTCAGAGTTTCATCCATCGGCACCACGGCGTTGCCATAGCGGACAATGCCCGTGCGTGGGCCCAGGGCCTGGCGGATCGCCTCGCCAATGGCCAAGCCGGTATCTTCCGTGGTGTGATGGCCGTCGATGTGCAAATCACCCTTGGCGCGCACCGTTAGGTCAATCAGGCTGTGGCGGGATAATTGTTCCAGCATATGGTCCAGAAAACCCAGGCCGGTCTGCACGTCATAGCTGCCCGTGCCGTCCAGATCCACCGCGACGGTGATCTGGGTTTCCTTGGTGTTGCGTTCTACTTTGGCCTGGCGCATGGCCTGTCGCTCCTCGATCGTGGCGGTGGGATAATCCGCTACGGTCTATAATCTATCCATTGGTTGAAGGCGGTATAGCAGTCCGGCGCAGTATTCGCCAGTGCGGGATCTCTGGTTTTGACTTCGCGGATCTTGTGTATCCCGCGCCTGGAATTCGCGGGTCTTGTATACGGGCGCGTTTCGCCATACATCAAAGGCTGGAAGATAAAGGATAGAGAGCCCGTGGATCATTCAAACGAGAGAACTTGGTACGGCACGACCATATTATGTGTCCGCAAGGGCGATACGGTTGTCATGGCCGGCGATGGCCAGGTCAGCCTGGGCCAGACCGTGATCAAGTCGAATGCACGCAAAGTGCGCCGTTTGGGATCGGAGGGTAAAATTATTGCCGGCTTCGCCGGTGCCACGGCAGATGCCTTTACGTTGTTTGAACGGTTGGAAGGCAAGTTGGAACAACATCCCGGAAATTTGACCCGGGCAGCGGTGGAAATGGCCAAGGATTGGCGCACGGATCGTTACCTCCGCCGATTAGAGGCGATGATGGCCGTGGCGGATGTGGATACATCCCTGGTTCTGACCGGCACCGGCGATGTGTTGGAGCCTGAGGACGGCCTGATCGGCATCGGCTCCGGCGGATCATACGCCCTGTCTGCGGCCCGCGCTTTGATTGACCTGGATGATATGGCAGCGGAGGATATCGCCCGGAAGGCCATGCATATCGCTGCCGGCATCTGTGTCTACACCAATGAAAACGTCACGTTAGAAACATTAAGCCAGCAGGACCCGGCAAAATGACAGAATTCAGCCCCCGGGAAATTGTTTCCGAACTAGATCGCTATATCGTCGGCCAGAACGATGCCAAACGCGCCGTCGCCATCGCCCTGCGCAACCGCTGGCGGCGTATGCAGCTGGAAGGCAACATGCGCGAAGAGGTGATGCCAAAAAACATTCTGATGATCGGCCCCACGGGTGTCGGCAAGACAGAGATCGCCCGCCGCCTGGCCCGCCTGGCCGGTGCACCCTTTGTGAAGGTTGAAGCGACGAAGTTTACCGAAGTCGGTTATGTGGGCCGGGATGTGGAACAAATCATCCGCGACCTGGTGGAAATCGCCCTGACCATGATGCGGGACAAGCGCCGGGAAACCGTGCAGGCCAAAGCGGAATTGGCGGCCGAGGAACGCGTTCTGGACGCGCTTGTGGGCGACAGTTCCTCTGAAAGTACGCGGCAGGCCTTTCGCAAAAAATTGCGCGAGGGGGAGTTGGCCGATAAAGAGATAGAGCTGGACCTGGCCGATACGGGCGGTGGCGGTCTGCCGACGTTTGAGGTGCCGGGCATGCCCGGTGCGCAAATGGGCATGCTGAACCTGAACGATATGCTGGGCAAGGCCCTGGGCGGGGATCGGACAAAGCGCCGGCGTCTGACCGTTGAAGAAAGTTACGAAGTCTTGGTGGCGGAAGAATCTGACAAGCTGTTGGATGAAGAAGCTTTGGTGCGCGACGCCTTGGCGGCCGCGGAAGAAAACGGCATCGTCTTTCTGGACGAAATTGACAAAGTCACGGCGCGTTCCGAACGTTCGGGCGGTGATGTCAGCCGGGAAGGGGTGCAGCGCGATCTGCTGCCCCTGTTGGAAGGCACGACCGTATCGACCAAATATGGCTCCATAAAGACCGACCACATCCTGTTTATCGCGTCGGGCGCATTCCATCTGGCGAAACCGTCTGATCTGTTGCCCGAACTACAAGGCCGTCTGCCGATCCGGGTGGAGCTGTCGGCCCTGGGTGCGGATGATTTTAAACGCATCTTGTTGGAGCCCGAGTTTTCTTTGATCAAACAGTATGTGGCACTGCTGGATACGGAAGGCGTGACCCTGGATTTTGCCGACGATGCCATCGACGAGATTGCCGCCGTCGCAGCGGAGGTCAACCAGAACGTGGAAAATATCGGCGCCCGCCGTCTACACACTATATTGGAACGTGTGTTGGACGACATCAGCTTCACCGCCACGGACCGACCAGGCGAAACCATCACCATCGATGCGGATTTCGTACGCGACCATATGGGTGACCTGGCTAAAAACGCCGATCTGTCGAAGTTTATTCTGTAAACTTGGGTCAAGACTTTCGGGAATAGATTGGTATAGACTTACATCCCGTAAAGTTTGTGCGAATGGACGGTATTAGGCGTGTACGATATTTCCGGATGCGAGGCGGCCTTGTCGGATGCCCATAATTGTCTTGCGTTGTTTAAGGCATGGCAAATCTGGCGCGGCGCAGAGACAATACCGTCGGCCCGTATGGTGCGGCCTGAAATGCTTGGCCGCAGCCTTGCAGGGATGGCGGTCATAGAATGCCATGCGCCTGACAAGTTGGTCTATCGGTTGGTTGGAGAGCTTTACGGCGAAATTTTTGGCCGGGAGTTAAAGGGCCAAAACCTTTTGGATTTCACCGTTGAGGCAGAACGTGTGGAGCGGATTAGGCGCACCGATAGTATTATCAGCACGCCCTGCGGCTCTATCGGTATTGTAAATGTGCTGAGTGAGCGCGGCCTGCGCAATGAAATAAGAACCTTGTTACTGCCTGTCTGGCCTACGGAAGAAGGCCAACCATTGCGAATATATTGTGCCATCAGCAATCTGGGTACTGCGGCGGAGCCAACGGAGATTGAGCGCCCGCCTGTTCCACTTGCCCAATCATTCCACTACGTTGATATAGGCTTCGGCGTCCCTGATTAAAATTCTCAAGGGGTTTTTGCTAAAGACCGGATTTGTCAGCCGACGGGCAGCGGTACTTGCTTTAGGTGGATTTGGGCCAGTGTGGCCAGTTCCGGATGGGCGCCGATGGCACCGCAATAATGCGCCCTGCGCGGTACCTGGGCAAAGGCCGTCGTCATATCCTGGCCACCGTGTCGGCCGGCACCAGCGAAAAGTCCGATGCCCAAAAGCGGGGCCCGTGAATTGATGTGGTCTGCCAAGACATTGTCCAGGCGCGGCGGTTGATCCAGAAAGGCGACGTCGACGCGGGCAAAAATGTTCTGTGCGGCAATGCGCTGTTGATGCAGGCGGGCGGCCTGGGCCGATGTTGGGTCCCGCAAAGTGCCATGGCCGATCAAGAGTAAATGACAGGCCGCGACGTCCCAAGATAAATCTATCGCGGTCGATTTTCCGAAGCCTGCCAAAAGCGCCGCCATCGCAGGATTAAAACCAAGCGGTTGATACAGCAGCGGCCTTTGTTGCCAAGTGACATTTGTCATTGCGTCTGCCAGACGTCGTTGAAAGGTGACGCCGCCACTCATCAGGAATGGCAGCAGATGCACCGCGCCATTCGCAAATCCACTAACCGCATCTGCCAGGCTGGGCCTGCCGTTCAATAGAGCAGCCCGCACCTCCTCGAACAAACCCAATTCGGATAAGGCCGAGACCAGATCATGCAAAGGGGCGTCGCCCTGGGTTGAGCCCGTGCCATGGCCAACGACGACCAACAGATCGTCCATTACGCCCCTCTGGGTCCGAATAGTATGATGCCTGCACCAATGAGACAAATCAGGGCACCGATCAGGTCCCAACGGTCAGGCCGGTGCATTTCCACCACCCACAGCCAAAGCAATGACGTCGTGATATAAACCCCGCCATAGGCGGCATAGGCCCGTCCGGCAAAAGTGACATCGACCTTTGTCAGCAGATAAGCAAACAAAATCAGGCTGGCAATGCCGGGTGCAATCCACCACGGGGATTTGCCCAGGCGCAGCCAGGCCCAGAAGGCGAAACAACCGCCGATTTTTGCTAGGGCAGCGCCCAGGTAGATGGCCATGGTCGGAATAATTGTCATCTGCATCGGATCACCAAAATTTGCCTTGCCCCGGCATAGTTCTTCTAAGGTATCGTAGCAATCGATACGAACATAACAGACCCCGTAAAGGAACTTAAATGCCCGACGATCAAATTATATTTCATCACTACCCTCAATCCCCGGTCAGTGAAAAGGTTCGGGTGGTGTTTGGCATTAAGGGATTGGCTTGGCGGTCGGTCGAAATTCCCCGCCTGCCGCCAAAACCGAATTTGATGCCGTTGACGGGGGGCTATCGCCTTACACCGGTGATGCAAATCGGTGCAGATATTTATTGCGATACCAAATGCATTATACGGGAATTGGAACGTCGTTTTCCTAAGCCGACGTTATTTCCCGGCGGTGCGGCCGGGTTGGCGTGGGGCGTCGGGCAATGGACGGATGGGCCCCTGTTTCAAGATGTGATCGCTGTTGCCCTGGTGGAAATGAGCCCGAACATGCCGCCGGAGTTTCTGGCTGATCGGGGGCCGTTATATTTTGGCGCTGATTTTACCCTGGATGATATCAAGGCGCGTTATTTGGAATGTCTGGCAAATATTCGGGCGCAATTCGGCTGGATGGATGAACGGGTGCAGGTCCGGGATTTTATGCTGGGCGACCAACCCGGCCTGCCTGATGCCTTGGCCTATTATCTGATCTGGTTCCTGCGGGACCGAATGGCAGCGGGAGAGGCATTTTTGGCACAGTTTGAGAATCTGGAGGCGTGGGAGAGCCGGGTCAAAGCCATCGGCCACGGCACACCATCAGATTTGAGTGACCTGGCCGCCCTTGAAATCGCCAAAAAGGCCACGCCGCAAACGCCCGAACAAGCAGATCCGGGCGATCCACTGGGCCTGAATATCGGCGACGAGATTAGCGTTGAACCGGCCAGTGGCGGGCCTGCCGTTGCAGGTGTTTTGCACAGTTTGTCTGCCAACCATCTGGCGTTGATGCGCCAGGATGATCAGGCGGGGCGGGTTTGTGTACATTTCCCCCGTCTGGGGTATCGGGTGAATGTGTCATGATGCGGTCATGAGAACCATACGTTGGACCGTTTCCGGAACGATATTGGCTATCGTGTTCGCCATCGTCCAGCCTCGTTTCGCTATAGCAGATACATTTCAGGACGCTACATGGGCCTATGAGGCTGGGGACTACACAACAGCGATCCGTCTGTGGCGTCCCTTGGCCCAGGCCGGTGATGACAGGGCCCAGTTGGTACTAGGCATCATGTACGAAGACGGCCAGGGCTTAGACAAGGATCTGTTGCAGGCCCATAAATGGCTGAACCTGTCTGGGGCCCATGGCAATGGGGAGGCGCGGCGGCTGCGGGACCGGCTGTCGAAGCTTTTGGACCAAACGCAAATCGCGACGGCCCAAGCATTGGCCCAGGATTGGATGGCGCGTTTTGGCCGGGCCGTGACTGCGGCGACCGAGGCTGATCGGATTGCAGCAACCGCAGGTGACGCCGGGGCGCAATACAGCCTTGGATTGAAGTATGATGACGGTGATGGCCTGGCCCAGGATTTTACCGCAGCCAGAAAATGGTATCGCCAGGCCGCTGATCAAGGTCATGGTCAGGCGCAACGCAATCTTGGTGTCATGTATGACACCGGCCGGGACGCTAAAGTGGATGGCGCGAAGGCTGCGCATTGGTACGCTCTGGCGGCCCTACAGGGCGATGGGATCGCGCAACAAAATCTTGGCACCCTGTATCAGGAGGGGCACGGCCTGCCCTGGGACATGGTTCGTGCCCATATGTGGTTGAACCTATCAGGTGCCCATGAAAACAAAGCAGCCCATCGATTGCGGGATGCCCTGGCCGAGACATTGTCAAAACAACAGATCGCCGAGGCGCAAGCCCTGGCGCGTACATGGATGGCGCAACACGGCCAGGCAGTGGCCTTGGATGAGGCGGAGGCAGTGAAATGGATCCGCCGCACCGCCCGCAACGAAGACGGCCATGCACTGTTCACCCTGGGCATGATGTACGAGATCGGCCACGACGTACCACAAGATCGCCCCGTAGCTGTTTTGTGGTTCCTCAAAGCCGCCGCCCGTGGCCATGTAGGCGCGCAATACAATTTGGGCGCTATGTATTTCCTTGGCTACGGTGTCGCCCAGGATTATGTCGAAGCGCACAAATGGTTCAGCGTGGCTAACGTCACCGGCCTGAAAAAGGCCATCGTCAACCGGGTCATCGTCGCCAAGAAAATGACCCCGGAACAGATAACAGAGGCGCAGGGCCGGGCACGGGACTGGATGGACCAAAACCCAAAGCGGCAGCCCAAATAATTTATCGCAAGGAACGGGCTATTGCAGGGAAAGGGCTATCGCAGGGAAATACCCAGGATCGCTTCCAGGTCTTCGATGGCCTGGCCCGCTGACAGCACCTTGATTGTGGTCATCCCCATGGCCTTGGCCGGTTTCAGGTTGACGCCCAGATCATCCATAAAGACTGCCTGGGACGGCTCCACACCCAGCATTTCGCAGGCGGTTTGATAGAACTTTGGTTCCGGCTTGCGGACGCCGATTTTGCTGGATTCGACCACCAGCTCAAATATTTCCATGATCTTGGCGATATCCGCCGCCTTGTCCGCGTCCCCGGTCATGGACGGGCCGTGGCCCGTCTGCATGTTGTTGGTCAGGCAGGCGGTCTTGTAATGTTTGGCGACGATGCTTAGGGCGGTGACCATTTCGGGCTGTATGCGGCCCGATAACAGGGGCAGGATTTCGCTGCCGTTGATGGCGTGCCCGGCGGCCCGGGATTCGACTTCGAACAGGTCGCCGAATTCCGCCTTGGTGACATCATTGCGTTCCATCTTTGCCCAGGCGTTGTCGTCGGGATTTGTCGCATTGATGCTGCGGATGAAATCTTTTGGCAGGCCGCGGTCCGCCTCGAACGTCGTAAATGCCTCAAACGGCGACGTGGTGAAGACACCGCCGAAATCCCACAACACCGCCCTAATATCGCTATTTGGGCTCGTTTGATTACTCATACTGATTTGGTCCTTATTTATCTTCTTCGATCAGCCGCAAAGAGGCTGAATTCAAACAATATCGCAGGCCCGTGGGGGCCGGGCCGTCGGGGAACAGATGACCCAGATGGCCGTCGCAGCGGGCGCACATAACTTCGGTGCGTTTCATGAACAGGGAGGTGTCGTCTTCTTCGATAACATTTTCCGCTGCGATTGGAGTGTGGAAACTGGGCCAGCCGGTACCGGAATCGAACTTCGTCTCAGAGGTAAACAACTCCAACCCACAGCAAATACAGGCATAGGTGCCCAGCTCATAGCTGCTGTTGTAGCCGGGGCCAAAGGGGCGTTCTGTGCCTTTTTCCCGGGCCACGTGATATTCTTCCGGGCTTAACTGTTCCCGCCACTCGGCCTCGGTCTTGCTGATTTTATCCATGTCCCCATTTCCCATTTTATTGGCGTCTATTTGAATTTCTTTAATGCCTTATTGATTTGCTTGATCTGATGCTTGATGTCCAGGGAGATTTTTGAGGTGACCTCCAACTCCCGGTCCTCCAACACATCGCCGTCGTGGCTGTCCGACCAATTCTGTATGGCGACATCCCGCTGCAACAGCAATTGTGCAATCTGGGGGTGGTACAGCGCCACCATGGCCGTGATCCAGCGGTTGGCGGCCCAGGATGGAAATGTGTGGTCGATGGCATAATTGTCCAGCAAGGCTGTTACGTCTTCGGCGCCATACCAATATTCACCTGTGACCCAGCGGTTGGTGGTGAACAGATGGGTGGGGTAGCCCTTGGGCTCCATGACAATGGCGATCAGATGACAGATGATATCGTCGTTTTCGGGCCACTCCCCGGTGCCTGCAAACGGCTTTATCTGCATGCGGTCGGGGATGCCTTCGCGGCGCATGAACAGATGGAAATGGCCGTGTTCACCAGCTTCCGGGCGGTGGGAATGATAATAATACTGGCCATAGGTTTCGTGGTCATAGACATCACCTTCTGGGTAATGGTCCCATTCATAAAAGGTGCCGCTGTGTTCAATGATGTGGCCGACCACATTGGCGGAGGTCTTTTCCAGAACCCGATAGCATTCCAGAACCTCTGTCCCTGCGGCAGCCATTTTTTCCAGCCGCTCCTGGGACAGGTTATCAAACAGACTCATGATGGAAATCCTTATGTTCGTGGCCCATTCTGCATCATTCCCGGATCAGCCGAAAGCCGATCAGTATGTGCTTTATCGCCGCAGGCCGGCCATGGCGCGCGGCGGGCCGGCAGACGCCACAACCCTTGTCGTCCCATGAACCGCCCTTGACCAGATATCGGATTTTGCTCGGCTTCGAATTTTTCGCAGGCGTTGCCGTCCACTCGAACACCTGACCTGCGGCATCAACCAAGCCATAAGGGCTGGCACCGTCAGGAAAAGCACCTACCGCAATGGTATCAAATGGCCCGACATCGTGGCTGTTCAGGCGCGCGGCGTCGAATTTGTTGCCCCAGGGGAAATAGTGTCCATTCCGACCCCGGGCCGCCTTTTCCCATTCCAGCTCTCTTGGTAGTCGCCAGTGGCCTTTGCCATAGGTGTTTAGCCACGCCGCATAGGACATCGCATCATGGTGCGAAACTAAAACCACCGGATGATCCCCGCGACCAGTAGGGGGCTTGCCGGCCACCCAGGCATGCCGCCGGGTCCGAATGTAGGGATGGATAAGGCCGTAACTGCGCCAGGTTTGTACGTCCACATCCGGGGCGGAATGCCCGGTGGCTGCGATAAAGGCCGCGTATTGAACATTGGTGATCAGGGTCCGGGTGATAACGAATGCGGCCATGTGCAGTTGACTTCGCGGTCGTTCGTCATCGTACCAACCCCACTGCCGGGTCCGGTCGTGACCATAGGCCGCCTGGTCCAGGTCATAGGCGGCATCCCGTTCCGCCCTGTCTGATCCGGCAATGAATGTCCCGGCGGGGACCGTGATGGTTTGCGGAAGCAAGAGAGTGCCAGCATGGACACTGTAAACCCAAAGGCCGATGATCATGGTGGCCATGGTGCTCATGATGCCTAACGATCGCACAACTGATCGCACAATTATGTCCTCCCTCTCGAAGCCGAACCTGAATTTATACGCAGGACAGGCTTTATCAAAGGGAGCATCACGGAAGTTTGAGGCGATGTGACTCGTTAAGCAGCCAGGTTGAGAGCAGATTGAATATGGAAAACAACATCAACAAATCGCAAATGCCCGGAGGCTGCATCGTGGAACAACGAAAAAACAAACTCACCAAGATATCCGTCTTGCACGTGGTTATGGGTGCCGCCCTGACAGCTGGTGCCTCAATTTCCCTGGCTGACGTGGCATTCGCCCGCGCAATTGCGCCGAGCGGGTCCGCCGCTTCAGCTAATGTAAACCCAACTGCGGTGGCCAGGGGGCAGTTGCCCAATGGGCCTGCCGTTCCTGCCCCTCAGGCACCTTGGGCCCCCTTAAAGCTTGCCGCCTGTACACCGTGTGGTGGTCAAAAGGCGCGCTGCGGCGGCTGCAATCCATGTGCGGCGAAGAAGTCCGGTTGTGGTGCCTGCAATCCCTGCGCTACCAAAAAGGGTTGTGGCGCATGTAACCCGTGCGCTGCCAAAAAAGGCTGCGGTGCTTGCAACCCCTGCGCCGCCAAGAAGGGATGTAGCGCATGTAATCCCTGTGCAGCGAAGAAGACCGGATGTGGCGTATGCAACCCATGTAACCCCTGTGCGGCAAAGAACGCCTGCGGTGCCTGTAATCCCTGTGGCGGTGCCGAGGCGCCAGAGCTGACGGCGGGACAGGCGCGCAAAGCTTATGCCAGCATCATCAAAGACCTGGTCGCCGGCTATTCAAAATCCGGAATGGCGGTCGCCAGCCACTACAAGGATTGGAAAAACTACACCACCCAACCCTATGTTTCAGACACCCATGGTGGCCGTTTCGTCAATAATTACGGCAATTCATTAGCGGGGAGGTACGGCAAGTATGAGGCCGTGGGTCGGATGCCTGTTGGTGCAAAGCTGGCCAAAGACAGCTTCACGGTTTCGGCCCAGGGTAAGGTTGGGCCAGGGCCGCTATTCCTCATGGAAAAAATGTCCTCGAATTTCAACAAAGAATCCGGCAACTGGCGTTACGTCATGGTGCTGCCAAACGGCCAGGTCTTTGGCACCACAAACGGCACTGGTTCGGCCAAGGTGAAATTTTGTTACGAATGCCACATGGCCGTGGCAGACGAACAAGACAGCCTGATGTTCCTACCCGATGAGTACCGCGTACCCTAAGTGTTCCTGTAGCAGCCTACCTGTTGTCTCGTCTCCACACTTGGCCGGATACATGAAATATGTGTCCGGCCATTTTTTCGGCATTTTTTCCAATCACATAAATACGCACCAATGCTTTGGGCGATGCACAATTGATCGGAATTGCTCTAGCCGTACCAGATATCGTAGGAGTAATAGGCGACCAGTATAGCAATCACGGCGGCGAGGCCGTAGCGGTGAGAACGCGTCAGGCCCCCTGTGATGCTGGGTTTTAAT
Source organism: Alphaproteobacteria bacterium (assembly GCA_028824965.1). Classification (GTDB taxonomy): domain Bacteria; phylum Pseudomonadota; class Alphaproteobacteria. The sequence goes on along the minus strand of JAPKBD010000002.1, from coordinate 8,326 downwards.
GCGATTTTCAAGGTTATTCGAAAGATCTGTACGGGCTGGGCGATATTCTCCACTTCGACCTCGCCCGCTTCTTCTAGGGGGAGGTCTATGCGGTCCAACACTTGATCACGGGCCGCCCGGCTAAGATAGATGTTGCCGGGTTCTGCCAAGGCCACCAGGTGGGCTGCGACATTGACCCCGTCGCCATAGATATCATCGCCGTCGACGACGACGTCACCTAGATTAACGCCAATGCGGAACCTGATCGCCTGATCGTCGTCCAACCCGGCGTTTCGATAGATCATGCCGGATTGAATGTCTATGGCGCAGTGGGTGGCATTAACGGCGGAGGCAAATTCCAGCAACAGGCCGTCACCCATAGTCTTGACGATGCGGCCACCATGTTCGGCAATTTTGGGGTCAATCCATTCGGCCCGGTGGGCCTGCAACCGAACGCGGGTACCGTCCTCATCCAGGCCGATCAGGCGGGAATAATCCACCACGTCAGCTTGCACGACCGCTGCCAGCCTGCGTTCTTCCTGCGCCAAACCAGAACCCCTTTTCCCATATGGTCATTATCACGGCACGTTGGTATTAGATCTTTCGTCGCGCTGCGACAAGAAAACTCAGCAATGAAAGCAAGGCGACGGCGAACAGCAGGATCAAGGGCGCGGTATAGGATCCTCCGATCAACCAAACCCAGGATAACAGCACTGGTGCCGCCGCCAGCGCCAAGGCGGAGGCCAGGCCGATTATGCCGTTCAGGGCACCATAGGCTTCCGGGCCGATCAGCTCCGGCACCGCGATGCCGCGAACAATGGTGATGATGCCCAACGATCCGCCATAGAAGATGGGAAACAGATAATTGAAATAGTTGTCAGGCTGAACCTGGGCCAGCAGGGCAAAGCCGATCAACAGAAATATACCTGAAACAAGGCCCGCCTTGCGGAAGTCCAGCCATCTTTCGAAAACCGTGACCACGACGCGGCCTGCGACCTGCATGGGGCCGATCATGGCAATGGTGCCAACTATCGTCGCCATGGCAAAGCCGCGCTCCAACATCAGGGGAATGATATGCACGGTAACGCCCGCCATGACGAACGAGTTCGCGGTCAGGCACACACCGATCCACCAAAAAGCCGGATTGCGCAAACCAGCAGCAACTGGCCCCGATTTTGTATCGATGGAAAATATGCGTGGTCGCTCCGTCTGACCCGCGCCCGGCACCCGTTCCAGACGCAGGACAACCAAATGGATCGGCACACAAACCACCAACAATATTACGCCCAGCCATGAAAAGCTGTCGCGCCAGCCGATATGATCGACCATGAAGCTGATCAGAGGGATAAAGACCGTGCTGGCGAAACCGGCGATCAACGTCATGACGGTAATGCCCTGGCGTGCACGACTGCCCAGGGTGGCGACGACGACGGCAAAGCCTGATGGATATAATGTCGCCGACATGGCCAGCCCTAAACCGACCCAGACCACATAATAGGCCGCCAGCCCCTCAATCTGCCCCGCTGCGACCATCAAAACGGCGCCCAAGGCGGATGCCCCCGTCATCAATGTACGTCCACCGAAACGGTCCAGAATACTGCCCGCGCTGATGGAGGCGAGGCCGACCACAAACAAAGACAAAGTAAAGGCGCCGGTGATCTCCGCTTTGCTCCAACCAAACTCTGTCGTCAGGGGTTTGATGAAGACGGCAAAGCCATAGAACATGATGCCCCATGACACGGTCTGGGCGATGGATAGCCAGATGACAAAGGACAGGGCGCGATAATCACGCCACAGTGAGGTATCGGTTTCATGCATGGCTAAATTCCAAGCCGACGGATATCATTCGTCCAAAGCCCTCAAGAACAACTGCAGTAATTGCGACATAGGAATATACATCGTGCCCAATTTTGAATTTCATTTCGATTTCGGAAGTCCCAACGCTTATTTCTGTCACAAGGTCCTGCCGGACCTGGTCAAGCGCACGGGTGTGGCCTGTACTTACGTTCCGATGTTACTGGGGGGTGTTTTTAAACTGACCAACAACAAATCGCCAATGGAACAATTTCACGGCATCAAAAACAAAAACGAATATGGCCGACTGGAGATGGACCGATTTGTCCGTAAACACGATTTGACTGCATATAACCGCAATCCCCATTTCCCCGTCAATACGGTGCAAATTATGCGTGGTGCCGTTCTGGCCCAACGGATGGACCGACTGGCGGACTATGTGGACGCCGTATACGGCCATATGTGGGAGGAGCCGAAGAAAATGGATGATGCAGATGTCATTGCCGCCGCCCTTGGGCAATCCGGCTTTGATGGCGCAGAGATTCTGGCAGGCATTCAGGACCAGTCAGTGAAGGATGAGTTGCTGGCCAACACCAAGGCTTCGGTCGAACGAGGGACTTTCGGCAGCCCGACCTTCTATGTGGGTGATGAGATATTCTTTGGCAAAGACCGCCTGTCCGATGTGGAAGCAGAGATTGAAAGACAAAAATGAGCAGCCAACCACAATCCCGCAAACGTCAACTAAGGTTGGGCGCGTTTATGCGCCCGGTCAGCATCCATACCGCCGCCTGGCGCTATCCCGGCGGCACGCCCGATGCGAATTTCAATCTGAAGGCCATCACAAAGTTTGCCCAAACATTGGAGCGGGGACGCTTCGACGCGTTTTTCATGGCCGATCATCTGGCAGTTTTGAACATGCCCATGGATGCCCTTAAACGCAGCGCCACGGTCACCTCGTTCGATCCCCTGACCCTGTTGCCCGCCCTGGCTATGGTGACGGAGCATTTGGGCCTGATCGCCACCGCCTCAACAACGTTTGAGCCCGCCTATACTGTAGCCCGGCGTTTTGCCTCCCTCGATCATATTAGTGGTGGCCGGGCGGCGTGGAACATGGTCACCACCTCGAACCCGGATGCGGCCCTGAACTTTGGTATGGAAGCGCATATGGACCACGGCGACCGCTATGCCCGGGCGCGGGAGTACGTGGATGTGGTGACGGGTTTGTGGGACAGCTGGGCCGACGATGCCTTCATTCGTGATCCCGATGCTGGGATTTATTTTGATACGGACAAGATGCATGTGCTCGACCACAAGGGCGAATATTTGTCCGTTCGCGGACCTTTGAATATTGCCCGGCCGATCCAGGGTTGGCCCGTCATCGTTCAAGCGGGGGCGTCCGAGGCGGGACGTCAATTGGCAGCGGAAACGGCAGAGGTAATCTTTGCCGCCACACCGACCCTGGCGGATGGCAAGGCGTTCTATGCCGACGTCAAGGGCCGCATGGATAAACTGGACCGTCCCCGCGATCATTTAAAGGTGCTACCTGGTGCCTTCGTCGTGGTTGGCGATACGGTGGAGGAGGCAAAGGAAAAACGCGCCCTGTTGGATAGCCTAGTGCATTACGACAGTGGTATTGCCTCCCTTTCCATTGCGTTGGGGACGGATGCCTCCGGTTTCAATCCTGATGGGCCATTGCCGGATATTCCGGAAAGTAATGATTCCAAAAGCGGTCGCGAACGGGTACTACGCCTCGCCGCACGCGAAGGGCTGTCGGTGCGCCAACTGGCCGGGCGTCTGGGTGGCTATTCCGGCCTGGCCATGGTTGGTACGCCCGCCATGATTGCCGATCAGATGGAGGAATGGTTGATGGAAGACGGCTGTGACGGCTTCAACGTCATGTTCCCCTATCTGCCAGGTGGCCTGGACGATTTCGTCGACAAAGTGGTCCCCGAATTACAGCGCCGGGGGCTGTTTCGCCGTGAATATGAGGGCGCGACTTTGCGCGAAAATCTCGGGCTGCCCCGCCCGGAGAACCAGTTCTTTCCGACTACGAGCTGAAGCCTAGCGCTGGGTCAGTTTGAATTCTATGCGCCGGTTTCGGCGGTTGGCGATTTCGCCTGCGCGGGCATCCAGGGGCTGAAATTCTCCAAAGCCTGTTGCGGCCAAACGATTGGCAGGCACGCCTTGTTCCACCAGGAACTTCACCACGGCGATGGCGCGGGCCGACGACAGCTCCCAGTTGGAGGGGAATTTCAACGTCTTTATGGGGATCGCGTCCGTATGGCCATCGACACGCAGGACCCAATTAATCTCTTTCGGGATCTGATGGGAGATTTCCACCAAGGTGGCCGCCAACTGGGCGATCTGACCCTGGCCGGCGACACCAAGGAGGGCGGAACCGGAGGTGAATAGCACTTCGGACTGGAAGACAAAGCGGTCACCAACTATGCGCACGCCCTGGCGTTGTCCCAGCACCTCACGCAGCCGGCCAAAGAATTCTGATCGATAGCGGGTCAGTTCCTGCACCTTGCTTGCCAAGGCCCGGTTCAGGCGTTTGCCAAGGTCGGATATGGTCGCCTCGTCCTTGCGATCCTTCGTCTCCGATGCTTCAAGGGCGGCGTTCAGCATCTGGATTTCCCGACGCAGGGCCAAGATCTGCTGGTTCAAAAGGCCAACCTGGCTTTTCTGCTCCGTGCTCAAGGCCCGCTCCGTCTTATAATCTTCTTCCAGTTGGGTGTAGAGGTCCAGCAATTCAGATAGCCGGATCTTCCGCTCCTCAATCTCCTGTTGCGCCAACAGGGTGCGCTCGTGTTCCTTAGACAGTTCCGCCTGCAGGGCCTTGCTGCGATCGCGCAGGGTGCCTAGTTCGACTTCCCGCGCCGCCAGTTTTTGCGCCAAGGTGCCGACTTGCGCCTCCAGCGTGCCCCGCAATTTGCGCAATGCCTCCACGTCCCGGCGCAGACTCTCCAGCTCCAGCAAATGCCGTTCTGTTTCTTCACGGCTGGTTTGGGCCCGGTTTTTTGCTGCGGCCAGGGCTACTTCCGCACTTTCAGCGCGGTTTCTCATCTGCCGCAATTGCACCTGCAGTTGGTCACGACCCGCCACTGTGGTTTGTAGGGAGGATGACAATTGCGCGATGTTAAGGCGCAGGTCTGCGTTCGCCTGCCGTTCCAGGTCCAGCAGGTCCGCTAATTCATTGACCTGGCGGTTTAGCCTGTCCAAGGCCTCATCCTTGCCGGAAATAGCCTGGGTCAACAGCACCTGGGCCAGCACAAAGACCACCAATAAAAAGATAATGACCAACAACAATGCGGCCAGCGCATCAACGAATCCCGGCCAGATATTGGCTGAATTGGCGGAACTATTGCGTCGTCTGGCCATTGCGAGGTTCAGCTGCCCTTTGTCGTTTTGAGGTTATCGATTGTCCGTCATTGCCGCGATGGTCCGCGCCAACAATTTTATTTCACTGCGTAGTTCCGCGACCGTTTGATTGCGGCCCTCGCTCATTTCCTCCAACAAGCGCATGACGTAGACATCCAAATTGCGCAAATGGGTGCGGGAGGCTTCATCAAGGCCAAACTCCTGGCCGTCCAGATGGTTCGACAGGCTTTGCAAAACGGGGCGGATTTCCATCTGATTTTCCGCCAGCTTGACCATCAGGCCTTGTTCCGCCTTCATCTGGTCCGTCAGGATCGACAATTTATCGACCAGGGCCATCATCGTATTCTGGGCCGAGCCACGGCCATCTTCAGATCGGGAAATGGTCCGCTGCAGGTTTTCCAGGCTGTCGGCGGTTTGTTCCAACAGGGCCTGGACATAGGCCGGGACGGACTGGTCACCTTCGCCTAAGCCACCGCCACTGGACAGGCGGGTGTAGCTGGACAGCCATTCTTCCAGGTCATTGTAAAAACGGTTTTGCGCCTGGCTGGCCTGAAGTTCCAAAAAGCCCAGTACCAAACTGCCGGCCAGGCCGAACAACGAGGATGAAAACGCAATAGACATGCCATTCAGGGGGGATTGCAGGCCGTCTTTCAAGTCTGAGAATATGGTCCCGAAATCACCCGCGGCAACTGATAGGCTGCCAATGGTTTTACCGACGGCACCGACCGTCTCCAACAAACCCCAGAAAGTCCCCAATAGACCCAAAAAGATCAACAGGCCAATGAGATAACGCGACATATCCCGATTTTCATCCAGGCGGGAATGAATAGAATCCAGCATGGAGCGCATGGACAGCGCAGATAGGGACATGCGCCCTCCCGCCGTCGCACCTGTGCGTTCCCCCAGCATAGTCGCCATGGGGGCCAGTAAGGTCGGTTCCCGTTGTACGGATAGTCCGGGGTCAGAGCGGCGAAAGGTTTCAACCCATTCGACTTCGGGACGCAACATCAGGACCTGGCGAAAAGCGTAGATAATGCCAAAAAGCAGGGTGCCCAGGATCAATCCGTTAAGCACGGCATTGGCCTGAAATGCCTGGATAAGGGGGCGGTAAAGCAAAAGGGCGGCACCTGCCACCAGGACCAGGAAGATCACCATGCGAACCAGATAGCGATCAGGCTTCGTCATGCCGCGACCTTACAAATGCCTGCCCTGTAATGTTCCGTTTGTGCCATTTGCCCACCCCTTTTTGTTCTTGCCTACCGATCAAGCAGCAGAATATCTACACGGTCCGGTGCGCCGCCATCACGCGCGATGCCGAGTGCGCGAACATCGATGCGCGTACTGCGCAACCCGTTCTCTATTAAAAAGGATCGCACGGCCAACGCCCGGGACAGGGACAACCGACGGGCCTTGGATGTGTCGTTGCCACTGCTTTCTGCGTAGGCTTTGAGTTGCAGGCGGGCGTTTGTTGGTTCGATCTTTACTGCCATGGCCTTCAGCTGGCTTTCAACGTCCCGGGTCAGAACAGAACTGCCGGCGCGAAAGCGCACTTGCAACAGATCATCGCCAGACGGCGTCAATGACGCCACACGCTGACGGGTTTGCGAAGGCTTGGCCCCCGGTGTACTGGATGATGGGCTGGATTTTGCGATGGACTGCTTCGATACGACCGTCGGTGGTGGCGGTGGTGGGGCCAATGACGTAGCCGAAGGTGCCTTAGGTACCGCAGGTGCCGAAGCCATGGGTTTAGGTTGCTGTATTTCAGGCGCTTTGGGTAATGGCGCCCTTGGCGGCGGCGGCGCATTTAAAGATGGTGCTTTCACTGCCGGAGGGGGCGGCGGTGGCGGTGCCAGTCGGGCCAGCTTGGTCGGGGCCGGTATTGCCGGTGCCTTCATGGGTGCTATTGCTGGCGCTTTTACGGGCGCCATGGACGCCGGTGCAGGTGGTGGCGGTGGGCTCACGACGCTTCGTGGGGCTGGGCTCCGTGGGGCGAGGGTATTGCGCGGGGGCGCAGTTGACGGTGAGGACGTTGTGGGCGCAGGCAGCCTGGCCATGGGCAATTTCGCCGTACGTTTCGCCAGGGCGGGTCGGGCAGGCGGCGCGGCTACAGGCGTTCTGGTTGCCACGATGGGCGTCCTTGCAGCACGGGGCATTTGCAGGTTGGGCGGTTGGTGCGCCCGAACGGGGGCATACGCCTTTGCATGTACGGGCGCGCGGGGCCGAATTGGTGCGGTGCGACGCAAGTTCGGGATCAACAGTTTGCGCCCACCTAGCGTTCCCGGTCCGGGCAGCAAATTTGGCTGCATTGATGGCGCAGGTGCGACATAGGATGCGCTGGGGCTGCCATAAATGGCGCTTAGATTGATTGTAACCCCGGCCGTTCCCTGACCGCCAAGATAGACGGTTTGTTGGGCCAGTGCCGATGTCCCCAGTGCCAATGTCCCCAGCGCCGATGTTCCCAGTAATGACAGAAGTACGATGCCGGGAATGGTGGCAAATCGTGCCAGCGGGCGCCCCAATTGCCGCACTAATGGCCCACATGTGGCGGCGGGTGCGCTGCGTTGGTTTTGCGGGGAGGGTTTGAATGGCTTAAATTTTGCTATCATGGGCTTTCGCGGTTGCGTCTCGCGGCAAATAAAAATCGTGCACCAAAATTCTCACACTAGAGCATGTTTACAATAAACATGCTCAAACTCTTAAAGAAAGAGCAATTGAACCAATCACTTGGGTCGCGAGAGCGACCCCAATTAATTGAAAATTGCTCTAGAGCATTTCCGATGAGGAAATGCCCCTAACTCTTAGGAATTGCTCTCGGCTTTTCCATATTACGCTTCGTGGTCGGCACGATAGACCAGGACGTGGGTTCGGGCAACTGCGGGCGGCGAATTTGTCTATTGTTCTCAATTGGTTGATCCCGCCTTGTCCAAGAAATACCAGCGCAGCCTTATGAGACCGCACAATCTTGGCGAAATTATGGCCGTGGACAGCTATTCAATTGGAAGTTCCCGGCGGGGTCTGACAACGGCGATTTTTAGGCTGGGCGGCGGGCGTGGCGAATCAGTCGTAACATACGGCCATGGATCGCCTCATTCGCGGCCAGGACATCGCCTTTGTACATCGGCTCTCCACCACCATCAGTACGGGTCACCATGGCACCGGCTTCCCGCGCTAT
>JAPKBD010000411.1 GCA_028824965.1 Alphaproteobacteria bacterium | reverse complement strand
CGATATCACGCGCCCCATGCAAACCTCATGGCCGCCATGAATAATGCGGGCTAGGCAGGTCGTCATTGTCGTTCTAGAACTCTCAATTGGTTCTTAAACGACGGGGAAAGGGCATCACAATGAAATTCAGAAAATCGTTTGCAACGGTTGGGGCCTCTGCAGGTTTACTATTTTTACTCGCCAGTCCTGTGGCGTTGGCCGCGGATCATTCCATGGGTTTCTTTGTCACCAGTGTCGGGGTTGGGGACGGGGCCAATCTGGGCGGGGTGGCAGGGGGTGATGCCCATTGCGCAAAGCTGGCGGGCATGGCGGGTTCCAAGGGCCGTACGTGGCGGGCTTATCTTTCCACATAAGTGGAAAAAGGGCGCGGCCTGTCGGCCCGGGATCGGATCGGACAGGGCCCGTGGTACAATGCCAACGGTGATCTGATTGCCTCCGATCTTGATCAACTGCATATCATGCCCAATTTGGTCAAACGCACGGCGGTGGATGAAAACGGAAAACTGATCAAAGGCCGGGGCGATAAGCCAAACGAGCATGATATCCTGACCGGTTCCAAAGACGACGGTACGGCCTTTTTCCCGTGGGAAAAGGGTGACCATACGTGCGGTAACTGGACCAGCAATGACAAGGGCAGCGCCAGTGTGGGGCATCACGACCGTCACGGCGGCGGCAATATTTCCTGGACTGCAGCGCACCAGACGCGCGGCTGCAGTCAAGCCAATCTGAAATCGACGGGTGGCGCTGGTCTGCTGTACTGCTTTGCAGCGGACTAATCGGGGATCTCTATAGTCAGAAGGGGGCCGTGCTGCTGGGCACCGTAGACGTCTGTGTCACCGAAGCTGCCCGATGGTATCAACCTTGGCACGGTGATCTTGATCGCCATGGCAACATCATAGGGAATGATTGAAACCTCGTTTTCCGAGACGTGATACAGCGATGCAATAAGTGTCGGCGCGATCACGCCGCTGTCTCGCACCCGGCGGTAGGTCGCCAAGTCTTCGAACATCAAATCCAATGTGCATAACAATGCGCCGGCATTCTTGGATCGTAAAACGGAGGTTAATTCGCCCAAGGTGGCCATGCTACAGCTCCACCATCTCAATGGGGAACGGCTCCAGCGGGTCATCGATCTCCATTATATGCCAGAGGCTGAATTCGTATGTCTCGCCCACGGGGATGTCGGAGGGTGAAAACGGAATGGCCAGATTGCCTGAGATACATTGGCGCCCGGGGAAATCAGAATGCAGCAGGGCAAGGCGGGTTTTCGCCATGACCGTCATGGAGGTTTCCTCATCATCCGCCAGGACCTCTGCCAGAATTCCAATTTCATGGGGCGTGGCATTTTTGATCGGCTCCCGCGACCCCATGGTGCCGGATTTGCCATAGATGTGGATGTTAAGCTTGTATTGATCCGCGCGGATATCCAATACCGCGACCGCCCTGCGTACGCGTGCCCGGCAGGAATCGATGAAGTCATCAATAATGGCGATCAGGCCAGGGTCCCGCGCGCCGGCTACAAATATGGTTCGAAACCCTGTTCGGCGTACCCCTTCCAGTTTTACCGTATAACGGTTTGCCTTTTCAAAGCGGCTGCCGGCAACTTTCACGGTGCGATGGTCTAGTTGTTCATAGGTGGATCCGAGCGTTACCAAAGTGCCGCCGGGTTCTTCCAAATGATAGGGGCTTGGGTTTTCATAGAGGGTGTGTGCCGCGACACTCATGCGTGTACAGCGGCTATCGGGATGGGCCGGGGCGACGAGGAAATGATCCGCCTTCAATGTTCCGATCATGCAGTCCTGCCCGGTTTTTGGCACGGCAACCGCACCGGCGCATTCAATAATTTTTGATAGATGCCAGACCAGCCCCGGGTCATAGCCCCGCATCAAGGGAATGGCCGAATAGATAGAGGCATCTGTGGCACGTCCCGCCAAGACAACTTGCGCGCCATCACGAAGGGCTTTTTGAAATGGTTCAACCCCCATCATTGCGACGACGCGGTGGGTTTCCTCAATCGTCTCCGGCGTTACATCGTCAATAGGGCCAAGCGGTTCTATCTTGCCCGCTTTAAGTTTCGCATGCAGATAATCTTTGCCCTGGTCCGCATGGATCACCGCCATTTTGAAGTGATACCCGCGCTCTGCTGCAATTTCCTCGATTATCTCCCGCACCAGGGCCACTTGCGGTGCGCTACCGCCGCCACCCGCCGAGCCGATTAGCATAGGAATGCCTTTTTCAAGGGCACCTTCCAGCATCAACCCAAGGTCCCGTTTGATCGCCTTGCGGCTGACAAATGGTATACCGGCGCCAAGATAGTGCGGCCCGGGATCCATGGAGCCGGCATCCGCGGCAATGAAATCAAGATCCATCGCCAATCCGTGTCTGAAAGAATCCTCACCAAAGCCGTAACCGAGTAGACCGGTCGTCGCCATCATGCTGAGAGACTCGCTCATCGCGCCGTTCCCCTTATGTCAGTCCGGCCAATCCATCCGGATTTTCTTTAAGAGCCGTATTTCGCCTTCGCTTCCCGGCGGCGGGCATGCAGGATTGGTTCCGTGTAACCGCTGGGTTGTTCTTTGCCTTTGAAGATCAGATCGCAGGCCGCCTCAAACGCCACGTTGCCGTCAAAATTCGGGGCCATGTTACGATATTCGCTGTCATCGGCATTTTGCAGATCAACCACGCCTGCCATTCGGCGCATGGTTTCCATCACCTGGGCCTCACTGCAAACACCATGATGCAACCAGTTGGCAATATGCTGACTGGAAATCCGCAACGTCGCCCGATCTTCCATCAGGCCCACATCGTTGATGTCCGGCACCTTGGAACAGCCGACACCCTGGTCGATCCAACGAACCACATAGCCCAAAATACCCTGGGCGTTGTTGTCCAATTCTGCCTGCACTTCGATGTCAGATAGGTTTTCGCCCTGGGACAGGGGCACGGTCAAAATATCGTTCAGGCTGGCCCGCGCGCGTGATGAAAGCTCTTCCTGCCGGGCCGGCACAGAAACCTGGTGATAATGAATGGCATGTAAGGTGGCGGCGGT
>JAPKBD010000410.1 GCA_028824965.1 Alphaproteobacteria bacterium | reverse complement strand
TTAATTCCGACTATGCAGAAAGCACCGCCGGTGCCCAAGTGAACCGCTTTTGCGCCTCCGGCTTAGAGGCAGTGAATATTGTCGCCGGACAGATTATGTCGGGCCAGTCTGATATGGCCATCGGCGGTGGCGTAGAAAGTATGAGCCGGGTGCCCATGGGCTCCGACGGTGGGGCCTGGGCCACGGACCCGGCTGTGGCCTTCCATAGCTATTTCGTTCCCCAAGGCATCTCCGCTGATCTGGTCGCCACCAAATACGGCTTCTCCCGCGATGATGTAGACGCCTATGCAGTGGAAAGCCAAAAGCGGGCCCAACGTTCCTGGGACGAGGGCCGCTTTGCCAATTCCGTGGTGCCTGTCGTTGATCTCAACGGCACGGTGGTTTTAGACCATGACGAACATATGCGGCCCCAGACGGATATGCAGTCTCTGGCATCATTGGATGCGGCATTTGTCTCTCACGGTGAACAGTTCGGTTTCAACTCTGTTGCCATTCAGCGTTATCCGGAAATTGAAAAAATTGAACATGTCCATCATGCGGGCAATTCCTCCGGCATCGTTGATGGTGCGTCTGCTGTATTGCTGGGCACCAAGGAAATGGGCGAAAAGCTGGGCCTGAAACCCCGCGCCCGTATTCGCAGCTTTGCCTCCATCGGTTCAGAACCGACGATCATGCTGACCGGGCCTTCATTGGCCGCGGAAAAAGCATTGAAGCGTGCCGGGATGTCCAAGGACGACATTGATTTGTGGGAGTTGAACGAGGCGTTCGCGGCCGTGGTCCTGCGCTTTATGCAGGCGCTCGATATTGATCACGACGAGATTAATGTCTGTGGTGGTGCCATCGCCATGGGGCATCCCTTAGGTGCAACGGGCGCGATGATCCTCGGTACCGTGTTGGATGAATTGGAGCGGACGGGCCAAGGCACCGCGCTGGCAACCCTGTGCGTTGGTGCCGGGATGGGCACTGCCACGATTATCGAACGCCTTTAATAAGGCACGACGCGCCCGAATGATAACGACCCGGACGACCACTTAGGGATAAGCACGATGATGGACTACAACGTGGATGGCGACGGCGTCGCCACCATTTCCTGGAACCTGACCAACCGCCCCATGAACGTCCTGAACGAGGAATCTATGGCGGACTATTCTGATGCCCTGAACAAGGCCATCGGTGATGACAATGTCAAAGGCATCATCGTCACCTCGTCCCATAGGGAGTTCATGGTCGGTGCCGATTTGACCGCTTTGGGTGATGGCTCCAAAGCGGATATCGAAAAATTCATCTTCGTTGTGCTGGAGTTATACCGGCGCATGGAAAAGGCGGGCAAGCCTGTCGTCTCCGCCATCAACGGCCATGCCCTGGGCGGCGGGTATGAAATGGCCCTGGCCTCTCATTACCGCATTGCTGCCGATGACCCCAAGATTAAGATCGGCCTGCCGGAAGCCAAGATCGGTTTGCTGCCGGGCGGTGGTGGTACCCAACGCCTGTCCCGCCTGATCGGAATGCAACAGGCCCTACCTTTGATGTTAGAGGGGCGGGAGCTGGCACCGAAAGCGGCCCTGAATATGGGTATGGTTGACGCGGTCGTGCCGGCGGATGAGTTGCTGTCGGCGGCCAAGGCCTGGGTCCTGGGCGATGGACAAAAGAACAAAGTTCAGCCCTGGGATAAAAAGGGTTTTAAAATTCCCGGCGGCGGTGTGCAATCCCCCATGGGGCAACAAGCCTTTGCCGCCGGTAACGCCATGTTGCGTCAACGCACCATGGGTAATTATCCCGCACAGCAGAATATCATGTCGTGTGTGTTTGAAGGCTGCCAGGTTGATATCGATACGGGCCTGGCCATTGAAGTTCGTTATCTGATTGCAACGGCGATCACGCCGGAATGCAAAAATATGATCCGTTTGTTCTTTGCCATGACGGAAGCCGGTAAAGGTGCGGGACGTCCCAAGGATGTGCCCGCGGCCAAGTATACAAAGGTTGGCATATTGGGTGCTGGCATGATGGGGGCGGGCATTGCCTATGTCACCGCTATGGCGGGCCTGGATGTGGTTTTGTTGGATATGGAACAGGATGGCGCTGACAAGGGCAAAGCCTATTCGGAAGGTCTGTTGAAAAAGCAGGTTTCCCGCAAACGCATGGATCAGGGGAAGGCGGACGCCACCTTGGCGCAGATCAATGCCACCACGGATTTTGCCGACTTGGCCAATTGTGATTTGGTTATCGAAGCGGTGTTTGAAGATCGCGGTATCAAGGCTGATGTGACCAGGAAAGCTTTGGCGGTGACCGGTGATGACATCGTCTTTGCCTCCAACACCTCAACCCTGCCCATCACCGGTCTGTCGGAAGCGTCCACCCGCCCGGACAATTTCATTGGTCTGCATTTCTTCTCACCCGTGGACAAAATGCCCCTGGTGGAAATCATCATGGGCAAGGGGACATCTGATGAAACCCTGGCCAAGGCCATCGACTACGTGAAGGCAATTCGTAAAACACCAATTGTGGTTCAGGATTCCCGGGGCTTTTATACCTCCCGCGTGTTTGCGACCTATGTCCGTGAAGGCCTGGCCCTCCTCGCCGATGGCGTTGCACCTGCGTTGATCGAGAACGCGGGCAAGATGGCCGGCATGCCTGTCGGCCCGCTGGGTATGGCGGACGAAGTGTCTATCGACCTTATGTACAAGATCGGCAAACAGACCCGCGAAGATATGGGCGATGACTATGTCGAAGTTCCGGGCGATGAATTGGTCCGCAAAATGGTTGAAGACCTGGGCCGGATTGGCAAAAAAGCCGGCAAGGGCTTTTATGATTATCCCGAAAAAGGCACCAAGCGCCTTTGGCCCGGTTTGGCGGAAACCTGCCCACCAGCGGCAGAGCAGCCGGATGTTGAGCATGTAAAACGGCGTTTGATGTATATTCAGTCCGTGGAAACCGCGCGCTGTATGGAAGAGGGCGTGATCACCGAAAAGCGCGATGCTGATGTTGGCTCTATCATGGGGTGGGGCTTCCCACCTTTCCGGGGCGGTGTGCTTAGCCTGGTGGATACCATCGGGATCACGGA
>JAPKBD010000069.1 GCA_028824965.1 Alphaproteobacteria bacterium | reverse complement strand
ACACCAACTGTCAAAATTCCCTGGGCACGAAGGGCCTCGGCAATAACAGGGGCACCGCCCGTGCCCGTACCGCCGCCCATACCGGCGGTGATAAAGGCCATGTGGGTACCCGCCATGTGGTCGAGAATTTGATCAATGGCCTCTTCCGCTGCGGCCCGGCCCACATCAGGTCGGGCACCACAACCCAACCCTTGGGTAATGGCCGCGCCCAACTGGATGCGGCGATCCGCCGTGCTTTGCGCCAGGGCTTGGGAATCCGTATTGGCAACGATGAATTCCACTCCTTCCAGGCCGGAAGAGATCATGTTGTTGACAGCATTGCCGCCTGCGCCACCCACCCCAATCACAACGATACGGGGTTTCAGCTCTGTCATTAGCGGGGCATTTAGGTTGATGGTCATAGTTCAGGTCTCCTTTACCTATAGGCTCCGGTGCGCAATGGGATGAACCCCAGTAATTGCGGTCGGTTGGTTGGTGGTCATTGTGATGAATGCAGTGGATGCGATGATTTGGGATGGTCTTGTATCAATCTTGGTCATGCTAAAAATTCTCCTTAAACCAGCGGCCCAGACGGTGGATGCGGCCATCGCCCGTTGCAGTATCCGCCATAGTTTCCATGTGCGCCTGGCCGGGCCCGCGTTCGGCGTACACCAACAACCCGGCAGCAGCGGCAAAGGCGGAACCTTCCGTCGCTTCCGCCAGGCCATGCACGCCCAGGGGTCGGCCGACGCGAACTTGCTTATCCAGGACCCGCGCGGCGTGTTCGCGCACCCCGGTCAATAATGCGGCACCGCCCGTCAGCACGGCGCGTCGGCCTGCTGTGCGTGCTAGGCCGGAGGCCTGCAGGCGGTCGCGCACCAGCTCTAACGTTTCTTCGATGCGGGGTTGGATAATCCCGATCAGCATGGAGCGGGGGATCTGCTGCACAGCATCCGCGCCGCTTTCCCCAACCCGTGGCACACTGACCATGGCATGTTCGTCATCCGGACCGGCCACCGCACTGCCATGCAAAGTCTTCAGACGCTCAGCATGGGCGGCGGATGTGGACAAGCCACGGGCAATATCGTTGGTCACATGGTTGCCACCCACGGGCACCTGATCCGTGTGGATCATATGTCCGTCATAGAAAACAGCGACATCCGTGCTACCCCCGCCCATGTCGATCAGGGTCACGCCCAGGTCCATCTCGTCCTCAACCAGGGTCGACAGCCCGGCGGCATAAGGTGCGACGACCAACGAAGCGATTTCAAGGTGGCAGCGTTCTGCCAAAAGCTTCATATTCCGCAACGGCCCCGCGGCGGCAGAGACGACATGCAGACGCAAACCCAGACGGGAACCGAACATACCGCGTGGTTCCCGATATCCCGGCGCGCCATCGATGGAATAGCCGGCGGGAATGGCATTCAGAATTTCGCGCCCCTCGGTACTGCGCTGGGCCAGCAGATGGGCCTGGGCCAAGGCGCGTTTCAGGTCACGCTCACCAATTTCATGACCGGCAATATCTGTTTCCACATCAATTAAACGGGACGCCGGACGCCCGCCGGAGAAACTTAAGATCACGCTATCGACCCGTTCCTTGGCCATGCGTTCGGCTGCATCGACGGCACCACGGACGGCTTCCTCCGCCGCCTCCATATCCACCACGGTGCCAGCCCGCATTCCGCGTGCGATCTGATGGCCGATGCCGATCACCCGTACGCCGCCCGCCCCATCGGGCCGGGCGATAAAGCAGCAAATTTTTGTACTGCCAATATCCAGGGCGGTGATCAGACCATTTTTACCGACGGCCATACTTAGGTGTCCTTCCCTTTTTTGTTTTTCTTGGCGATAGCCTCTGGTGTCAGGCGCAACACCAGGCGGTCGGCCAGGCGCAGATCGATGGCTGCGACATCCCGCTCAAATATCCGGTGCTCCGCCACCAGTTCGGCCAGGCGATCCCAGGCACCGGCTGCATCATCCTCGGGCAAGTGCACTTTGACGCCGTTCTTCAAACGCACATCCCAACGCCGTTCGCCTATTCGCACCGCGGCGCGGACCTGGGCGAACAAAGTCGGTTGCCGGGACAGCATTTCGATCAAGCCGGCAGCCGCTGTGGGCGCATCCTTGCCCACCACGATGGGCAGATGGGCAAAGCGGGCCAGATGACGGCGGGTAATTGGCTTACCCCCCTGATCGATCAGGACATGGCGGCCTTTATGCTGCCACAGGGCCAGGGCTTTTCGCTCGCTGATCCGCACCACAATGGTATCGGGCAAACGGCGTTCCACACGTGCGGTTTCAACCCAGCCCAATTCAAGCAGTCGCGCGCGGGCCTGATCCGGATCAAAGGCCAGGATCGATTGGCCATTGCGCACGCCAACTGCCGCCAGCACCTGTTTCTTGGATGTTTCCCCCCGTCCCGTGACAAATACGTGCTGCACGGTCAGGCCGGCATTTTGGACCTGCCGGTCGCCCCATGCGGACACGGCATCGCTAACATTCGTGTAGGCCTGGCCAACAACACCGCTGCGCCACAGCTGCCAACCGCCCGCACCTAATCCGCCCAAAAAGATCACAACAGACAAAACCATGATGCCATAGCGCCGCCGCAGGGACGCCCGGCTGGCCCGCCGGCGGGCTGGTTTCGCGGCCGCCTTCTTAGGCTTGAAAATCTGCATCAGCGCGCGCATCCCGCATCCTCCACCATCCAGTGCACCAGGGCAGGAAAATCAATATCGCAAAGGGCGGCAAGTTCCGGCACCAACGATGTTTGGGTCATGCCGGGCTGTGTATTGACCTCCAGCATGTAAAGGTTGCCCGGCTCACCTAGCGTATCGTCATAGCGGAAGTCGGCCCGGCTGACGCCACGACAGCCCAGGGCCACGTGGGCGCGTTCTGATAGCTCCATCGCCTGGGCATAGATATCTGCGTGGATCGGCGCGGGCAACAGATGTTGGGAGCCGCCCTCGGTATATTTGGCCTCGTAGTCGTAAAAGCCACCCTCAGTCCTGATTTCGGTCACGCCAAGAGCGCGGCCATCCATCACCGCCACCGTCAGCTCCCGCCCAGGAATGAACGGCTCGGCCAGCACGTCCTCACTAAACTGCCAATCAGGTCCGATGGGGGGATTGTTATCGCCACTGCGAACGATCCGCACACCAAATGTGGAACCTTCGTTGGGTGGCTTGACCACAAAGGGACGCGGGAGAGGATCTTTTTCATTTACCGCCTCGACCGTCGTCAGATAGCCATCCGGACAGGGTATATTGTTGGCGCGAAAGACCGCCAGGGAAGACGGCTTGTGCATAGCCATGGCGGATGCGCGAACGCCTGAATGGGTGTAGGGCAGGCCCATAAGTTCCAGCAGACCCTGGACGCAGCCATCTTCACCCCAGCGGCCATGCAGGGCATTGAAGACCACATCAGGCTTCAAGGCTTGCAATTGCGCAGCCAAGCCGGGGTCCGCGTCAATTTCCGTGACCCGATAGCCCGCCGTACGAAGGGCGTCCGCACAGGCTGCACCAGAATCCAACGAGACCTCCCGCTCTGCCGACCAGCCACCCTTCAGGACTGCGACGTGGATGCTCGGTCTACTCATGGCACCACCTCAGTCAAAACCAATTCCGGTGCCTCGTCAGGTCCATAATCGCCAATGCGGCGGATTTCCCATTGCAGCATGACACCGCTGTGAGCATGGACCCGGCGGCGGACTTCTTCGCCCAGGGCCTCCAGATCAGCAGCCGTGGCACCGCCGGTATTGATCAGGAAATTGCAATGCAGCTCCGAGACCATGGCACCGCCGCGTACCAGGCCACGACAGCCTGCATGGTCCACCAACTCCCACGCTTTAGAGCTATTGGGGTTTTCACTGCCGGGATTTTTAAAGGTGCTGCCGCCCGTCCGTGTATTGACCGGCTGGCTGTCTTTGCGGGCTTGACGGACTTCCTGCATACGGGCGCTAATTTCGCCTTTGTCGCCAAACCGGCCCCGGAATTGAGCAGCGGTGAAAATCCAATCTTCGGGCGCGCCGCAATGGCGATAGCCGAGGTCCAGCTCATCCGCCATCATTTTGTGTACGACACCGGCGCTGTCAATCGCCTCTGCCCAGACAAGGACATCGCGAAAGGCCCGGCCATAGGCCCCGGCATTCATCCGCAGGCCGCCACCGACCGTGCCCGGAATGCCGCGCATAAACTCAAACCCAACCAAACCTGCGTCCCGGCAAATGCGGGCCAGATTTACATCCAGGGCACCGGCCCCCGCCGTGACCAATTCACCATCCACATGGACCTCGCCAAATGCACGATCAAGGCGGATCACAACGCCGCGCACGCCACCATCCCGGATCAATAAGTTGGAGCCCAATCCCAGAACCGTGCGGGGAATGTCTTTCGGGCAGTTGGCCAGGAAGCCAGCCAGATCAGCCGCATCCGCCGGACGGAACAGCACATCCGCCGGCCCCCCCACGCGGAACCAGGTGCTGCCGGATAAATCCACATGTTCAATATAGCGCCCGCGCACTTCCGGCAGGCGGGACAGCAATGTCGGGCGATTTTTCTCGGCTGTCGTCATGACCCATCTGCTCCCGCAGTAGCCTTTAGTAGGGTCGATAAATCTTGCGGCAGGGCATTGGCCCAGGTGGTGATGGTTCCGGCACCAAGGCAGACAACCATGTCACCGCTGTTGGTTTCGTCGGCAATCAAGGGTGCCAGATCTTCAGGTGCTTCCAGCGCCAGCACCCGGCGATGGCCGCGCGCCAACAAACCCTGGATCAAGGCATCCCGATCCATATCCGCGATCGCCTCTTCACCGGCGGCATGGACATGGGCCACGACGACCGTATCCGCATCGTTGAAACAGGTGCAGAATTCTTCAAACAGATCGCGCAGTCGGGTATAACGATGGGGCTGCACCACGGCGACAATCCGCCCCGCACATGCCGCGCGCGCAGCATTCAGAACGGCGGCGATCTCCACCGGGTGATGACCATAGTCATCGATTACCGTTACGCCACCTACCTCGCCTGTTTTGGTAAAGCGGCGTTTGACGCCGGCAAAACCTGCCAGAGACGACACTAATACGTCATCAGAAATTTTCATTTCCTGGGCGACTGCAATCGCTGCCAAGGCGTTCAAAACGTTGTGGTCCCCATGCATGGGCAGATGGAAGCCCTGTATCAGGCGGGTTTCGTTGCTGACCCGATCCGTAATCGCAACGTCAAAATGCATGCCTGTGGCAGAGGCCTTCAAATCAACACCGCGAACGGCGGCTTGCGGACTTAAGCCATAGGTCACCATGCGACGGTCCGTGATCCGCCCGATCAAAGCCTGGACTTCCGTATGATCCAGGCACATCACGGCGAAGCCATAGAAAGGCAGGTTCTCGATAAAACTTTGAAAGGCGGCGCGCTCCGTTTCGAAGTCGCCGTAGAAATCGAGATGCTCGGGATCCATGTTGGTGACAATAGCAATGGTCGCGGGCAGTTTGGTGAAACTGCCGTCGCTCTCATCCGCCTCCACCACCATCCATTCACCTGCGCCTAAACGGGCGTTGGTGCCATAGGCGTTGATGATGCCGCCGTTGATGACGGTGGGGTCATAGTCGGCCCCATCAAGAATGGTGGCGACCATGGACGTGGTTGTCGTTTTGCCATGGGTGCCGCCCACTGCAATTGCCCATTTCAGGCGCATCAGTTCGGCCAGCATTTCGGCCCGACGCACCACGGGGATCATCGCTTCCCGTGCGGCGACCACTTCCGGGTTATCGGGCTGCACGGCGGAGGAGATCACGACCACGCGGGCCTCGCCCAGGTTCTCTGCCGCATGGCCGATCATCGCCTTAACGCCAAGTTCGCGCAGACGCACCACATTGGCACCTTCCGCTTGGTCGCTGCCCTGCACTTGATAGCCCAGGTTATACATGACTTCGGCAATACCGCTCATGCCAATGCCGCCGATCCCGACGAAGTGAATGACCCCGATGTCCAATGGCAGCGCTCTCATGCGGCTGCCCTCCCGTTATCGGTATTTTCGGCCAAAGCCAGAACCAATTCCGCCAGCTGTGCCGCCGCATTCGGTTGGGCGCGACCGCGTGCGGCCTTTGCCGCATCAACCAGCAATGCGGGTTCGTTCATCAATTTCGCCAGATGTTCGCTCAACACAGGCACGTCTAAATCAGCCTCTGGCAGCACCCAGGCACCGCCGACGGAACTTAATACTTCCGCATTGCGACTTTGATGATCGTCCATTGCGTGCGCATAGGGCACCAGCACACTGGGCCGGCCCACCATTGCCAGCTCACTGATCGTACCCGCACCACTGCGGGCGATAACCAGATGCGCCGCTGCCAAACGGGTGGGCATGTCGTCAAAGAAGCTTGCCGTCTCAGCATCAATACCGGCCTTGGCATAGACATCGCGCACCGTATCAAGATCTTCGGGGCGACATTGCTGTACCACGGCCAGACGCTGACGCAGGTCTGCGGGCAATGCCAGCAGGGCGGCAGGGATAACCTGGCTGAATTTGCGGGCACCCTGGCTGCCACCAAAAATCAGCAGCTGGAACGGGCTGTCGTTACCTGGTATTTCATAGAGTTGATCTGCCAACGCCTGAATATCATCACGCACCGGATTGCCCGTTACCAATTGCGGCTGCGCATCGTTATCAGGCAGCCCCTTGGTGATCGGGAACGAAGTTGCGATGGCATCCATACGGCTGGCGACCAGGCGATTGACCCGGCCCAGGACTGCGTTCTGTTCATGAATGGCGCGGGGTACGGACAGTGTTATGGCCGCCAACATGGTCGGCAGCGAAGGATAGCCGCCAAAGCCGACGACGGCAGCGGGTGCGACCTGGCGGATCAGACGCCGTGCCTGCATCGTCCCCAGTGCGATATTTATGACAGCTGCAATCTTGCCCAGAAGACCGCGCCCAGATGGTGTGGCGGATGTGATCTGGTGAATGGTGCGGCCTGGGAACTGCCCGCTGTAATCATCACCACGGCGATCCGTGACAATATCCACCGCGTGGCCGCGACGATCCAGTTCTGCCGCCAGGGCCTGGGCTGGAAAAACATGACCACCGGTACCACCTGCCGCCAACATAATCGGGGCATGCGCAATATGTGTCATGGCAGCCCCCCAAGGTTGGGGCGGCGACGTGTCAGGGCCAGCACCATGCCCATGGCCAACGCCAAGGCCAACATGGACGAACCGCCGTACGAGATGAACGGCAACGTCATGCCCTTGGTCGGCAGCAGATTCAGGTTCACACCAATATTGATGACTGCTTGCAAACCGAACTGGGTCAACAAACCGGCTGCGGCCAACAAGATGAACAGATCATCCTCTCGCAGCAATTTGGCAAATCCGCGCAGGGTGATAAAGCAGAATAGGGCGACAATAATCAAACAGGCGATCAGGCCGAATTCTTCCCCCGCGACAGAGAATATGAAATCCGTGTGGGCATCGGGCAAAACCCGTTTGACCATGCCCTCGCCGGGGCCGCGGCCTAACAGGCCGCCCTGGCCAAAGGCATCCATGGCCCGGTCAATTTGATAGCTGTCACCGCTGGCAGGATCCAAAAAACGGTCAATGCGGCTGGCGACATGGGGAATGGTGGCATAGGCGGCAATCGCGCCAGCCAGGCCAAGGCCAACCAGAACGGCAATCCAGACCATGGACAAACCAGCGATGAAACATTGCCCAAACCAGACCAGGGCGACGACGGCGGTCATGCCGAAATCCGGTTGCAGCACCAACAGGCTGGCCACCAGGATGAACAGGCCAGTGCAAATCAAACCACCCGGCACCCCTTCGCGACGGCGTTGTTCGGCCAACATCCAAGCAGCAACAACGGCAAAACAGGGTTTGACGAATTCGGAGGGTTGGATCGACAACCCGGCAAAATGCAGCCACCGGGTCGCGCCCTTAATCTCGGCACCCAGGAACAGGGTCGCGATGACCAGCAGCAGGCTGATACCCAGGCCAAAAACGGAAATCCGGCGCACGCCCCGGGGGCTCATCAATGACACCACGAAAATCATGGCCACAGCCAAAGGCAGGAAAATCATCTGGCGCAAAACGAAATGATGGCTTTGCAGATGCAGACGCTCCGCCACCGCCGGGCTGGCGGCCAGGGTCAACAGACTGCCAATGGCGATTAGCAACGCCACGGCCAAAAGGGTCCACCGATCAACGGTCCACCACCACCGGCCCACAAGGGAGGTATCTGTGCGGGCAAAGGACATCATCCAGCACCTCCCGCCACACGTTGCGGATGCTGATTGTTACCATTGCCATTGCCGATTATGTCATGGGCCAAGGCACGGAAGTGATCGCCACGGGCCTCGAAACTGTCGAACTGATCAAAGCTGGCGCACGCAGGCGACAGCAGGATAACCCCGCCAGCGGCGGCAGAGGCATCTGCATAGGCTGCATAGACGGCCGTGGCCAAGTCAACGGACATCTCAAACGGGACAGAACCATCCAGGCTGGCGGCAAAGGACGACGCAGCTTCACCAATCAAATAAGTCTTGGCAATATTGCCGAATAATGATGCCAGGGCTGCAATGCCGCCCTGTTTGGCGATACCGCCGGCGATCCAATAAATGTTGTCGTAGGCGGCCAGTGCGTGGGCCGCAGCCTCCGCATTTGTGGCTTTGCTATCGTTGACGAACAGGATGTCGCCGTGGCGCGCGACCACTTCCATACGATGGGGCAGACCGGCAAAGCTGGCCAACGATGGTGCAATCTGATCAGCGGCCAATCCCAACGCCTCGGCCATGGCGAACGCTACGGCAGCGTTCTGCCAATTATGCGCGCCGCGCAGTGTTTCAATGTTATTCAGATCCGCCAAAGGCTCTGGCGTACCACCCCGATACAAACGGCCATCGCGGGCATAGATGCCGTTTGTCACCTCACAGCGAACGGAGACTTCAATCACGTTGCGCCCAGCTGCAACCAGATCGGCGTACAGACGTGCTGACCAGTCATCGTCACTGCCGATCACCAAGGTGCTGTCCGGGCAGGCCATTTCCAGCAACCGGCGTTTGGCCGCGATATAACCATCCATGCCGCCGTGGCGGTCAAGATGGTCTGGACTGATATTCAGCAACGCCACGGCCTGGGGCCGCAGGCCGGTGGTCAAATCAATCTGGTAAGACGACAGCTCCAACACATAAGCGCCGCCTGCATCCAACACATCAAAATCCAGCACCGGACGGCCCAGATTGGCACCAGCTTCAACCCGCCGACCAGCCGTAGCCAGAATATGTTCCAGCAGGGACGTGGTGGTGGATTTTCCGTTCGTTCCGGTAATCGCCGCGACCGAGGCCATGGGCCGGGTGCGGGCAAACAACTCGATATCGCCCAGCACTTCGGCACCCAAACGCTCTGCCAAGGCGACGACCATGTGGGGCTGGGGGTGGGTCAGGGGCACGCCGGGGCTTAACACCAACGCAGCGATGCCATTCCAGCCCTCATCCGTCGGCTCCACCGGAACGGCACCAAGCTTCACTGCATCAGAGCGGCGGTTGGGATCATCATCCCAAACCAGCACCTGTGCACCGCCTGCGATCAAGGCCCTGGCAGCGGACAAACCCGTGCGCCCCAGGCCGAACACGGCAACCGATTTGTTTCTATAGCGGGTGATCGTAATCATGGCCTACCGCAACTTCAACGTGGCCAGGCCGAACAGGGCCAGGATAACGGCGATGATCCAAAAGCGAATGACGATGGTAGGTTCCGCCCAGCCTTTTTGTTCATAGTGATGATGCAGCGGGGCCATGCGGAACACCCGCCTCCCGGTCATCTTAAAAGACGCCACCTGCACGATGACGGAGACGGTTTCCAGAACGAACAGCCCGCCGATAATGACCAGAACTAATTCGTTCTTGGTAACGACGGCAACAGCACCCAGACCACCACCTAAGGACAGGCTGCCCGTGTCCCCCATGAAAACCATGGCAGGCGGTGCGTTGAACCACAAAAAGCCCAGCCCCGCGCCCACAAGCGCACCGCAATAGACCGCCAGTTCACCCGCACCCGGCACGGCGTGGAGCTGCAGGTAACCGGAAAAAACCACATTGCCGGTCAAATAGGCGATCAAGGCAAAGGCCGATGCCGCGATGATCAAGGGTCCGATGGCCAGACCATCCAGGCCGTCTGTCAGGTTCACTGAATTGGAGGAACCGACCATGACCAGGACGGCAAAGGGTATGGAGAACAGGCCCAGATCGAACAACAGGTCTTTGACAAACGGCAGCGCCAGGTGATGGGACAAACCATCAGGCTGGAATGACATTATCCAGACGGAGGCGACGACAGCGACGATCACTTCCAAAATCAACTTCAAACGACCCGGCAGGCCGCGCACATTAGCTTGGGTGACCTTCAGATAGTCATCGGCAAATCCGATCAAACCAAAGCCAGCGGTGACCAGCAATACAGCCCAAACGAACTGATTGCTTAAATCCGCCCACAACAATGTGGACACGGACAATGCCAGCAGGATCAAAAAGCCGCCCATTGTGGGCGTGCCCTGCTTGGCAATGATATGGCGCTGTGGTCCATCATCGCGGATCGGCTGGCCACGGCCTTGCTTGCTGCGCAACCAGCGGATCAGGGGCGGCCCCACGATGAAACTGATGATCAACGCGGTCATGATCGCCGCACCTGTGCGAAAGGTCAGATAGCGGAACAGATTGAAAATTCTGAAATCTTCAGCCAGGGGGTAAAGTAGATTAAAAAGCATCGCCCCCCCTATCCGTTTCCGTTGGCTGCGTTGGCGTCGGCAGCAGACAGATCTTCACCCAAACCACACAAGGCTTGGACGATGGGTGCCATGGCCATTCCCAGGGAGCCTTTAATCAAAATCGTATCGCCTGGCTGTACAGCGGCCATAACTGCCGCCAGCAATTCGGGGGAGGTTTCCGCGTGCTTGCCGCGCATGTGCTGGGGCAGCGCATCAATTAAGCGCGCCATCTGCGGGCCGCAGGCAAAAACCCGGTCGACCTTTGCCTCAACCAACGTTGGGGCCAGCGCGGCATGTAAGTCGGGCGATGTGGGGCCCAATTCCAACATGTCCCCCATCACCGCAATGCGGCGACCCTTTGTGTCTTCCGCTCCCGCACCGAGAGTTTGAATAGCGGCGTTCATGGCAATGGGGGAGGCGTTATAGCTTTCATCAATGACCAGCAACGTGCCCTCGTCATAGGCAATGACATGGCGTTCGCCGCGGCCTTTGGGCGCAGTGACATCGGCCAT
This sequence comes from Alphaproteobacteria bacterium, assembly GCA_028824965.1. Lineage (GTDB taxonomy): Bacteria > Pseudomonadota > Alphaproteobacteria. The sequence continues at coordinate 4,247 of JAPKBD010000069.1, read as the reverse complement.
AGCCAGGGCGGCCAGGCCCAAATCCGCGCCCAAAGCACGCACGGCGGCCAATACAGCCAGGCTGTTGATGGCCCAATGGCGACCCGGCGCGCCGACTTTGTAGGTTACGGCCTGACCATCGATATCGGCGGAGATACAGTTACAGGTGGGATGTTGCGCCAACCCGATCAGGCGCGCCTGGGCGTCTTTGTGAGCACCGAAGGAGACGACCCGGCCAACGCCGGCAGCCTTCGCCGCGGCGGCCAAATGATCGAAATGGGCGCTGTCCCGGTTCAGGATCGCGATGCCAGCAGGCTCCAACCCCTCGAATATTTCGGCCTTGGCATCCGCGATCTGAGAGAGCGATGAAAAGAATTCCAGATGCACCGGCTCTACATTGGTGATGATAGCAACATGGGGTCGGACCAACTGGCTAAGCGGTGCAATCTCACCTGCATGGTTCATACCCAATTCAAATACGCCGTACTGGCTATGTGAAGGCATCCGCGCAAGGCTGAGCGGCGCGCCCCAATGATTGTTCAGATTGCCCGCAGATGCATGGGTGGACGCGCTACGCTCCAGGGCTTGAAACAGTGCTTCCTTGGTGCCGGTTTTGCCGACGCTGCCCGTAACCGCGACAATTTTGGCAGCGCTGCGTTGGCGGGCCGCACGGCCCAATGCCTCTAATCCGGCAAGTGTGTCATCGACCAGCAACAGCGGCGCGTCTTTGCCTAAGCCATCGGGCCGGCGACTGACCATGGCAGCCGCCGCGCCACGTGACAAAGCGTCGGCGACAAATCGGTGGCCGTCAAAATTCGGGCCTTGAATGGCGACGAACAAATCGCCTGGCTGCACAGACCGGCTATCGATGGAAACACCGTTTGCGCGCCAATCTGTGGCGGTCTGGCCCTTCGTTGCGGCGGCAGCGTCATCGGCTTGCCATAGGGTGGGCGCGTTCATGATCGCCGCTCCGCCAAAATTTTCCGGGCGACATCGCGGTCATCAAAGGGGTGGGTGACGCCGGCGATGGTCTGCCCGGTCTCATGCCCCTTACCGGTGATCAACAAAACATCATCGGGCGCCAAACCGTTAATGGCCGTAGCAATGGCAATGCCGCGATCACCGATCTCCACCGCACCGGGACAGGCGAACAAAACCTCTGCCCGGATCAGGCTCGGATCTTCGCTGCGGGGATTGTCATCAGTGACGATAATCTGATCAGCAAGATCGGCAGCGATAGCGCCCATGATCGGACGCTTGCCCTTATCACGGTCGCCGCCGCAGCCAAAGACAACAACCAATTGGCCTTTGGTATGGGGCCGCAGGGCATCGATGGCGGCACGCAGGGCATCCGGCTTATGGGCGTAATCCACGTAGACGTTGCCGCCCACCGCCTGCAAACGTCCCGGCACACCGGTCAATTGCGCGGCGGCAGCAAAGACATCATCGGGGGTTTCACCGCAGGCCAACACCAGGGCAATTGCGCACAAAACGTTATCTGCCTGAAAAGCCCCGATCAGGGGCAGATCCAATGTCGCGTCAACACCTTGGGCCGCAATGGTCAGACGCTGCCCGGCGCTACTAATCTCCCGCAACCGCAAATCAATGTCGCCACCGGCACCAAACGTCCAGATTTTGTGCGCCCCGGCCTGACAAGCGTCACGCAGACGGTTCGTCAAATCCTGCCCCAAATTCTGATTTTGCGGTAAAACCGCCGTGCCACCGGGGCCCATGACCACCTTGAACAAGTGCAGCTTGGCCTGCAAATAGGCCTCTTCGTTGGCGTGATAATCCAAATGATCCCGGGATAGATTGGTAAACGCGGCTGCCATGACTTTCACGAAATCCAGCCGGCTTTGCTCCAACCCATGGCTGGAGGCTTCCAATGCCAGATGATCGACACCGGCGGCGGCCAAATCGCGCAGGGCCTCGTGCAACACGACCGGGTCCGGTGTTGTGTGCGCCAAGGGCCGCTGTAACGGCGCTGAATTTATTCCCAAAGTTCCCATGGAGCCGCCGGAAATACCCATGGCCAGCCAGATCTGACAGACGAAATCAGCGACGGAACTTTTCCCCGCCGTGCCCGTCACCGCAACAATGGTGCGCGGTTGTTCAGCAAAAAATCGCGCCGCCAGTTGGGACAGGCGGCGGCGTGGGTCTTCGTCCTCTATAACAGGCACGTCGATGGGAGCTTCAAGATTGGCTGCCAGACCCGGTGGCCCCAAGACGGCTGCCGCACCCCGACGCAATGCCTCGGGCACGAAATTGATGCCATTCATGGGACTATCCGCGATAACGCTGGGCAGGGCGGCGAACAGATAGCCAGGTTCTACCGAACGGCTATCCGCCGTCAGGCCAGCAATCTCTATATCCGCCAACATATCCACCGCTTGGCTCATATTCTCTCCCATAAGCTCAATTAACCGCAACGTTCCGGCTCCGCATCGGCAACCTGCTGTGTAACGGTTGCGCCATAGCACGGCGAATTGGTGCAGCTGCCACATCCAATGGGCGCACACCAAGGATCGGCGCAATGCGCCCCACCACCCGGGAAGTCAAAGGTGCTGCCGTCCAGCCCGCGCCCGCGTAACCATGGGTCTCGCTATTGCCCTTGGGTTCGTCCAACAACAGATAGACAACATATTCAGGGGCCGTCATGGGGAAGGCCGCCACGAAGGACGAGATCAAGGATTTGCGATTGTATCCACCAACGCCTGCCTTTTCCGCCGTACCGGTTTTGCCCCCGACCAGATAGCCCGGCGCGCTGGCTTTCCGCCCTGTGCCCTTTTCCACCACGGCGCGAAGAAGGCGGCGCAATTGCTCCGACGTCTGCTCGCTCACCACCTGCACGCCAACCGCCCGCTCTCCGGCCCGGCGCTTGATCAAGGTGGCGGGCATCAGCACACCGCCATTGACCGTTGCCGCAAAGGCAGAGGCAAATTGCACGGGACTGACGGCGAGGCCATGGCCATAAGAGGCGGTCATTGTGGAGATATCACCCCAACGTGCCGGCGTGATGGGTGCGCCGACTTCCGGCAATTCAAGGCGGGGACGATCCAGCAGGCCAAAACGATCCAGGTATTCACGCTGGCCATCCCGGCCCACGTCCATCGCCATCTTGGCAGCACCTATGTTGGAGGAATAGATCAGGATTTCCGGCACCGACAGCCAACGCGCCTTGGCATGGCTGTCGCGAATGGTGAAGCGGGATATCCTGATCGGCTTGGTCGCGTCATAGCCGCCGGCGATATTTGTGACGCCACTGTCCAAGGCCATGGCCACGGTCAATACCTTGAAGACCGAACCCAATTCGTAGACGCCCTTTGTTGCCCGGTTAAAGCGCGCCAGGGCGGGGGCGGCAGAGGGGTGGTTGGGATCAAAATCAGGCAGCGATGTCAGCCCCAGGATTTCGCCCGTATTGGCATTCATCACCAAACCGGCGGCACCCGTGGCGCGAAAGCGGAGCATGGCGGCGGTCAGCTCATCGCGCAATACGTGCTGCACCCTGATGTCGAGGGACAATTGCAGGGATTTCCCCTCGGGGCCCCGGTCGCGCATGTCCTGATCAAAATATTTCTCAATCCCCGCGATGCCGTTACCGTCCACATCCGTAAAGCCCAAAACATGAGCCTCCAACGCGCCATGGGGATAAAGTCGGCGTTGCTCTGCCCGGAAATGCAGGCCGGGAATACCAAGATCGTTGATGGCGGCCTGTTGGGTCGGGGTCAGGTTGCGCTTTAACCACACAAAGGCGCGCCCCGACGACAGGCGTTCACGCACCGCAGAGGGGCTTAGCTCCGGCAGTATCGCGACTAATTTCTGGGCTGTTGCCGCCACGTCAGGCACCACGCGGGCATCGGCGTAAAGCGAGGCGGTTATTAAATTCGTCGCCAACAATACGCCGTTCCGATCCACAATATCGGCCCGACCAGCCGTGGATTTTGTCGGCGATGACGAGATGAACGCCAGGGAATGCGACGGTTCGCGAATGACCGTCAACTGCACAAGGCGCACGCCCAGGACAACGAAGCTGATGGCAAAGACCAAGGCAACGGTCAGCAAGCGTGTGCGCCCAACGCGGATCGCCGCGGCCTTGCTGCCGATCAGATGGGTATCGCTTTCCACCCCACCATCACGTGAGTTGTCGCGATCATAAACCTGTGCATCCCACCGTGCATCCCTGTGGGTCATAGCGCGCCCCTTGTGGAAGCCATAACAATACGTTCGCCACGGCCCGGCTTATTGGGCTTGGTGGGTTTAGCCGGCCT
>JAPKBD010000409.1 GCA_028824965.1 Alphaproteobacteria bacterium | reverse complement strand
TCAAGTGACGAATGCGGGCGTTCGGTATTGTAAAAGTCGATCCAATCACCGATCAACGGCGCGCTGTTTCGCTTGGACAACTCTGACCACAAACAGGCCACCTTTCCAGGACTTCAGATGCCAGCTCACCCAATCGTTCGCGGACTGTGTGCACATTAGTCTCTGAATTTTCTCTGCGACAAATGCGCATCCCAAAACCTCTTCACGCCACAACCTTTGCGAAATTAGTAAAATTACATGTACGAAGCATTAACTTTCGGCCATTCAACAAAAAGCCGACGGTTGATCTCAATAGAATATATATATTTTGGGCTAGTTCCTGCGTGCCTATTGAGCCGAAACGGCCCAATTTCGGACAAAACTCCGACAGTCGACCGGCCAGCCGGCCAATTTCCTTTTCGGAACAAAGATTTTCCGTGGCGTGCGTCACCATCTGTCTTATCGTGACGGTAGACCTATTTGTAAATATTCAAGGGAGACCGCCTGTCATGACAGACAGCGACAGCTTACGCGACCAACTACAACGCCCGGAAATTCTTGTGGCCCCCGGCATATATGATGCCTTTGGTGCTTTGATGGTGGAACGGGCGAATTTTCCCGCCGCCTATATCTCGGGTGCCTCCATCGCCTATACCCGTTACGGGCGGCCGGATTTGGGCCTTGTGGGTATGGATGAAGTCGCCAGTGTCCTCTCCGCCATTGGTGAGAGGGTGGGCATACCCCTGATCGTTGATGCGGATACCGGCTATGGCAATGCCTTGAACGTCATTCGCACGGTCAAATTGTTTGAGCGCAACGGCGCCAGCGTCATCCAACTGGAAGATCAGAGCCTGCCCAAACGTTGCGGCCATTTCAGCGGTAAAACACTGGTCTCAGCTGCCGAAATGATGGGCAAGATTAAGGCCGCACAGGACGCCCGGCGCAGCCCCGACACGCTGATTATGGCGCGCACGGACGCCATCGCCGTTGAAGGAATTGACGCCGCCCTGGATCGGGCCGAACGCTATCACGAGGCGGGCGCGGATATCCTGTTTGTGGAGGCCCCCCGCGACGTAGAAGAAATGCGCAAGGTGACGGCACGATTGGGCGACAAGGCACCGCTGCTGGCCAATATGGTAGAGGGGGGCAACACACCCATTCTGCCCAGCGCTGAGCTGCAGAAAATTGGCTATTCCATTGTGATTTTTCCGGGCGGCCTGGCCCGCGCCGTGGGGCATTTGATGGGACGCTATTTCGCCTCCCTAAAAACCCATGGAAATACTGCGCCGTTCCGAAGCCAAATGATCGACTTTGACGAATTGAATGCCCTGATCGGAACGCCTGAAATGCTGGCCGACGGGGCCAGGTTCGATACCGGAAATTTTGAAGCCAAAAGCACGGATGATGCGGGATGAGCGTCCTGCCCGCACAAGGCAAACAATTTGAGGCGGAGGTCCCCGTTGCCATTATTGGCGGGGGTGCCTGCGGTCTGGTCGCCGCCCTGACATTAGCCGATGCCGGCATTGCGCCGCTGGTGTTGGAGCGGGACGCCCTGCCCAGCGGTTCCACAGGCTTGTCATCGGGCATGATCCCGGCCTGCGGCACGCCACAACAACGCGCGATAGGAGTTGAAGATAGTGTGGAAATGCTGGTCCATGATATCCAGGCCAAGGCCAAGGGCCAGGCCGACCCCGCCATAGCGCACGCCGTCGCTACCGCTTCCGGGCCAACGGTGGAATGGTTGGTGGATCGCCACGGCGTTGAGCTGACTTTGGTGGGTGGGTTCCTCTACCCAGGATTTTCCGCCCTGCGTATGCATGCCCCACCGTCCCGCCAGGGGGCTGATCTGATGGCCGGATTGTTGCGCGCGGCAGAGGCGGCTGAAATCGATATCATGACGAATGCGACCGTCACCGACCTTTTTGCCAATGACGATGGCCGCGTGGTTGGTCTGGCCCTCGAACGTCCCGACGGCAGCCGCGAGGAGATTGGTTGCCGGGCCTTAATCCTGGCCTGCAACGGTTATGGCGGCAATCGCTCAATGGTGGCCGAACATATCCCCGAGATGATCAGTGCAGAATATTTCGGCCACCCGGGCAATCAGGGTGAAGCTGTTACCTGGGGCAGCGCTTTAGGTGCCGCCGCCAAACATATGACCGCTTATCAAGGCCATGGCTCCGTCGCCACTCCCCACGGTATCCTGATCACCTGGGCCGTGATGATGAACGGTGGAATTCAGGTCAACACGTTGGGGCAAAGGTTTTCCAACGAGCATCGCGGCTATTCCGAACAGGCGGTGGATGTTCTGGGCCAACCGGACCAAACCGCCTGGGCCATATTGGATGAGAGATTGCTGACCCTGGGTCACGAGTTTGAGGAATTCAATCTGGCGGAGGCTTCCGGCGCAGTGCGCCACGGCGCAGATATTGAAGAGCTTGCAAAGATCATTGACGTGCCAGTGGAAACGCTGCGGCAGACCTTGGCTAAAACCGCCGCCTGCGCAAACGGCGAAACTACGGATACTTTTGGCAGAGATTTCACCACACAACCCGCATTGAAAGCGCCTTACTATGCCATTAAGGTAACCGGCGCATTATTCCATACCCAAGGGGGGTTGGAGATCGATGCCCAGGCCCGTGTTCTGCGCCCGGACGGCAGTGCGCTGCCAAACGTGTATGCGGGCGGCGGTGCGGCCTGTGGCGTATCAGGCAGCAAGGTCTGGGGCTATCTATCAGGCAACGGCCTGCTAACCGCCGTTAATCTGGGCCGCATTGCGGGGCAAACTGCAGCGGATTTAATCGCCGCGAAAACATGAGGGAAAGATGAGATGAGCCAGGATCGGAACAGTAAAGCCGAGGCCTTCGCTGAATTGCACAAAGGCCCCGGTGCTTTTGTCATTCCCAACCCCTGGGATGTTGGCAGTACGCAGATCCTGACCGGAATGGGCTTTAAAGCTTTGGCCACAACGTCTGCCGGCTATGCCTTTAGCCAGGGCCTGAAAGATTCCGCTGTCAGTCGGGATATGATGCTGGCGCACGCCGCCGAATTGGCAGCAGCAACCACCCTGCCCGTTTCCGCCGATCTGGAGAACGGCTATGGCGACA
>JAPKBD010000068.1 GCA_028824965.1 Alphaproteobacteria bacterium | reverse complement strand
CTCAAAGGGATGGAATACACCTTAACCTACCGTCCGATTTTCCGGGACCACCTCACTCCAAAACAATCGCTCAGATCAGCGAAATTGGTAACTCCATTTCCGCTGCAGTCGAGGAACAGGGCGCTTCTACCCAGGAGATCGCCCGCAATGTACAAGAAGCCGCCAAGGGCACCGAGAACGTCAACGAGAATATCGGTGAGGTTAACAAAGGTGCCCAGGAGACCGGATCAGCTGCATCGCAGGTGCTGGAGGCAACCCATGAACTAAGCCAGCAGGCCGGTGATTTACGCACGGAGGTGGAGAAATTCCTGACTACCGTTCGGGCAGCCTAATTTCGCACTCACACGGCCTGGAATTTCCCAGGTCCAAAGAGATAAGCCCTAACGGACGACCAGACGGCGCAACCGGGCTCCCCTTCCCCTAACGCCGTCTCCATCTAAGCCCCCTGGCTGTCGCATCCAACGGTCGGGGGGTTTGAGTTTTTAAGACCATGCAGCGGCAGGTCGGCAAGCAAGTTTAAAATTCTTCGTTGGGCAGGGCGCCGAATATATCTGACCGATGCAGCCAGGCACGAATATCGCCCAGTTCCAGTCGGCACCAGGCACCTTGGCAGGCGAGAAGTTTGCCGATCACACCGCCTTCTGCGCGCAGAACAATGCGGGACTTGGCATCCGGTGTCTGATGCAGATCATTGATCGTACCATGCAGCTGCGCATTTCGTTTGCCGCTCAACAACGTGCGATGCATCCAGCCCTCCGTGCCGTCTGTGTCCCGCACCTTGCGCCAATATTCGAATTCCGCCATGACCATCAAAGGCAACCCCTTGCGCCGATAGACCCAGGCGATGGGGTAGCGCACCCCAGGGCCAGCGCGCATATGCACCGTGGCGGAGGCCAAAGACACAAAACGCGGTATAGCCAGGCCCGAGGCACCGGGATGGGCCGCAGCCACCGCCTTGGCCGTTTTTTTGGCGCCATCTTTTGCGATGGCAATATTTTGCAGCGGCAAGGTCATTGCCAGTGCAGCCACAAAAAGGGTTACAGCCACAAATGCGGCCACAAATGTGGCTTTGGGATGGGTCAAATATCTCTGTGGGATCAGCTTCACACGCACCTTATGCCAAGGGCGCAAGACCTGGGTCAAGCAGGCATTCATGGCCGGTCAATTTGCCCTGGCATTTGTCCCTGGCGTCAGGTTCTGCTAGAGACTAGGCAGGAATAGTTTTTCTGGCCATTCCCGGCCATATCGATGCCTGGGTGAGATAAAATCATGTCGCAAAATAAACCCCTTGTTATCGTCACCCGCAAGCTGCCGGACGTGATCGAAACCCGCATGATGGAACTGTTTGATACCCGCCTGAATGTGACCGACGACCCCATGAGCCATGAAGACCTGATCAACGCGGTGAAATTCGCCGACGTCTTGGTACCGACTGTGACGGATAAGATTGATGCTGACGTCATCGCCAATGCGGGGGAGCGGTTACGCCTGATCGCATCGTTTGGAACGGGTTGGGACCATATCGACCACAATGCGGCACGCGAGAGGGGCATCATGGTGACCAACACACCAGGTGTTCTGACGGAAGATACCGCCGATATGACCATGGCGCTGATACTGGCCGTGCCGCGCCGGGTGACGGAGGGAGAGCGTGTCCTGCGCGCCGGTGATTGGCAGGGCTGGGGCCCAAACTGGATGCTGGGCCATCGTATTTGGGGCAAGCGGCTTGGTATTATCGGCATGGGGCGGATCGGAACAGCCGTGGCACGACGTGCCCGCGCGTTCGGGCTGTCCATCCATTATCACAATCGCCACCGGGTCGATGCCGATACAGAGGCTGAATTAGAGGCGACCTATTGGGAGAGCCTGGATCAAATGCTCTCTCGTATGGATATCATTTCGGTCAATTGCCCGCATACACCGGCGACCTACCATTTGCTGTCGGCCCGCCGGCTGCAACTACTGCAGCCTCAATGTTTTATCGTCAACACGGCCCGTGGTGAGGTCATTGACGAAGATGCAATGGTTCGCCTTCTCCAGGAAGGGCAGATCGCAGGTGCCGGCCTGGACGTTTTTGAGCATGAGCCCGCCGTCAATAAGAAGCTGTTGGCCATGGGCAATGTGGTGCTGTTACCGCATATGGGGTCCGCCACCATAGAGGGGCGGATTGATATGGGGGAAAAGGTTCTGATTAACATCCGAACCTTTGTGGATGGCCACAAACCGCCCGATCGTATTATCGACGAGTCCCTATTGCCGATTTAGAGCATTTTGCGACGAGGAAACGCACCAGAGCAATTGAATCAATTGCTCTAATTCTTAAGAGTCTAAGTAGGTCTAATGCAACCATACTCTAGCCGGAAATTATCTAGCCGGAAATTCTAACGTCCTCATCATGAGAGACCAATTCCTGCAGTAAGCCGATAATCATCCGCGCTTCGTTCCCATACAGGGAATAAAATACATTCTGCGACGAACGTCTCGGCACAACCAGGCCATCTTTGCGTAAACGAGCCAGATGCTGAGACAAGGCCGATTGACTGATGCCAATTAGCTCCTCAAGCTCTCCAACGCTACGTTCCCCCTCGCTAAGATAGCATAAAATTATAAGGCGCCGTTCGTTTGCCATCGCCTTCAAAATGCGACTAGCACTTTTCGCATTTTCGTGAACTGCTACAAGGTTCATTTTGTCCCATCCCATTCTACAATTGGATATCGCATACGCATTACCGCGACACCCCCCTTAACACAGCCGACCTCCCAATAGGCTGCAGCCCCAATACGATATGTTGTTACGTCAGTCCTCTAAATATACCAATGAAAAAAGTATATGCGATTTTCCTAAATAAATCAATTAGCCAATTGTCCCAAGAATTGGCATCAATTCGATTAGATAAAATCCGAGTAATTCGAAGGAATTAAAAATAAACAATAATCCTGTTACAATCAATAGTGTGCCAGTGGCAAGTTCAATACGTCGCATTTGGTGACGCATACGTTTTATCCATCGCAGGAAGGGCGCCGCTAAAAAAGCCGCAAGCAAAAATGGTATACCCAACCCTGCGGCATAGACAGACAGCAAAGACGTCCCGTACCACATGCTGTCGCTGCGGGCGGCTATCGACAAAACCGTTGCGAGAATTGGGCCGATACACGGCGTCCAGCCAAAAGCGAATGCCAGGCCCAGAAAATAGGCCCCGACATACCCTGTAGGTCGGTTCTGCAAATGCAGGCGAACGTCTCTATTCAGGAAGGGCAAACGAAACAGGCCCATAATATGCAAACCGAATACGACAATGATTACACCGGCGATTTGCCCCAGGATCAATTTATGCTGCAACAAAATTCCACTGATAACGGAAGCTGATGCACCAAGGGCAATAAAGACGCTGGAGAAGCCAAAAATGAAAAAAAGTGCAGAAACGACAACGCGCCGAGACGCGCCGACCTCTGCCTCACCCTCTCCCGACAATTGTTCTAATGATGTACCGCCCAAAAAACACAGGTAAGCCGGCACCAGAGGCAAGACACAGGGTGAGACAAAACTCAACACACCGCCACCCAAAGCGCCTGCATAGCTGATATCGAAGCCATTCATAGATTAATCCTAAAAAAATACTGCCAAGCATCGGCATGCATCTAAATGCATGTTCTGATTATGGGCATTTTGACCCCGCCTCGCCAGTATCCAATGAAATCCAGGTTACCTGATCACGCCGATTTTACCCCGCCGTCATCTGCGCTACACTATCCCCATGAGCAATGAAACCAGCAATTCGGTGATCGAATTGGATGTGCGGGGCATGATATGCCCGCTGCCTGTCCTGCGCGCCCGCAAAGCATTGGCTTCCATGATGCCCGGAGACCACTTGCGGGTCATCTGCACCGACCCTGCTGCGGCAGTGGATTTTCCGGCATTTTGCCAGGCAGCAGGCCATAGCCTGGTCGAAACAACCTGCATGGATGAAACGGCGGCAGCCGATAAGGAATTGGTGTTCCTGATTTGTCGGGGCGGTTGACCCGCCCAATCAGCAAAAAAACAAACTAAATGCTAAATGCGACTGTTGAGAGGATGAGTAAAATGGCGTTCGAGGAAGACATTGCAGAACTGGAACGGCGACGCGCTACGGCACGGGCCATGGGGTCGGCCAAGCGTCTGGCGGCATGGGCCGAGGCAGGTATTTTGAACGCCCGTCAGCGCATAGACTATCTGGCGGATCAGAGCTCCATCCAGCTCCCCACCGCCTCAACGACAGGCAAATGCAGCAACAACGCATCATGTTCGGCTGCCAGATGCTCTGTCACGGGCATTTGCCCCGCCGCCCGCTCCAACGCCAAAATCACATCCAGCGGCATGTGCCGTTCGTCATAACGGGGATTGCCATATTCGGATAATGTAGATTTTGAGACCCGGCACGCAGCAGCCGCCTTTGCCTCGCCACCTACCGCATGTAACAGCGCCCGCACCGCCGATTTTACATCGCCATAACGTTCGGGATGAAAGGCATGAATTCTACTGGTATTGCTCATGCTGTATGACTCATATCCGGATTTCTCCCCGCTAATTCCGCCCCACGATTGTCCGCTGTCCCGGTTATCGTGGATGCTGTTCATGCAAAGTTGTACAATACTGATACTGCCGCAAATCATGGCCCATAAGGACAATAGCATGTATTTCAACGTAGACGGATCAACCATCTTTGTTTTTGCTTTCGTATTGCTAGCCATCATCATGGTCATCGCAGGCGTCAAGGTGGTGCCACAGGGTATGGAATATACCGTCGAACGCTTTGGCCGCTATACCCGAACCCTGACACCCGGCCTGCATCTGATCGTGCCCATCGTGGACCGCCTCGGCGCAAAGATGAATATGATGGAACAGGTCCTAGATGTACCGACCCAGGAAGTCATCACCAAGGACAACGCCATGGTGGCGGTCGACGGGGTGGTCTTCTTTCAAGTTCTCGATGCCGCCTCCGCCGCCTATGAAGTCAGCCAATTGGAGCGGGCGACCTTAAACCTGACCATGACCAATATCCGCACGGTCATGGGCAGCATGGACTTGGATGAATTGCTGTCAAAGCGGGATGAGATTAATGCTCGCCTGCTGACGGTGGTTGATGGCGCGACCTCCCCCTGGGGCATCAAGGTCACCCGGATCGAGATTAAGGACATCGCCCCGCCCAGGGATCTGGTTGACGCCATGGCCCGGCAAATGAAGGCGGAGCGGGAAAAACGTGCCAATATTCTGGAGGCCGAGGGCACAAGGGCCGCCGAAATTTTGCGTGCCGAGGGTGAAAAACAGGCCGCCATTTTGGATGCGGAAGGGCGGCGCGAAGCAGCGTTCCGTGATGCCGAGGCCCGGGAACGTGAGGCGGAAGCGGAGGCGAAGGCGACAGCCATGGTCTCCGAGGCGATCTCAAAGGGCGATATTCAGGCCATCAACTATTTCGTCGCACAAAACTACATTGAGGCATTAGGCAAAATCGCCACCTCCCGCAATCAGAAAATCCTTATGCTGCCGCTGGAGGCTACCTCCGTGATTGGCTCCATCGCCGGCATTGCCGAAATTGCCCGCGAGACGTTTTCAGATCGTGGCGACAATAACAGCGGCGGAAGTGGTGGCGGTGGCTCGTCCCCCATTCCGCGTAGCGGAGGGTAAGCGCCGTGCAGGTCCTGTTATATTTGGAAACCCTGGCCTATTGGGATTGGTTCATCGCTGCTCTGGTACTGGTTATCCTCGAAATTTTCGCCCCCGGCGCGGTATTTATGTGGCTGGGCATGGCCGCCGGCGTAGTTGGTGCCATCGTCTTTTTTGTCCCTGAGTTAGTATGGAAATGGCAATTCACCCTTTTTGCGTTGCTGTCCGTTGCCTCAATCGTCGTCTCACGGCGCTATCTTAAACGCCGTCCCCTGGCCACAGACCACCCTGATCTGAACCGGCGTGGGGCGCAATATGTCGGCCGCGACTTCATTTTGGACGCGGCGATTGTCGGTGGCCGCGGCCGCATGCGGGTCGATGATAGCACCTGGCAGGTCGAAGGTCCGGACCTCGCCATAGGTACAAAGGTCAAGGTTGTCTCTTTAGCCGGTGCCGTATTGGTGTTGGAAGTTAGCTCCGAAGAATGATACCACCCCACGATAGGCGGAGTTCTCCCGCCTGAATTTTCCTCTCGGGAGCGTATAAAGGATGTCTGGTGTTTTAGTCGTCACGGGGTCAAGCCGTGGCATAGGTGCTGCCTGCGCCATTCTGGGTGCCGCGCAAGGCTTTAAGGTTTGCGTTAACTATCTCAACAGCCCCGATCGGGCGGAACAAGTGGTTGCCGAGATTACCAAGGCCGGTGGCACTGCCATCGCCGTTGGTGGCGATATGGGGCGGGAGGCGGATATCACTGCCCTGTTCAAAGTGGTAGATGACCAGCTGGGCCCCCTAACCGCCCTGATCAACAATGCCGGCATTACCGGCACCGTCAGCCGACTGGAAGACATGGCAGCCGACGATATGGCGGAGGTTTTTCGCCTGAACATGATCGGGCCGTTTTTATGCGCTAAGGAGGCTGTCCGGCGTATGTCGACCAAACATGGCGGCAAGGGCGGTGTCATCGTCAACATCTCGTCAGCCGCCGCGCGCCTGGGCGGGGCGAACCAGTATCTGCACTACGCGGCCTCTAAAGGCGGGTTGGAGACATTCACCCATGGCCTGGGCCTGGAAGTCGCCGGCGAAGGCATTCGGGTAGCAGGCGTTCAGCCCGGCGTCATTGATACGGAAATTCACGCCCGCATGGGCATGCCGGAGCGGGTTGCCGAATTGGGCGGCGCATCGCCCCTGGGCCGTGCCGGTACTTCGGAGGAAATGGCCCAAACGGCCCTGTGGTTGATCTCTGACGCAGCGTCATACATCACAGCCACAACAATCCAAGCCTCAGGAGGGCGTTAGACTATGAGCCATAGCGATAAAGACTTGGCTGCAGCGATAGAGACCATTGCTTTACAGGCCGGTGCCGTGATCATGGAAATCTATGCCAAAGATTTCGCGGTCGAAACAAAGGCTGATGAAAGCCCCGTGACAGAGGCGGATCAGGCAGCCGAAGCGGTCATCGTCGCCGCCCTGCGCCTCTTGACCCCGGATATTCCCGTGGTGGCGGAGGAAGAGGTGGCCGCTGGCGAGGCACCGGATGTGGGGGCCGGACCCTTTTGGCTGGTTGACCCCCTTGATGGCACCCGGGAATTCATTTCCCGCAACGGCGATTTTACAGTCAATATCGCCCTGATCCGGGACGGTGACCCCGTCCTAGGCACAGTGCACGTACCCGCAAAAGACGAAACCTATACCGCCGCCGGGCCGGGACAGGTGACGTGCCGTCGGGGTGCAGGCGGGCAGGCTGACGCGATCAGCGCCCGGGTTCCTAGCGATGAGGGATTGGTTGCCATGGTCTCCCGCTCCCACGCATCGCCCAAGACGGATGAATTTTTGGCCAGCTTTGCGATCAAGGAACGGATTGATGCCGGCAGCAGTCTGAAATTCTGCCGCCTCGCTGAGGGTGCAGCCGATTTATACCCTCGTCTGGGGCGAACCATGGAATGGGATACTGCCGCTGGCCACGCGGTATTAGCCTGTGCCGGTGGTAGCGTCCGTCACATTGACGGGACGCCACTGCGATATGGAAAAAACGGCTTCGAAAACCCGCATTTTGTGGCCCGCGGCCAATTTGATTAGCCGCATCACGGCTGTTGTTCACACTCCATTAGTATTAGCCAGGATAGACTAGAACCATCCCATAGAAAATGGCATTAGGGTATATTTAATATCGCCATAATGGTATAGCCATCCCAAGACATAAACGGGCAATGCGGTTGTGAGTTGTCGCGCATGAATAAAAGGGCCGAAAATAGCACGCCTTCCCAAACGAATTGGGATAGTATTGGCTTGCCCGAAACCAGCACAGACACGGATCGTATGGTGCTTGGCGGAAAGCTGATGCCCCGTCTATGGGAGGGTGCGGTCCAGCCCGGCAGCAATGAATATATGCTGCGGGAAATTTTGGAGCATTTGCCCCAGGCTGTCGCCGCTTTTGACGCGAATAACTGCCTGTTTGCCTGGAACAGCCGACACCAGGAAATTTTTGACCTACCCGACAATTTGATGAAAGTCGGCACCAGTTGGCAAACCTTGGTAACTTTTCTGGCCGAACGGGGCGACTATGGCGCGATCAATCCAAGCGAGCTGATTGCCGAGCGGTCCGGTTTGACCACCGAACGTCAAACAAGTCACCGCGAAATTCAATTGCGCGGTGATCGCATCTTTGCGGTTACCCGCAGCCCGTTATTGAGCGATATGTGGCTGCTTACTTTTCATGACATTACAGAGCAAAAGCAGGCCGAGGCCGAAATGAAGGCCCAGCATGATGAACTGGTTCGTTCCAACATGTTGAAGGATAAATTGTTTTCCATCGTTGCCCACGATTTACGCAGCCCCTTCAACACAGTGCTGGGATTTGCCCAATTGATCGCCGATCACGCAGAACAGGCAACCCGCCAGGAACTTGGTGACTATGCCCAGGAGATTAATCGAAGCGGCAGTCGGCTGCTACAATTGGTCGACAATCTGTTGCGCTGGTCTCGTAGCCAAATGGGGGACACTACGTTTAAGGCGACGGCGCAACCACTGGCGCCTCTGATCGAGAGGGCCGTTGCCCTGCAGACCAAAACCGCCGCCGAAAAAGGTATCACGCTGGAATATACGCCCCAGTACGACCGTGTTTCGGTGGACAGCGACATGATCGAGTCTATTTTGCGCAATCTGGTCAGCAACGCCATCAAGTTCACGGAAAAGGGCGGCACCATTGTTATTGCTACCGCGGCGATTGACAGCCAGCGGATAGAGATTTCGGTAACCGACACCGGCATTGGCATGGATGACGACCATTTAAGCGACCTGTTCGATTTCATGGCGTCACAGTCAAGAAACGGCACCCAGGGCGAACCTGGCACCGGCCTGGGCCTGCAAATTTGTAGCGAATTCGCCGCCGCCCATGGCAGCGAAATCGACGTGGAGAGCGCGCTGGGAACAGGTTCAACCTTCCGCTTCTCTGTGCCGATGACACACGCGGACTAGACAAAACCGTGTAGCAGCGGTATGCCCCGCGCTCCCCTTTTAGAAAATTCGCGCCCAGGCGCGCAAGCGGAGCAGCAAATGGGTTTCAAATGCGGCATAGTCGGCCTGCCGAACGTGGGCAAATCGACGCTATTCAATGCCTTGACCAAAACAGCGGCAGCAGCAGCCGAGAATTATCCC
Source organism: Alphaproteobacteria bacterium (assembly GCA_028824965.1). Classification (GTDB taxonomy): domain Bacteria; phylum Pseudomonadota; class Alphaproteobacteria. The sequence goes on along the minus strand of JAPKBD010000068.1, from coordinate 6,275 downwards.
TTTTGCACCATCGAGCCTAATGTGGGCCAGGTTCCCGTACCCGACCCGCGCCTGCAATTGATCGCGGATATCGCCGAGCCGAAAAAGGTGGTCCCGACCCTATTGGCCTTTGTCGATATCGCCGGGCTGGTACGTGGTGCCTCCAAGGGTGAGGGCCTGGGCAATCAGTTCCTGGGCAATATTCGCGAAGTCGATGCCATTTTGCATGTTTTGCGCTGTTTTCAGGATGACAATGTCACCCATGTGGACGGTCGTATTGACCCCATCAGTGATGCCGAAACCGTTGATACGGAATTGATGCTGTCTGATCTGGAAAGCCTGGAGAAACGCAGCCAGACCGCCATCAAGCGCGAACGCGGCGGTGATAAAGAGGCCAAGATGCAGTTGGAGTTGATGGGCCGTATTATTGAGGCGCTACAAGATGGCCGACCAGCCCGTGATGTGGACGTTTCCAAGGACGAGGCCAAGGCTTTTCAGCAGCTGCAATTGCTGACCTCCAAACCGGTCTTGTATGTCTGCAATGTTGATGAGGCATCCGCAGGAACTGGCAACGATTTCAGCCGCCAGGTTGAGGAGATGGCCGCAAAACAAAGTGCCGCCGTCGTCGTTATCTCCGCCGCCATTGAGGCGGAACTGGCGCAGCTGGATGATGAAGAAGTCAGCGTCTTTTTGGAAGACCTTGGCCTATCGGAACCGGGCCTGGACCGGGTTATCCGGGCCGGCTATGACCTGCTGGGCCTGTTGACCTATTTCACCGCCGGCCCACAGGAGGTGCGTGCCTGGACCATTACCGACGGCACCCTGGCACCAGGTGCAGCGGGCGTGATCCACGGTGATTTCGAACGCGGCTTTATTCGTGCCGAAACCATCGCCTATGACGATTTCATATCCTGCAAGGGCGAACAGGGTGCCAAGGATGCCGGGCGCATGCGTTCAGAGGGCCGGGATTACCTGGTCCACGACGCCGACATCATGCTGTTCCGCTTCAACGTCTAGACTGTATTCGATTAAGTATCGAATACAGTCTAGCTTTTTGCGTTCACGCTAATGCGCCAAGGCGCACCGCTCCACGAGGGGCGGCGCAGTAGCGCCGGGCCGCCGTCGCGGCCGTTACTGGCCGAAATTGGTCGATATCATTTCGACTGAACTGAATTCGATAACTATCGAATTACCTAATCAAGGCCGCGACGGCGGCCCGGCGCTACTGCGCCGCCCCCGCGAAGCCCGTGCGTCTTGCGCACTGGCGTGAGCGCCAAAATCAGGCGTAGGAAATAGAGATTGTTTCGGCGACCATGACGGGGCGGTCGCTGCCTTCCATCTCCATCGCAACGTCGGCGATGATGCGGATACCGTCGCCTTTTACATCTTCTGCAGCTTTCAATGTGGACCGCAGGCGAACCCGGCTGCCGGCAGGCACCATGCCCGTGAACCGCACTTTGTTGGAGCCATAGTTGACGCCCCGGCTTTTCTTTTCGATCTCCATCAGCTCACCCGACAGGCGGGGCAGCAAGGACAGGGTCAAATAACCATGGGCGATGGTGGTGCCGGTGGGTAGCTCCCGCTTCGCCCGTTCCACATCAACATGGATCCATTGATGATCGCCGGTGGCTTCGGCAAATTTATTGATCATGTCCTGATCAATGGTGACCCATTCACTGACGCCCATCTCCTCGCCCACGTGTTGTTTCAGATCCTGTGGTGTTTCAACGCTAAGCATGATGTTCCCTCTTCCAAATACAAATATCTGCGTCCTGTTTATCCTATTGCTTACAGCAGGGAAAGCTGACCATCCCGTGCCAAGGGCGGTTGGAACTGACTGCTGTCCAGCAACTGCTCCCCCCGCCCCTGGTTAAGGCCGAGCCGGCGGCAGGCCAGCCCGAAACGCTGGGCGATCAATTCTGCATAGGGTCCGGCACCGACCATGCGCTGGTGAAACTGGCTGTCATAGTCCTTGCCGCCACGGGCTTCGCGAATATGGCGCATAATCCGCTCCGCCCGGTCAGGGTAATGTTCCCCCAGCCAGTCCCGCCACAGGGCCTTAATCTCCAAAGGTAGGCGGAGGAGGATATAGCCCGCACTCTGCACGCCCAGCCCTGCGGCCCGGCCCAAAATCGCCTCCATCTCCATATCCGTTAGGGCGGGTATGACAGGGGCGACCATAACGGCGGTGGGTATGCCTGCCTTAACCAGGCTGGCCAGCGCTCCTAGGCGCTTCTCCGGTGTGGCCGCCCGCGGCTCCATCCGCCGGGCCAGCTGCCGGTCCAAGGTGGTGACAGACAGCGATACCTTGACCAGGCCACGGGCTGCCATCGGCCCCAGAATATCAATATCCCGGCAGACCAGATTGGATTTCGTGACGATGGAGACGGGATGATTGAAGCTGTCCAACACCTTTAACAATTCCCGCGTCACGGACAGCTGCCGTTCCACCGGCTGATAGGGGTCCGTGTTGGTGCCCAGTGCCATGGTCCGGCATTTATAACTGCTGCGCCGCAATTCCCGCTCCAGAACGCTAGGTGCATCAGGCTTAAACGACAGCTTGCTTTCGAAATCCAGGCCCGGCGACAGACCCAGCCAGGCATGGGTGGGGCGGGCAAAGCAATAAATGCAGCCATGTTCGCAACCACGATAGGGATTGATGGCGCGATCGAAACCAAGATCAGGCGATTGGTTAAAGCTGATGACCTTGCGGCTGCTGTCCTTGGTCAACGAGGTGCGCAGGGGCGGCGGCGCATCATCCAGATTGCCCCAGCCATCATCGCACCATTCCCGCTCCTGACCCTCATAGCGCCCGGATTGGTTGGAGGCAGCACCCCGGCCACGACGGGCCACGGGGTGCATACGGTTGGTGCTGCTGTCATCCTTGATATCCATGATTTTGGGACTCTACGACTCTCACAGCGTAAATCAAGAACAAATCAGGAACATTTTTAGATAAGCTGAAAATGCGTTATGATGCGCCATGATTTCAGTCGTCATCCCCACCTCGAACGCGGCCCCCTCCCTGCCCGCCACCCTGGCCGCTTTGCAAAGCGGGCGGGAGAGCGGTTTAATTGGGGAGGTGTTGATTACAGACGGTGGTTCCGAAGACGAAACGATAGCTATTGCTGAGGCTGCCGGCGCAAAAGTGCTTCGCGGGGCCCAGGGACATGGGGGCCGCGGTGGGCAGTTGCAACACGGCGCAGTCGCAGCAGTAGGTGATTGGTTCCTGTTTCTGCACGGCGATACTGTTCTGGCCGACAACTGGCTGTTTGCGGTGGAGGCCTTCATCGCGGATCAGAACAACAACGCCCGCGCGGCAGCCTTTCGCTTTGCCCTTGATGATCCGGACCCCAAGGCCCGGCGGCTGGAAAAGATTGTCGCCTGGCGTTGTGCCAAATTCGGCCTGCCGTATGGTGACCAGGGCCTGCTCATGTCCCGGCAGTTCTATGGCAAGGTCGGCGGCTATCGCGACCTGCCCTTGATGGAGGATGTGGACCTGGTGCGCCGGATCGGGCGCAAGCGCCTCGCGATGCTGCCAATTGCCGCCACAACATCGGCCCGGCGTTATAGGGAGGGCGGCTATGGCCTGCGCCCGGCCCGTAATTTGCTATGCCTCAGCCTTTATTTTCTCCGCGTACCGCCAAAATATTTGGTCAAACTATACAAATGAAAGCCAAGGCTAAATGCGGCACACTGATCCTGTTCGTAAAGGCCCCCCGCCTGGGCGCAGTGAAGACCCGCCTGGGCAAAACCATTGGTGCCTTCGCGGCCTGGCGTTTCTATAACGGCATGCTGGCCACGTTGTGGCAGCGTCTAGGTTATGATCGGCGTTGGCGCACTGTGGCGGCCGTCAGCCCGGATCAAGGTTTCACACGCTGGCCAAGGCGGATACCGCGCCAACCCCAAGGCCGGGGTGATCTGGGCCAGCGTATGGCCCGGGCCATGGGAGCACATGCTGGCCCCGTGGTCTTGGTCGGTGGCGACATACCGGACCTGAGCCCAAAGCACGTGGCCCAGGCGATGAAAGCCCTCAGGCGCGCCGATGTCGTTTTCGGACCGGCGGCGGACGGCGGCTTTTGGCTGGTCGGTTTGCGGCGCAGCCAAGGGGCGAGGCAGCTGTTTAAGAATGCCCGCTGGTCCAGCCCCCATGCTTTGGCGGACTGCTTATCCAACTTGCCAGGCACGGCGCGGGTCGTCATGTTGGAAACCCTGTCCGATATCGATACCCAGGCGGATTTCGAAGCCTATCAAGACCGTAATTGAGAGAAACCATGATGAGTTACGAAGACCTCCCGTATGCGGGCCTGAAGGTCCTGGACATCTCCCAAGGGGTTGCCGGGCCCCATTGCGGCATGTTGTTGGCCCGCCATGGGGCCGACGTTGTGAAGCTGGAACCCCTCGGCGGCGATTGGGGCCGGCAGCTGGGTGCGAGATATGGCGACAATTCCGCCTATGGCATCGCCTTCAACCGGGGCAAACGCAGCCTGGCCCTGGATCTCAAGCATCCCGACGGCAAGGCAATTGCGCTTCGTTTGGCCAACGAAGCAGACGTGGTAATCGAGAATAATCGCCCCGGCGTCACGGCCCGCCTGGGCCTGGATTACGACACGGTGGTCCGGGAAAACCGGGAGGTGATCTATCTGTCCATCACCGGCTTCGGGCAGACCGGGCCGAATGCAAACCTGCCCGCAACGGATAGCGTGATGCAGGCATTCTCCGGCCTGATGTCCGCCAATTTGGACGCCGACGGCCTGCCCCAACGTATCAACCTGCTCGCCATCGACGTGGTCACCGGCCTGTATGGTTTTCAGGCCGTCGCCCCCGCACTATACCGCCGCGCCACGAAGTTCGGCTCTGGCGGCGGCGGCGCACACATCAAAACCTCACTAATGGAAGCCATAGGCGCGTTCCAATCCGCCAAGATGATCGAGTTTGAGCTGGAGAAAGGCGAAACCGCCCCCCTGGGCGTCCCCGTCGCGATGTTTGAGGCCAAGGACGGCTTCATCACCATCAACGCCCGCCGGGACAGCCACTTTGCCGGCATGTGCAGCGTTATCGGCCTGCCCGAATTGGCCGACGACCCAAAATACCGCGACGTCCCCGCCCGTTTTGCCAACGCGGATGAACTAATGCCCCTGTTGCGGGAAGCGGTCAAAACCAGGACTGTCGCAGACCTATCGACGGCATTATCAGCGGCAGATGTGCTGTTCGCCCCGGTGCAGGATTACGGCGATTATTTCCAAAATGACCACGTCCGCGCGGTCGAAGCCGTCCGCTGGATCAACCAATCCGGCGTCGGCCAAATCCCCATGCCCATCATCCCAGGCATCCGCCCCCCCAGCGAAGGCGACCCAATGGTCCACGCCCCCCACCTGGGCGAACACAGCCGGGAAATCCTATCGCAGCTTGGCCAAACCGACGAAGACATCAACGCCCTGGCCGCATCCGGTGCCATTGGGCTTTATGCTGCGGGTTAGTTGAGTAATTCGGATTATGGTGACCGCTTATTTAGCAGGATTGGAATTACGACGAGAATCGAAAGCGGGACCAAAGTTTCAGTAAACTATCACCGTAATTTACCAACATAGTTGACCTCACCATCTGCTTGGATTAGAGCAATCTCAATCCCTGATATATGGCAGCGCTCAATCATGCGTCTTGCCAGTCGGCTAGTCTCATTTGTGTATGGGACGACTGCGATATTCCGCTCTTTGCTTGGGTCGCGGACCATCAAAAGGCCGACCGCTTCGCATAGTCCGCGACGAAGCCGAGATAGTTGGCCTGCGTGGCGGCTGTTTATTACCCCTCCTTTACATTCTGCGATGATTGTCTGGCGATCAGTCAACGCCACAACATCCCCTAAGCCTGGCTTTAGGCTCACGATAATCGTCCTTTCACCATGGCTGTAGACACCGCCATAGCTAGTGGTGCCAACGGATTTCGTAAGCTGAAAACCTTGCTTTTCCAGCCACCCTCGAATGTCGAACCTTTTACCGTGCTCACCATCTGGATGGATTTCGATTTCTAGTAGATCGGGTTCCGTCTCAAACAGATGCATGGCAAAGGCAAGCAATACGGCGGCCTCGGTAAGGTGGCGCTCCAATCCTCCCTCGGCTTTGTCTTTCCGACCGGCTGGGGGCTCGCGTTCATGAACTAGATCGTCGTAAAGTTGCATGATTTGACGATAGCGCAAGAAAAAAAGGGGGCGCTACCCTTTATTCCATTTTCTAATAATATGTGCGGTGGATTCAATGGGTCGCTGCAACATACGATGAAATCTTGCTGACAAGAAG
>JAPKBD010000067.1 GCA_028824965.1 Alphaproteobacteria bacterium | reverse complement strand
CGCCTACAGCTATTGGGATTATCAACGCGGCGCCTGGCAAAAAGACAACGGCGTGCGCATTGACCATTTTCTGTTAAGCCCCCAGGCCGCTGATCGTTTGGGCGATGTGGAGATTGACCGTACTCCGCGCGGCAAAGAACGCCCCTCGGACCACACACCGGTCTGGTGTGACATCAACGAATAGATACCGGCGATCAAGCTGCCGAAGTTCGAACCCGGAAATCATTGCCGGCGGACAGATCCTGACCCCTTAACAAAAACAGCGAATGGTTCGACATATCTAACCCACCACGGTCGCGGTGCATATCCTTGGCCACGTCACGATTATAGACCGACGATGTGGGCATCAAACGTAAAGTCATGCCACGCCGGGAATGGGGTGAGGTATTGATCTCCGAGCCGTGCGCCAGATAGATATCATGGAACGCCATCTGCCCGGCCTCCAACAATAGATCCTCTGCCTCATCATCATTATATTCGTTGGCTTGCAGTTCCTGCTGCAAGGTGAATTCAGGATTATCCCTTTGGTCATGGCGCATCAGACGCTTCGCCTTGTGGGAGCCGGGAATGTAGCGCAGGCAACCATTTTCTACTGTCGCTGCATCCACCGCGATCCAAACGGTGCAGGTCGCCAAAGGACGGATCGGCCAATACTCGCCGTCCTGATGAAAGGGTGTTTTCTTGCCATTCAACGCAGGCTTGGCAAAAAAGCTCATATTCCAAAGCGCGATATTGGAGCCGATGAGCTGCTCCGCCATGTCCAAAATGGCCTCATCCCGGGCATAATTCAAAAACGCCATGTCATAGCATAACAGAGCGGGGCAGTTATCCCTGAAGTCGGGATGTTTAGCCAGCAGGCGGTCATGATCCCGGCGGATCGCGACAAGGGTTTCCTCGCTCAGGCGATAGTCAGGAACGACATAGCCTTTGTCGTGATATTCGGCGATCTGCTCAGCACTCAACATATGGTCCGTCTCCTATATTTTCCTCATAGTAGCACACCTGTTGGACGGTTGAAGATGCCCTAAAAAAACCTGCTCAGAGATCGCCCCTAATATTCCACGAATTAGTTAACGTTTGTTAACCATGATTATGCTCGATTTTTTTTGTTTGCTGTTAACATGTTGTCAACCATATTTAGTTGTGAATTATTAAGTATACTGAAGATCAGAAAAAGTGAACCGCATGGTTGCCATAAACAGCATTCACGAACCCTTTATCCCGGCCCATAATCAAAAGGCGAAGGGATCGCAAACCAGTGGCCCATCAATGAATGGCGTCGCAACGGTTCCAGGCGTTCATGCGGCTGAGCATAATTTGGGCTACATCGCCTCTCCCGTCGTTGATGATCAAACGACGGCGGATAAACAGCGGGCGATCCTGGACAGCAAGGCCTTATCCGGTCTGCAAATGAGTTTCGGCGGCTTTCTTGCCGTGCTCTCCCGCGGTATGAATACCGGTGCCGTCTCCCCCCGGCCCGACGCTGAAGAGGAAACGGAAGAGGCGGAGGAAGAGCGCGACCCCACAAACAACCTGGCCGTCTCCTATCCGGAACCGCCGGTTGTTGAAGACCAGGCACCCCCGTCGACAGTACCGCCGTCACAAAGAGATATCTCCCTCGATATCCTGGCCTAGCCGCCGCTCCCTACAGAAATGGTTCGACAGGGCCCGTTCCCCGACCTACCCTCATTTTTATCCACCAGCTAATTACGCTGTGACATCGGAAGCCGAGATGACATTTCGGTTCAGACTTACGACGTTCAATTGAATCGCCATTTGGAGCAAGTGGATAGATATGGATTGACGAGGATAGACATGGCTCAAACCCCCGAAAATGACCCGGTGGACGTTCTTATTATTGGTGCTGGCGCATCAGGGGCCGCAGTGGCGTGGAGTTTAACAGACACCCGAATGCGCATTCTATGCCTGGAACAAGGGGATTGGATGTCATCGTCGAAATATCCATCGAACGGCAAAAATTGGGAAGCGCAGCAAACCGGGGCTTACCACATAAATCCCAATGTACGGGGACGGGATACTGATTATCCCATCAACAATGACGCCTCCGCCATCGACGTTGTTAATTTCAATGGGGTCGGTGGCGGCACGATACTTTATGCAGCGCATTTCCCGCGCCTGCACCCCTCGGACTTCAAGGTGAAGTCCCTAGATGGCGTCGCAGATGACTGGCCTATCGATTATGATACGTTGGATCCATACTTCGCAGAAAATGATCGGATGATGGGAGTTTCCGGCCTGACGGGGGATCCCATGTATCCGCCCAAGCAGCCGCCCCTGCCCCCTTTGCCCATCGGGCTTGTGGGAGAAACCATGGCGAAGGGGTACGATAAGCTGGGCTGGCACTGGTGGCCGTCCGACAGCGCGATTATTTCACAGCCCTATGAAGGCCGGGACAAATGCATAAACCTCGGCCCCTGCACATCAGGTTGCGCCCAGGGCGGTAAATCCAGTACCGATATCACCTATTGGCCCCAGGCTATTCGAAGCGGCGTTGAGTTGCGGACCCGGTGCCGGGTACGTGAAATAACGTTGAAGGAAGACGGCATGGCCGATGGCGTAATCTACTACGACAGCGAGGGCCAGGAGTGTTCTCAGAAGGCGGAGGTCGTGATCATGGCCTGCAACGGCGTGGGCACCCCGCGCATCCTGTTGAATTCAAAGTCGGCGCAATTTCCCGACGGCCTGGCGAACAGCAGTGGCCTTGTGGGCAAGAACCTGATGTTTCATCCCGTCAGTATCGTACAAGGCCTGTTCGAAGAACGCCTGGACAGCCACAAAGGCCCCATGGGTTGCTGCATTCTTAGCAAGGAATTCTATGAAACCGGCGCGGACCGGGATTTCGTGCGCGGCTACAACATGCAGATCGTCCGTGGGTCAGGACCGCTGGCAACAGCGATGCAGGGTCATGCAACGGGCACCATTCCCTGGGGACCTGGCCATCACGAGGCATTTCGAGACCGTTTTGACCATGTCGCATCCATTGCCAATGTCTGTGAAGACTTGCCGGAGGAATGCAACACGGTCACATTGGATCCTGAACTGACGGATAGTAACGGAATTCCGGCACCGAAAATCACCTACCGGGTCAGTGAAAACAGCCGCAAAATGCTGGCCCATGGCCTGGCCCGGGGTCGGGAGGCGATGGAGGCTGCAGGTGCCAAGGAAATTGTTGAGGTTGATTTGCTGCGCCCCGCCGGCTGGCATCTGTTGGGCACGGCGCGCATGGGGAACGACCCGGAAACTTCGGTGGTTAATTCCTGGGGCCGCAGTCACGATGTGAAGAATTTGTTTATCGTCGACGGCAGCATTTTTGTGACTGCGGGCGGCGTTAATCCAACCAGCACCATTCAGGCCCTGGCGCTTTACATCGCAGATACCATGAAGAAAAACCTAGCCAACCTGTTTGACTGACGGTCAGGATCAAATCAATGAAAAACTCCACAGATATTCACTTAAGCAGCGCACAGCAGCAGTGTCTCTCGGCGCTTTTGGACACGATATTGCCGGCCAGCGAGGACGGCACCATGCCCAGTGCCGGGGAGATGAATTTCCTTGTCTATCTGGATGAGCAGGCTAAAGATTTCATGCCTGCGATTGTGCTGGTGCTCGATCAACTGGACGAAAATTTTACGGACGCGCCGTTGCCCGCCCGCGTGGCGCGCCTGGAAGATATGGCCAAGGCGGACAAAAGAGCATTTAACCGTCTGCTGCTGAAAATCTATGACTGCTACTACCAGGACGACCGTGTCCTGATGCAGATTGGTGCATTGCCCGGCCCCCCGTTCCCCCGTGGCAATGTCGTTGAACCAGGCGATCTGTCCCTGCTGGATGCCGTGGTCGCACGGGGTCACGGTTACCGCAGATGAGCCTTGAAGACCTGTTAATGGAGCGCGAGATTGAGCGTCTGATCGCGAAATATTGTCACTTCATCGATCATGGTGAGGCCGCGCGCGCCGTGGATCTGTTTACCGAAGATGCTGTTTGGGATTGGCGTCATGGCAATATCATATTGACCGGACACGCTGGTTTATTAAAGGGCTTCACCCACCGACAGAAAAATGCCCGCCGTATATCCCGCCATATTTCCTATAATTCCCTGATCGAACGTACCGGATCGGATACGGCCACGGGCGTGGTCTATTTCACGCTTTACCGCCATGATGGCGAGGAAGGCCGGAGTTTCTCCCCCCTAGATGAGGCGGAGGTGATGATTGGTGAATACCGAGATATCTATCATAAGACCCAGGAAGGCTGGCGCATTCATCGTCGAGATATCGCCGTCAGCTTTGCCCGCGGCTACGGCGTTGCGGAACCTCAGTCATGAGGCAATTCCTACTCAATTTCTAAGCAGCGCGGCTCTGACTTCTTTGCGAAACTCACCGATCAGAAATGGCTTTGATAACACGACGGCTTCATCGCCAAATGCCTTTCGAATTTCCCACTTATCATAGGCATAACCGGTAAAAATCGCCTGCATCTCAGGGACCTTACGCCAAACGCGACGCATCATTTCCGTGCCCTTCATTCCACCGTAAAGGATAACATCCGTCAGCACGAGATTGATCTCAACATCTCCATCCAGTACGGCCAACCCCTCAAGAGCCGTCTCCACTTCCACCACTTCGTAGCCCGACCTTAGGAGCAATCGACTGATCATGGCACGTTCGTCGTCGTTATCTTCCACAACCAGGACCGTATTATTAAGCCTCGTCAAAACATCGAGTTCGATAATTGCCGCTGCGGGCAGGAAAAACACCACAAATACCAGCGCCAGGAATGAGGCAATGATAGCCATATAACCAAGGTCGCGCCGGGCAAAACCTTTAACTGTCAGACGGCCATAGCCGGCCCGAAGTTTTGCATCCTGCTCCACCTCCCAATCAAGGCGCAGTTGACGCAGGGTTTCAAAATCCCTGACCTCACCCTCCGGCGCACTATCGGGGTACAGGCGGTGCTGCAACTTCGTCAGACCGACGACGGCAAGAAAAGCGCCGACACCACCCGACACAACGTAGACATAGGCCGTAATAGCAAAATCGCCGGACTGGGGAACCGACCAAAGGATCAGCGGCGTGATAACAGCGATAAAGCCCACAAATGTCAAAAGACCTTCGAGCAATCCAAAACCATATTTTGCAAACACGTTTTCGCGGTCCATGATGTCTCGCAACACTAAGCCGGCTTGGCGCGCCAGCAGATATATTACCAAATAGGGTATTTGGCGTTTTCTATGAGATTATCGTATCACATAATCGCCGGCTTTTACATACGGCGTCAGTCGCAGACCGCAGCTTAGTGTGGAGAGAGCGTTACAAATCCGATAGCCTTAGGTACTAAAACCGGGTGGCGGACCGAAATTGCCGCTTAGATCCGGTGCATCCTGATAGTGCCAGACGCCGGTGCGACGCGAAAACCGCCAGCCTTTCTCCGTGCGGCAATATTCATCATCGTAGTGGATAATATAAAATGTCCGCCGGCCTTTCGCGGTGAGGCCGTATTCCGTTACGTACCAACGACCATGTGCGGTGTCTCCGTTCAATTCGACCGCGCCGTTGTGGGTCAATTGAAGGACATGGTCGAACAGCTCAAACACCTTGTGAAATTTTTCCGACAGCGCGTTCCGGCCGACTACTTCACCCTGGCCAATGTCCCAAACGCCATCAGCGGCAAATGTATCCACTAAGGCTTTGTGGTCTCGTTGGCACAGCGCATCACAGTAACGATGCACCAAATCCTGTATCGCAATACGGTCTGCAATCGCATCACCACAATTTTCGATATCCGACATTGTGCATGGCTCCCAACAGGAAACGCCCGCCGGAGGATCCCGACGGGCGTTTCTAATCTTTAAAGCTCTATTGACCCGAACACATCAGGCCCCTCGCCATAGGTTATAGATCCGCATAGCGCTTGAGGTGATGGTCTTTGTTGCCGAACATGGTGTCGATCATGGTCAGGCGCTTGAAATAGTGACCAACGTGCAATTCGTCCGTCATGCCCATGCCGCCGTGCAGCTGTACGGATTGTTGGCCCACAAAGCGGCCTGAATTGCCAATTTGAACCTTGGCAGCCGAAACTGATTTGGCACGCTCCACCGGGTCTTCATCGCCAACCTTCAGGTTGACCATGTAGCACATGGACCGGGCCTGCTCACACTCCATGAACATATCGACCATGCGATGTTGCAGCACCTGGAACTTCGACAAAGGCACACCGAACTGCACCCGTGTCTTCAGGTATTCGTTGGTGGTTTCCTGCAGCACGTCCATGCAGCCCACAGCCTCCGCGCAAATCGCAGCGATGGCCAGACCGACAACCTCTTCCATCAGGGCAGCGCCGCCGCCAACCGAACCAAGAACAGCATCGGCACCAACTGTAACGCCGTCCATTTCCACTTCGGATGCGCGCAGTCCGTCCACTGTCGGGTAATCGCGACGGGTCAGACCGCTGCAATTATTATCGACTAGGAACAGCGTGATGCCGTCCTCGTCCCGGCTGCCGCCCGATGTGCGTGCGGATACGATGATCTTGTCAGCGGTCGCTGCATGAAAGACCACGCCCTTGTGGCCCGTGATGGTGTAGCCGTCACCGCTTTTTTCCGCCTTGCATTCCACATCGTTCAGATCGAAGCGGGACTGTCGCTCTGCATAAGCAAAGGCCAGTTTCAATTCACCCGCCGCCAGTTTCGGCAGCAGTACGGTTTTCTGTGCAGCACTACCGCCCGCCATCAGAAAGCCGCCGCCGATGATGATGGATGTCATGTAGGGCTCAACAACGAGGCCGCGGCCAAACTCTTCCATCAAAACCATGGTATCGACCGCGTTACCACCGATGCCGCCATATTCCTCAGGCAATGACAATGCCAGCCAACCCAGCTCCGCCATCTTGGCCCAATTGGCTTCGCTGTAGCCGATGTCGGAGGCGACCAATTTGCGCCTCGCCTCCAGCTCATATTCGTCGCGTACGAAACGTTGCACGCTGTCCTTCAGCATTTGTTGTTCTTCGCTGAGGGAAAAATCCATGACGCTCTCCTACAAAAACTTTCTATCTATGAACTAGCACGATCCGAATGCGAGGCAAAGCACCCAAATATCAAAATCCGCTACATACCCAATACTGCCTTCGAAAGGATGTTTCGTTGGATCTCGTTGGAGCCGGCATAGATCGCCGTCTTCCGGTAATTGAAATACTGGGGCGCGCTGGGTGCGGCATAATCCGGGCCCACAGCAGGTTGATTATAGCCAAGCACCAAGGCATCGCGAATATATGGATTGCCGTAATAGGCCACAGCCTGCAAGGTCAGCTCGGAGGCCAATTGCTGCAAGTCCGTACCTATGATTTTCAGGTACGAGGCCTCTGCCCCGGGCTGTGAATTGCCCAATGTGCGCAGCTCCAAAAATTCATAGGTGCGCAGTTGCACTTCATAATCCGCCAATTTTGCCGCGAATGACGGATCAGCCATTAGAGATTGCGCGCCCAACCTCTCCTGTCCGGCAACGGCGCGCAGGCGGTGGAGCTGTTGTTTCAGGCTTCCGGTCAAACTGTTGGAACGTTCAAACAGCAAAAGGAACTTGGCGTAGGTCCAGCCCTTGTTCTCTTCGCCAATCCGGTTTTCCACGGGCACACGTACATCGGTGAAAAAGACACTATTCACTTCATGCGCGCCATCAATGGTGATGATCGGCGTGACTTCAATGCCCGGCGAAGTCATGTCGATCAGCAGGAACGAGATACCTTCTTGTGGCTTACCTTCGGACGATGTGCGCACCAGGCAGAAAATCCAATCCGCATGCTGGGCCAGCGTGGTCCAGGTCTTTGCCCCATTGACCACATAATGGTCCCCATCGCGCACCGCCTTGGTCTGCAACGATGCCAGATCAGAGCCCGCACCAGGTTCGGAATAGCCCTGACACCACCACGCTGTACTATCCAGGATCGAGGGCAGGAAACGCTGTTTCTGCTCCATACTGCCATAGGTGAAAATAACGGGTGCAACCATACGCACACCGAACGGCATAATGGGCGGGCAATTCGCCTCCACCTGTTCGTTCTGAAACAGGAAATGCTGGGTCGGGGTCCATTTCACACCACCAAGATCTTCCGGCCAATGGGGCGCAAACCAGCCCTGCCCGTTCAACTTTTGCTGCCAAAAGACATAATCGTCTTTTTCCAAGTGCAAACCGCGCGAGACCTTTTCCTGTAGATCCAGCGGCAGATTTGCACCGATGAACGCCCGCACTTCCGCCTGAAAGGCCAGGTCATCGTCGCGAAATTCCAAATCCATGACAGTATTCCCAGTGGTTATCCGGTAGTTATAGTGACGTTGGTTCGGACTACAGACCCAACACCATCTTGGCAATGATATTACGCTGAACTTCATTACTGCCGCCATAGATTGTCGCAGCGCGGCTAAAGAGGAATTGCGGCATTTGGGCAGCGGCGTAATCGGGCCCAATAGCAGGTTCATTCCAGCGGTCGGATAACTGCTCCATCTCAAAGGGTGCGGTATAATAACCCAGGGCCTCAATGGTCAATTCGGTTAGTTCCTGGCGAATTTCCGTGCCGCGAATTTTCAACAAGGAAGCCTCCGCCCCAATGGGCCGCCCAGCGGCTTCCTCTGCCAGAAGCCGTAGGTTCAGATATTCGTGGGAGATCAAACGAACTTCTGCCGCCGCGATCTTGCCGGCAAATGTTGGATCCTCTATCAGGCTTTCGCCGTGGCTACGTTCTTCTGCCGCAATAGTCTTCAGCCGCCGCAGGCGTTGCTTCGATAAACCAACTTCAGAGATGGAGATGCGTTCATGGCCAAGCAGGAATTTGGCATAGGTCCAGCCCTTGTTCTCTTCGCCAATGCGGTTCTCAACCGGGACCTTCACATCTGTATAATAGGTCATATTCAGATGATGGGCGCCATCAATGGAGATGATCGGCTTCGGATCGATCCCCGGCGTGGTCATGTCGATCAACAGGAACGAGATACCTTCCTGCTGCTTGCCTTCATTCGATGTCCGGACAAGGCAGAAGACCCAATCTGCGATATGGGCTGACGAATTCCAGGTTTTCGTACCGTTGACCACATAATTGTCGCCGTCGCGGACCGCTTTAGTCTGCAGTGATGCGAGGTCAGAGCCTGCGCCCGGTTCCGAATAACCCTGGCACCACCATTCTTCGCCGGTCAATATTGTCGGCAGAAACCGTGCCTTTTGTGCATCATTGCCAAAGGTATAGATCAAGGGACCGACCATCAAAAGACCAAAGGGAATGGTCTCCGGCGTATCGAATTCAGCCATCACTTCGTCAAAAATATAACGTTTGGTAGCGTCCCAGCCGGTACCGCCATATTCCGCCGGCCAGGCAGGTGCGGCCCAGCCTTGATCATATAAAATTCGTTGCCAGCGCTGGATATCAGGCTTGCTGATGGGGCGGCCGCGACGGGCCGATTCAGCTATATCTTCGGGCAGGTTTTCCGCCACAAAAGTCCGCACATCTTCCCGAAATGCCAAATCGTCGTCGCTAAATGCCAAATCCATTACGCTTCACCCAAAATTACGGCGTCAAATTTGGCAGAATGCTAGTGCTCTCTGCCCCCGAAGACAAGGGAGCACGCTTGTCATGTTTCGCAATTTTCATTTCCCAGTCGAATTCGTACCGAACATCATGGTTTTTGAGCGCGAAATATGCTAAACATTGCGTTAATGAATGGATTTTCAGACATTTGTATATCACGTTCCATGGCGGAATTACGTTTGTGATCAGCCCCTATTTAAACCGGCGTTTGCGCACCTATGATGAGGCGGAGGAAGATAAATCCTTCAATGCCTTGCGTCACCGCCACAAGCTTAACAAAATCGCCAACAAAACAGCTGATCTGGCCCAGGCAAGCAACACCACCGGAAACATTTACCGTTTTGGGGCCCGTCTGGTGACGAAATTTGGCGGCAAATCCTGATCCGGCCATTATAGGCAGTTATTGCGTTTTTGGAGGCGTCGGGGGCTAACATGATCATCGTATTCGGATCTATTGGCCTTGATATCGTCCAATCCGTTCACGAATTGCCGCGCGCCGGGGAAACAGTCCTCACGGCGGACTACATCATGCTGCCGGGGGGCAAAGGTGCCAATCAGGCCCTTGCAGCAGCCCGCGCCAGCTCCAACTCCGGTTCTAACGTCGAAGTTCAATTTGTTGCTTCAATAGGCGATGACGATTTCGGAGCGCGGGCATTGCGCAATCTGAAATCTGTCGGTGTTGATTTGGCGGGCGTCGCCATAGGTTCACGCCCGACGGCCTGCGCGACCATATCCGTTGATCACCGGGGGGAGAACCAGATTGTTGTGTCGTCGGGGGCAAATCTGGAAACCGTCGCGGGCCAGCTGCACCCGCGATCAGGGGACGTCGTATTACAGCAGATGGAAATTCCTTTACGGGAAATTTGGGCCGGCATCGACCTGGCCCACGAAAATGGTGCGCAGACAATCTTGAATGCAGCACCCTTTCAGCCGATCCCCACCGCCGTCCTGGAAAAACTGGACGTCTTGATCGTCAACGAGATTGAGGCGGAAATGATGGCGGCGGATTTGTGCCGAACTATGGATCTGGATGCGAACGATTTGCAAAATACCTGCGCGAAAATTCAGGAACGGTTTGACCTGACCGTCGTCCTGACCTTGGGCGCAAAGGGTGCTGTGGCCTTTGCCCAAGCGGCGCGATTGCAGGTAAGTGCGCTGGATATTACCGCGTTGGATACCGTGGGGGCGGGGGACGCCTTCGTCGGTGCTTTTGTCGCAGCCCTGTCAGAAAACAGACCCCTGGGTGATTGCCTGCGCTGGGGCAGTGTCGCGGGCGGTCTGGCCTGTCTGGCACCCGGTGCACAGGACGGCGTACCAGATCATGGGAAAATCATTGAACGGATCGGCGAAATTACCCTCACCCAATCAGCGTAAAGCGGCGGCAATATTACCGCCATCGACGGTCAATGCGGCACCGGTGGTTTTTTCAGCCCGGGCCAGAGCGACGAAGGCCTGGGCGACGTCTTCGGCCCGGACCTCACGGCCCAACAAATTACCGGCCATATAATTGGCCTCACTGACACCGCGGGCTTTAGAGCGCGCGGCGACCATTCTATCCGTCAACAGTCCGCTGCGAATACGGTCCGCGTTTACGGCGTTGGAGCGAATGCCCTGGGCCCCGTAATCAACCGCATATTGCCGCATCAGGGACAGGGTCGCTGCCTTTGGCAAACCATAGGGGCCAAAATCAGGCCCTGGATTAACCGCCTGTTTCGAAGCGTTGAATAGCAACACACCGCCCGTACCCTGGCGTGCCATGATCCCCACCGCGGTTTTGGCAACCAGCTGGTGGGCGAAAAAATTCAATTCGAAACTGCGCCGCAACAATTCATCTGACACTTCACCAATCTTGCCCTGCCATGCAGCCCCGGCGTTCGAGACGATAATATCGATGCCGCCGTAAGTCGCGCAGATCGTTTCGAACACAGATCCGACCGATGCTGCGTCGGTGACATCACAGGCCAGACCCAGTCCGCCAAAAGTGGTGGCAACCTCTGCGGCCCTTTCGCCATCAAGATCCAACACCACCACAACTGCGCCCATGGCTGCGAAGGCCGCCGAAGCTGCCGCACCAATGGCCCCGGCCCCGCCCGTGACCGCAACCACATGACCGGCGAATTCCTGGCCCAGGTTTCTTCCAAGTTTTGCCTGTTCAAGTTTCGCCTGCTCAAGGGACCAGTATTCAATGTCGAACAGGTCTTTTTCCGGGATACTTTCAAATTCACCAAAGTCTTCTGCCGCGGCAATGACGGACATAGCACTCGCAGCGATATCGGCAGTAATTGTGGCATCTGAAAATGTCCGCGCCGCACTAAACAGGCCCACGCCCGGCACCAACACCACATTCGGCATGGGGTTCAGCATGATAGTGTCTTTCGCGCTGTGCCGCTGAAAATAGGCCTCATAAGCGGCACAAAAATCAGCCACCAATCGCCCGGCCTCTTCCGCGAAGCCGGGCATATCCGCTCTGTCCGGTGCCGGCAGCACCAGGGGCCGACCTTTGGTCCGAATGGCGTGGTCGGGGGTCACGACGCCTGCCCGGCTGTAGCGGGACAGATCCTGACCATTGACGTAATTCATCACCTCGTCATCGCACCGGTGATCCAACACAACGCGGCGATACCCGCCAGGCAGACTGTCATCTGCTTGCGCCAGAACCGAACGCAGGATGGGGCCGATTTCAGATGCAGACGGCATTGATACGGGCAACGCGATAGAGGGAAATATCTTCCGCCGTCCCCAATTCAGATGACGTTCCGCCATATCAACCAGATCCATCATATTTTGATAGGAGGCGGCTGCACTTTTGCCAAAACTGACCAGACCATGCTTTGACAGAATGATCCCCCGGCAGCCGGGTTGTCCCTCGCATGCGTCTATCGTTGCCTTGGCCAGGGCCAGACCGGACATCGCATAGGGGGCCACAGCGGCATGTTCGCCAAATACCTCGCCACAGATATCTTCGCCGTTCGGTTGGTTGGTCAAAGCCAGAACAGCGGAGGCATGGGTGTGATCCACATAGGCCTGGGGCAGGAAGGCATGCAGCAGAGTTTCCACTGATGGGGCCGGGCCACCGGCATCCAACATGCTGCCCCGTAACAAATTCACCATGGCCAGATCGTCCAAATCTTCCGGTGCCGACAAGGTGCGCAGACGCTGCAAAGGCATCAATTTAATGGCAGGCATACCGTCAGCTTCCAGACAGCCCATGTCCCGGCCACTGCCCTTTATATACATAGCCGGCAGTGTTTCGCCGATAGGATCCTTGATATCCGCCTTCAGGGAGGCATTGCCGCCGCCATGCAACACAAGTGATCCATCTTGCCCCAACAAACGGGCGCTATACAGACGCAGGGCCAGATCCTCTGAAATGCCTGCATCGTCGCCTCTCGAGACCGCTGTCTGGGCCTCTCTATCCGACCATTGGTTCTTCATTTCAGGGTGCGGCTTTATCGGTCTGTTCAGGATAAAGCCCTAGCAAACCGGCACGGCTGGCCTCGCAGACGCCGCGCTCCGTGATCAGGCCGGACACCAGTCGGGCCGGCGTAACATCAAAGGCATAGTTGCCAACCTTCGTGCCCTCCGGCACCAATCGTACAATGGCCCCCTGCCCCCGATCATCGATGCCGCGGATGTGAGAGACCTCCCCCCCCTCGCGCTGTTCGATGGGGATTTCAGCCACGCCGTCGCCCAAAGTCCAATCGATGGTGGAGTGGGGCAGGCCTACATAAAAGGGGATGTTGTTATCGTGCGCGGCCAGGGCCTTCAAGTAGGTGCCGATTTTGTTGCAGACATCACCATGTGCCGTGGTGCGGTCCGTGCCTGTTATGCACATATCGACCATGCCATGCTGCATCAAATGGCCGCCCGCATTGTCCACGATCACCGTGTGTGGGACCCCATGGCTGCCCAGCTCATACGCCGTAAGGGCGGCACCCTGGTTACGGGGTCGGGTTTCATCGACCCATACATGCACGGGGGTGCCCGCATCATGGGCGGTATAAATGGGTGCCAGGGCTGTACCCCAATCCACGGTGGCCAACCAACCCGCATTACAATGGGTCAAGATATTGACGGGATCGTTGCCATTTTTTTGCGCCTGCACCGCCCCGATCAGCTCAGCACCATGACGGCCAATATCGCGGCAGGTCTCTACATCCTTATCGCAGATTTCGGCCGCCAGACCGTACGCCAGTTCGCCGCGCAGATCCGTTGGCACCGCCAACAGGCGGACCCGAACTTCATCCAAGGCCCAGCGCAGGTTAATTGCCGTGGGCCGGGTCGCCAGTAAAATGTCATAAGCCTTATCAAGGGCCTGATCAGATGGGTCCATCTGTGCCGCCAGCGCCATGCCATAGGCAGCAGTTGCGCCAATCAAAGGGGCCCCACGCACCACCATGGTCGCGATGGCATCGGCTGCCTCGTGATAATTGGTCAGACGCTTAATCTCAAAGACATGGGGCAACAACGTCTGGTCGATCACATCCACTGACCAACCATCCTCATTCAGCCAGATGGTGCGGAAATGTTGATCGCCAATTTTCATACGCGGGCTCCCAGTTCAGATACGCTAACCTACAAACAAACCACCGTTCACGTCGAGGATAGAACCGGAAAAATATGACGCCGCAGGTGAGCATAAAAATGCCGCAGGCCAGGCGATTTCCTCCGGCTCCCCCAATCTGCCCAGGGGATAACGTTCCTTGGAATAAGGCGTTGTGGCTGTCATGGCTGTGGCGATGGGCCCGGGCGCGATACCATTGACCAAAACGCCCTGGGGTGCCGCCCGTTGCGCCAACCACCAAATCAACGCGTGCACCCCACCTTTGGAGGCGATGTAGTGGGGCTGGACGATGGGTGATGTGCCACCCATGCGACCCCCGATGGAACCAATCATAACAATCTGTCCA
This sequence comes from Alphaproteobacteria bacterium, assembly GCA_028824965.1. Lineage (GTDB taxonomy): Bacteria > Pseudomonadota > Alphaproteobacteria. Next base: position 1,078 of record JAPKBD010000067.1, on the reverse strand, counting down.
CCGCCACGGGCCGCCATGCGTGGTATCAATTCCCGCGCCAAATGGATCGGCCCCAGCAAGTTAACATCCATGACCCGGTGAAAGACATCATCCCAATCTGGGTCATCAAGCCAATCTTCCTCCAACGGGCAAATTCCCGCGCAAGCCACGGCGGCGTCAATATCACCAACGCCTGCGATCAGATCAGCATTTTCCTGTCGGCTACTGACATCACAGATATGAGCAGACACATCTATACTTTCTGAACCCTCAGCACGCAATTCAGCGCACAATTCATCCAGGCTGTCTTTTGCCGCGGCAGCATCCACGAGGATCAGCTTTTCTGCCCCTAAAGTGGCGCAGGCCCGTGCTGTTGCCGCGCCAATGCCGCCTGCTGCACCCGTTAACAATATGCGCCGGCCCGTCAGATCAATCGCGTTTTTTAAAGGCATATTCGAATATTCCAATATTTATTCCAATTGTTGGCATGTATGCATTAATATGGCTTATTGTATGCTAGGCAACCTTATTGCCATAATGACGATTTGCCAAAATTCAGAGTAGAACTGAACCGACCGGAACTGATGACCGACACCATGCCCGCCCAAAACCTCGTCTTTGATGATAGCGATACATCCGCCGATAATCAGGAAACAGCTGATCGAAATATCGGCTTTTTGTTGAACGATGCCGCTCGTCAGATGCGGATCAGTTATGATCGCCGTATGCGGGACTTAGGCCTGACGCGGTCTCAATGGTGGGTCCTGAACCATCTCTATTTCAATGAAGGTTTGTCACAGACAAGCCTGTCCGAAATTCTGGAGATCGAGCGGGCGACCCTGGGCCGCTTGTTGGACCGGCTGGAGGCCAAGGGCTGGATCGAACGCCGGTCGGTGGAAAGTGATCGGCGGGTCAAGTTGGTATTCCTATCTGGCGCAGTGGACCCTTTGTTGCAAACGATGCGCGCCTTAGCCGCCGACCTGCGCACCGAAGCGTTAGCCGGCATAACAAATGAAGAACAAGAAAGGCTGATTTCAACGTTGACCAAGATTAAGACCAACCTATCGACCATGGCAGGTGCCGCGAAAACAAATGCCGA
>JAPKBD010000066.1 GCA_028824965.1 Alphaproteobacteria bacterium | reverse complement strand
GTAGGACACAGGTGCAGTCAGAAAACCAATGGCAGACCCCACCCCCGCACCCGTGGGGATGATGACCCGGTCCATGCCAAGTTTCTCCGCCATGCGGCAGGCATGCAGTGGTGCCGCACCGCCAAAGGCGATCAATGTCCGTGCTGCCAACTCCTTGCCCTGCTCAACCGCATGCACCCGTGCCGCGTTGGACATATTTTCTTCCACCATTTCGGACACGGCAAAGGCTGCGAGGGGGCCGTCCAAATCCAACTTCTGCGCAATGGCTTTATCCAGCGCCGTCTGGGACAGTTCCGGCGACAGCTGCACCGAGCCGCCGGCAAAGCCTTCTGGCGATATTCGCCCCAAGGCGACATCCGCATCCGTGACCGTGGCATCTGTGCCGCCCTGGCCATAGCAAGCAGGCCCTGGTTCCGACCCGGCACTTTCCGGGCCCACCTGAATGCGGCCCAGGTTATCGACCTGAGCGATGGAGCCGCCACCGGCACCGATCTCCACCATCTCGATCACCGGGATGCGGAGGGGCAGGCCGCTGCCTTTGGTAAAGCGGTATTGCCGATCAACCTCAAACGTGCGGGAAGTTTGTGGCCGGCCTTCGTCGATCAAGCAGATCTTTGCCGTAGTGCCCCCCATGTCATAGGACAACACCTTGTCCAAACCACATTCCAAGGCAATACGCCCGGCCAAAATGGCGCCGCCCGCAGGCCCGCTTTCAACCAGCCGGATCGGATGTCGGCGAGCCGTCTCGACAGTGGTCAGCCCCCCGCCCGAGGTCATCATGAATAACGGGCATTGCGCGCCCTCCGCCCGCAGCCGTTCGTCCAGATCAGCCAGGTACGAGGCCATAAGTGGTTGCACATAGGCGTTAGCGCAGGCCGTGGACGTACGTTCGTACTCACGAATTTCCGGGCATACTTCGCTGGACAGGGTGATCCATATTTCAGGTAGTTCGGATGCCAGAATTTCGGCGATGCGCCGTTCATGATCGCCGTTGGCATAGGCGTGGATCAAAGTGATGGCGACGCTTTCAATTTCCTGCTCCCGCAACAAGGGGATCAAGGCATGCACGTCATCCTCCACCAACGGCAACAAGACATCGCCTGAGGCATTGCAACGTTCGCGGACCGGCAAGCGAAGATAACGGGGCACCAGAGGTGCGGGTTTTTCGATATTGATGTCATATTGATCAAAGCGGTGTTCGTAGCCCATTTCAACCGCATCACGGAAACCATCCGTGGTGATCAGGGCGGTACGTGCGCCCTTCCGTTCGATGATTGTATTGGTGGCCAGTGTGGTACCGTGCACGATGAAGTCCAGATCCGCAGCGGTGATACCCGCCTCGGGCAGCACGGCACGGACACCGACCATGACGCCTTCTTCGGGTGCTTGGGGGGTTGTTAAAACCTTGTTCGTGAATAGTTTGCCGCCCACATCAAGGGCAACATCGGTAAAGGTGCCGCCGATATCGACGGACAAACGGGCTGCATCAGACATTCAATTTCTTTCGGACGAACGAGTTAACGAATTACCGGGGGAAATTTTCCGGCGTGAAGGCTTCAAACGTACGTTGGATCTCTTTCGGGTCTGTACTCATCGGCGCAATGATATGGGTATGAATACCCGTTTCACCGGCCCAACGGATGCGTTCGCGGCATTCATCCGCCGTACCGATGACAGCAATTTCGTGTGCCAGATCATCAGTCAGGGCACCCATTGTTTTCTCACGGTCGCGCGCGGCCCATCCTTCGGTGATGGCCTTGGCGGCGTCTTCATAACCCGCCCAAGAAAGGAAATCATTATAGACGGGCGTTGCATAATAAGGTGCCATGCGCGTGCGAAAAGCGTTCAACGCCGCCTCCTTATCATCGGTCACCAGCACCATATGACGGTTTACGACTTCCACATCCTCAGGGTTCTTACCGGCTTTTTTCGCGCCGATGTGGACATGTTCAATCATCTTGGCCAGCGCCCCCTTGGGCCACAGGTTGAGGATCACGCCATCGCCGACCTCTGCCGCCATCTCGATCATTTTAGGTCGTAGGGCTGCCAGATAGATCGGCACGACCTGTTCCAGGGGCGGCTGACGATAGCCTTTGGAATGCAGGGTGGTCAGATCAAAATCTGACTTTTCCCCGGCCAGCATGGAACGAACCATCAATGCGGTTTCCTTGACCCTGGTCAAAGGCTTTTGCAGCGGCACGCCGTGCCATTGATCCATGATGGTCTGGGACGAAGCGCCCAGGCCCAAAACCACACGACCGGGCATCAATTGGCCCAACGTGTTCGCGGTTGCCGCCAGCACGGCGGGCGTGCGGCTGAATACGGGCACAACAGCAATTCCAAGACGCAGGGTCGGGGCATGGGCGGCAAGGGCCGCCATCAATGTTAGTGAATCTGGCGGGCCGGAATCTGCCATCCAACCATCTTCATAGCCGTTTGCTTCGGCCCATCGAACCCTATCGATTGTATCTTGAACTGATGTACCAGCAGGCAGCGTGACGGCAATACGTTGACGCGGTGGCATATAAATTCCCCAAATTTTCGAGATAATAGTTCTAGACGATGGCAGCTTCGTATATTGGCCGGTTTTCCGCAATACGGTCATAGCTGAAAGCCGACAAATCCAGGCTGCGCGGGGCACCATGGATCAGCCATTCCGCAACTGCACGCCCCGCGCTGGGTGATTGCTGTATACCATGGCCGGAAAAACCGTTGCAGAACAGGATGCGGTCTATTTCCGGATGCGGCCCCAAAATCGCGTTTTGGTCAAAAGTATTGTAGTCGTACATACCCGCCCAGGCCCTGGATAGCTTAATCGCCTCAAACGCCGGAATGCGATGGGCCAGGGTAGGCCAGATCACGTCTTCGAACAGATCATATTCCAAATCGAAGTCGGTGCCCGGCCCATCGTCTGCCGCCGCCGGCGAGACAATACCCATATGCTGCCGCCCTTCAGGTCGGGTGCCAACTCCGGTGGGATCGATGGTCAAGGGCATGTCGCCAAGATCTTCCCGGCAATCGAAGACATAGGTCATGCGTTTTCGCGCCTCGACCGGCAGTTCGATGTCTGCTGTCGCTGCCAGGGCACCTGCCTGCCAGCCAGCCGCATTAACCACCCAACCGGCCCCGATCCGCTCACCGTTCGTCAGCAGCACGCCCACGACCGATTTGCCACGCCGCTCAAACGCTTCAACCTCCCGTACCTGAAATTCAACTCCCAAAGACCGTGCCTTGGCCCGGAAGCCTTGCAACAAGGCGTAAGGATCCAGCCAGCCTTCATTCTCGTATCCGAATGATCCAGCTGCAATACCGTCCAGATTTAACCAAGGAAAGCGGCGCGCCAATTGGTCCGGGTCCAGCATCTCAACCGTCGCGCCTTCAGCGATCTGGAGATCATGCACCGCCCTTAACGGGCCTTCACCCATGGCAGACGCCAAGAACAAATAACCCTGCTCACGAATGGACAATGCCGGCCCCTCGCCGTCCACCGCCAGGGTTTCATGGGCGGACTTCAGAAAAGGAATATTAAAGGCCGCCATGCGGATATTCTCCGGCGTGGAAAATTGCTGACGGATACCGCCCCATGACAATGTGGTGGAGGCGAATTCATAAGTTGGATCCCGCTCCAAAACCAGAATGCGCCCGGTGAAATCAGGATCACTGGCCAGGAAATAGGCAATGGCACAGCCCATGACCCCGCCGCCTGCAATGATTACTTCATACCCTTTTGACATGAGCGCACCATAGCGCGATGGCAATGAGCGTGTCATGCTATTGGTAACAATAAGAATTTTATCGGAGACATGTCATGAGTGCGCTACGTGAAGTTGCTACCGGCCTGCAGTTCCCTGAAGGCCCCATCGCCATGCCGAATGGCGACGTTATCCTGGTGGAAATCGCCCGGGGGACCCTCAGCCGGGTCAAGCCCGATGGCACGATCGAGGTCGTCGCCGAAACAGGTGGCGGCCCCAATGGCGCAGCAATAGGCCCTGATGGTGCCTGTTACGTTTGCAACAACGGCGGCTTCCGGTGGCACATCAAGGGCGACAAGCATTTCCCCGGCTATCAGGACGAAAATTATTCCGGCGGACGTATCGAGCGCGTGGATATCGAAACCGGCAAGGTAGAGGTCCTGTACACGGAATGCGACGGCAACCCCTTACGCGGGCCCAACGACATCGTCTTTGATAAGGAGGGCGGTTTCTGGTTCACGGACCACGGCAAGATCCGCCATCGGGACGAAGATCGCACCGGCGTCTACTACGCCAAAGCGGATGGATCGTTCATCACCGAAGCCATCTTCCCCATCAACGGTCCCAATGGCATTGGCTTGTCGGGGGACGAAAAAACCTTGTACGTGGCGGAAACTCACGCCGGACGCTGCTGGGCCTATGACATTGAAGGACCAGGCAAAATTTCTCGTGGCCGAGGCGAGCACCGTGGGAGCCGGGCAAACTGTTGCTGGGCGTCGATGACTATCGCTTCTTTGACAGCCTGGCCCTCGATAGTGCGGGCAATATCTGCATCGGCACCATCGTCCGCGGCGGCATTACCGTGGTCTCACCGGAGGGCGGCGAGGTGGAGCATGTGCCGACACCCACGGACATGTACGCCACAAACATCTGTTTCGGCGGCGAAGATCTACGCACGGCGTACATCACCCTATCCTCGACAGGCAAACTGGTCGCCATGGAATGGCCCCGCCCCGGCCTGCCGCTAAATTTCCTGAATAAGTGATTTCCTGACTAAGTGATTTCCTAAATAGGTGATTTCCTGAAAAAGCAGGGTCTTTTGCGACGCTTTTCCCGAAAGCAAAAATGAAATGACCGCTCTGATCGCCTTGCTACCCTGTGCCATGGTGATCATTGCGGTGATTGGTTTCCGGTTGAGCGGCGTTATTGCTGCGGCCATTGCCTGCCTGACGGCCTTAGCGATCTGGTTGTTGGCAGTCTATTCCGCGCCCGCATTCCTGCAGCTGGGACACGTCCTGGCCGACGCCCTGGTTATCGAGGCCTTGGTGGCATCGGTTGTCCTGCCCGGTATTCTTTTCGTCGTGACGAGCAGCCGTTTTGGTGCACCGCAAGCCATCGCCGATGTTATGGCTGCTCTCGAACTCAGCCCACCCCGCACCGCGATCCTTATCGCTACGGGTATCGGGGTGATGTTGGAGTCACTAACCGGCTACGGCGTCTCCCTATTGGTGACCGTGCCATTGCTGCTTAACGTCGCGGACCGACGCCGCGCAATCGGCCTGGCACTTGTCGGGATGTGCCTGATGCCGTGGGGGGCGCTGTCAGTTGCGGTGCTGTTGGGGGCGGAAATGGCGGGACTGCCCGTTGCCGTGCTGGCAGCGGAAATCGTCTGGACCTCCGGCCCTGTTGCCGCATTTCTTCCTCTGCTTTGCCTGCTGTTTGTACCAAAGCGAACCGTCGCTGACGTTCTTTATGCAGTGCTGACCGGCCTGGTCCTGTGGATCGGTATCGGCCTGGGCAGCTATTGGATCGGCGTTGAAGTCGCCGGCGTCACAGGTGGTTTGGCTGTCATCGCGTTATCGACGCTTGTAGCCCGACACCGCGAAGGTCTCGGTAGAGCACTCTCAGCCCCAGCGTTACGGCCCTATCCCATGCTCATTGCAGCCGTGGTCTTGCAAAAATTGGCAGTCTTGGAAATTGCGGCCCTAGGTTTCTCGCCGGAGCTGACAACCGGGCGGGTCACCTTCGTACTTCTAGGCTCACCGGGGATTGCGCTTTTGGCGGTTGCATTATTGTTCTGGAACGCTCAGCGGCGGCAAAGCCGTGGGATGGTCACCGGAGAAACAATAATGGGAGAGGTTTTCAGACGTGCCTGGCGCGCTTTGGTGAGCATTCTTTTGTTCATGATCACAGCCCGCCTGTTGGTCACCTGCGGCGCAATTTCTGCACTGTCGGATCTGCTGGCAAATCTTGGCGCTTACACTGCATTGGCAGCGGTCACCGTATTGGGTGCCATCAGTGGCTATGTGACGGGAACCGGGCTGGCGGGAAACGCACTGTTTATGACGGGTGCTGCGGCCACGGGTGCGAATTTCGACACGTCTGCCCTGTTCGCAGCCTTGCAACATAGCGCCACCTCGCACACCGCCATGTCCGCCCTGCCCGTCGCCGCCATTCTGTTGACCGCATTGCCAAACCGGCAAAGCGGCGATGACCATCTGGTTATGAAAACCGCATTGAGCCTGGCAGGGTTTAGCGTTTTCGTTCTTATCGCCGGCGGCTGGATACAGCTCTACATAACCTTGAATTAAGTTTGCAGATTGCCGCCGCCGAATGATAGCGTTGGGAAACCAATTGGGAGATTAGGTCGTGAGTGAAGCTTCAATTTCGCAAGACCCGATAGACGATACAGCACCTGTCATCGGCCCCACGGCGGCGGAACATGCCGCTGGAATGACTGATTATCTACAGGCGGGTGAACGGCTGGCGGACGAGATTAACAGTCGTGGCCCGGTGCGATTTGATGTTGCGGGCAATTTGCACCCTGACATTTTGGCTGCGTTCCGGAAAAACGGCTACTATGTTTTTGAAGGTGTCATTGGACAAGGCGAGATTGAAGAGCTTCGCGCGGATGCTGACAATATGCTGGCCCGCGCACCTGTACACCGGGATGCAGATGTGGATGCTCAAGGTCGCCCCGCGTTGGGCCGGGATTTTGCGGTGGAGCCCTACACATTTGTGCGGCCTTTATCGGACCCGTGGGGCGGGACGGCAAAGCTTGGCGGGCGCCATCCCAGCCAGATGACACAGCCCCGTGCGGATCCCGGCGCGCCGCAGGATGTTCCCTATCTAATACGCAGCATGTGCCAGTCCATGCCCGCCGGCCTGCGCCTGTATGGGCATCCGGACCTCCTTGCCATTGCCGCCGCCATCAACGGCGACGATTTCGTGCCTTTCAACGATGCTATTTTTGTCAAACAACCGGGCCTGGGTGGTTCCGTCGCCTGGCACCAAGACGGTGTGACCCACTGGGATGCCGCCAATTGGGATGAAGGTATTCACGGCTTTAATTTCCAGGTTCAGCTTTATCCGACCACGCCGGCCAATTGCCTTTGGGTCATGCCCGCCACGCACAAGGCGGGGCGCGCCGATATTAAGGGCATGGTCGCTGCAAATGGTGGCAGCGAAAGACTGCCCGGTGCCGTGCCTCTAATCTGCAATGCGGGTGATGTCACCATCGTCAATCGTCAGATGGTGCATGGATCTTTCGCCAACACCTCACCCGATTTACGCATCTCAATCACCTTTGGCTTTCATCGGCGCACATCTGTATTGGGTCAATCAGGCTCGTTGAGCGTGGGAAAAGGTGATTGCTATGATGCGCAACGGATCTTTGATCGTTCTGCCGTGATCGCCGTCGCCATCGATGCCCGCAGGCAACAGCACCCCGACGAGGAGTCCTATCTCTACCAACCTTTCGCGGGCATTGAGGATGAATTTCGCTTGAATGACGCTACATTTGCGCGGGTTCTAAAGGATTACAACACCAAAGATCTGGCAATTTGATTGCAGGTAACACCGCGTCAAATTCTAAAAATAGGGAATGCCATAGGTTTCAAATATGGTTTTCAGTTTTCCCGACCTGCGTAATTTCGCAATGCCATCATCGATAATGAGCATAATTTCTTCGGATCGTTCTTTGTTTTCCGGAGACAAACCCACATATAGTAGTTCTTTTCCGAGGCAGCCCATGGTTTTGAATCTATCTGAAATCACTTTCTGCTTAACAGCAAAATGATAGACATCCGACGTCATGATGACCGTATCCGCTCTGCCAGCATCGAGAAAATTAAACAAATCAGAGACATAGTTCTTGTTACCGGCAAATTGAATTGTATTAATTTCTGACTTATTTGCCTCAATATAAAGGTCCAATTCACCAAGCCCGGAACCCTTCAGATAAGCAACGGACTTGGATTTGAAGCTGGAAAACCCGGTGTATGTCCAATCGCTGTCACGTTTAGCATAAATGCAATATTCCTGATGACCAACGGCCTGTTGATGAAATAACAGTTCTGGATTGCTGGTTTTGGTCGGTGTGAGCAAGCCGTCAAATTGACCTCTCACTGTGCCTCTAACGGCCCTCTGCCACGGTACATAAAGAATTTTGATCGGCAGATTTCTTAAGGCAAAGATATTCCTGACGATATCGATGATATAGCCCTCGTTCTCATCGCTGTCTTGGCAATGCTGGGGGCACCAGTCATCAACGGCAAACGTATAGATTTTGCTCCCCTCATTCGATACGGCAGGTGTACTGACAAGCGATACGCCTATCAAAAAGATGAATACCGAGATTTGCCTAACGAGAGCTATTCTCATCTGGTCTGCGCCCTTCACTATTTTTTCGTATCGATGAAACAATTAGAACTATATCCAGGTGATCATTAAGATTATGGAAAAATTCCCTTTCAAAGCTATTTGACAGCAACTTTCGATGGCGACATCCCCATCACCTTGGCAAAGGCGGCGGAAAATGCCGAGGCACTGCGATAGCCGTGCCGGGCCGCCACACGGGCAATTGACTCGCCACTGGATAACGCTTCCAACGCATTGTGGAAACGAATGCGCTGTCGCCATTGATTGAAACTCATGCCCAAATCATTCTCAAACAATCGTGCCAATGTACGCGTCGAAGCACCTGCTACAATTGCCCAGTCATCAAGGGTCCGGCGATCTGATGGATCTGCCAACAATTCGGCGCACAGCCGTTGCAGGCGTGGATCATTTGGCAAGGGGACTTTCAGGGACAGCTCGTGGGAGCGCTCAATCTCGTGCTCAATCAATTGCGCGATCAGGCCACCACGGCTTTCGGGTACGTAGGCCACCGGCTCTTCGTTCAATGCCAAGATCAGTTCCCGTAACAACGCCGATACTGCAACAACAGATAATGTGCGCGGGCGATCATCCCCTCTCCGGGCATCAATATACAAAGTGCGCATATCCACCACACCATGCATATTGATGGAGTGGGCCGTTCCCGCCGGAATATAGACGGCACCATCAGGGGGCACGATCCAGGCCTCAGCCTCCGTACGCAGACGCATAATCCCGGATATGCCATAGAGCAGCTGGTCCCGCTCGTGACTGTGCAGAGGCACGACGGAACCATCAACAAAGCTTTTCGACATAACCCCAATGGTTTGGGGCAGATCCTGATAATCCTCCGGGTCCGTACTGCGAGTCTTTCTGGGGGTCATTCTGAGGCTTTTTTTAGGGGGCATTTGGTTCACAATCACGTCTTTGGCAGAAATTCGACGAAACTTGGCATGACATCGCGATTGCGCCAAGTATAAAGTGAGCCAACATAACATTTAGGCCATTTAAATTCTGGGGACCGAACTATTATGAATAGGGATAAGCTGTATTTCCTGATGTTGAATATTGGCCATTACATGGACCACCTATTCACCCTGGTCTTTGCGACGGTTGCGGCCCTGGTGTTATACCGGGAATGGGGCATCAGCTATGCGGAGTTGTTGATCTATGCGACACCGGGCTTTTTCGCCTTCGGTCTGTTTTCCCTTCCCGCCGGTTGGTTGGCGGATAAGTGGAGCCGGGACGGCATGATGGTGGTGTTCTTTATCGGCATTGGTATCGTTGCGATCATCACGTCATTTTCCAATACACCCCTACAAATCGGTGCAGGCCTTTTTGCCATCGGCATGTTTGCGGCCATCTACCACCCCGTGGGCTTGGCCATTGTCACTATGAAATGGAAAAACACAGGCATGCGCATTGCCATGAACGGCGTTTGGGGCAATCTGGGCGTTGCCAGCGCGGCCCTGATAGCCGGCTATTTGATCGATCATGGCGGTTGGCGCATGGCCTTTGTGTTACCGGGCATATTCTCCATCCTTATGGGGTTGGCCTATATGGCCCTGCGGTGGGAGGGCATCCGCACAGAGGTCAAGGAACAGAGAAGCGGTCCCGCCGTAGCGGCAGCACATCAATCGGCTGACCACCGTGCATTGTTGTTGCGTGTGTCTGCCATCGTCTTTTTGACCACGGCTGTAACTTCCGTCATTTTCCAATCCACCACATTCGCATTGCCGAAAATTTTTGATGAAAGGCTAACAGGCTTGGCAGCGCAGTTGTCGGGCTGGATTGACGGCACGGCGCAACCCGGGCAAAGCGATATCGCGACCATGGTCGGGATCATGGCCTTTGTCGTCTTCGCGGTGGCCTCCCTGGCTCAGCTGATCGTTGGCAAGATGCTGGACCGGCACGGGCCGCGCCGGGTTTTCATGGCTGTGGCAACCATTCAGATAATCTTCTTTTTCCTCATGCCCGGTCTGTCTGACGGGATCGCCTTTGCCGTTGCTTTGGGCTTTATGCTCGGAGCATTTGGTCAAATACCCATCAATGATTTTATGATTGGAAAAATGGCATCAGGGCCGCATCGGGCCCGCATCTATGGAGTACGCTATGTTGTCAGCTTCACCGCCCTGGCATCGAGCCTGCCGCTGATCGCATACGTCTATGACACCTGGGGGTTCGATACGCTGTTTCAAATCCTCTCAGCCACTGCCCTGGTCGTTCTTATGGCGGCAATGTGTCTGCCGAAAACGCTTCCCACACCAGAGGCCTCGCCAGCGGTTGCACCAACGGCTGCAGAATAGTAGAGGCGCCTGAGGCATTACTATGTCGACCATAATCAATGTATGAATTTTGACATAAACCATAGGCACGTTTGGTTTACTTCTACATGCTAGGATGCATTATATCCAGCGGACAGGAGGAAAACGTTTGACGCTGCAATGGCGCACTATCCGTATCGTAATATTCGTGGGCTGCACTCTGACGCCTTGTTGGGCGGCGGGCGCGCCGCTCCGGTTTGCGACGGTGGATTTTGCACCCTATGCGCTCGTCAATGGGACCCCTGAAAAGCCAGGCTTGATCGTCGAAATCAACGCCGCCATTGCGGCCCGTGCCAAGGTGAAAATATCGGATACGATCTTGCCGATAGCCAGGGTTATGAAAAATTTGCGGCATGGTTTATCAGACTGCGCCGTATTTCTTTTGTCTCCGTGGAGCAAGGAAAGGTTTATTGCGGTCGGTGAGGTTATTGGACGTTTCGATTCCATTGTCGTCTCGCGCAAAGGCATATCGATCAATCACGTGGACGATTTACAAGGCCGCCTCCTGGCACTACCCATAGGCAGCTATGTTGGGTTTCAAATCGGTGATGATCCAAAGATCCGGCACCATCGAACGAATGGCTGTGCACAAAGCGCAAAGCTTCTGCAAGCAGGAAGGGTTGATGCCATTGCCGGCACCGCGTTAAGCATCTATCACTACCTCTCGGACCTAAAAATGAACCGCGCGGATATCGGAGATGTCCTGCTATTTGATCGCAAACCAATTTGGTTGCACTGTCGGGAACAGAGTGTTTCCAAGGCTGTGATAGAGCGGTTCAGACAAGCGACCAACAGCCTACGTACAGAAGGCGTCTTTGACCGCATGTTCGAACGATACATCCCCGTTGGCTTCAGGTAGTCTGAAATGACAGCGCCACATACGACACCCTGGATAGGCCGCCTTTCCCGCAGTCTATCGTTCAGACAAGCTCGGGTTGCCGTGATTGTCGCTGTCATCCTTGGTTTGGGATTTAGTGCTCTCCAGATTGCAGCAGACCTGAGAAATGAACGGCGGGAGGTGGATACCAAGTTCCGTCAAGCTCTCGGCGCGTTTGAAGAGTCAGCGTATCAAGCGGCCTATCGTCTGGACAATGTACTTGCGGTCACCGTCGTACGAGGGCTGTTCCAGAATTCAGCCATATTCGAAGCAAAGATCATCGACAATTTTGGCCAGAACATGGCTATAGAAAATCGCCCCCAGCGCCGCGGTGCGTTAAAATGGCTGGCCGGCGCAATATTTGGTCAAGCCAAATCCTATAGCATCCGATTACAGTCAAAAAATAGGGGGTTTTACGCCGGCGACCTTAGCATTCATGTGGACACGTATGTGATCGCCGAAACCTTTCTCCAGCGTTCAGGCCTAATTCTGGCCTTTGGGATCCTACGTAATCTGATCCTGGCGATCATTCTGGCTGGTTTGTTTTACGGCATGTTGACCAAACCCCTGCGCGATGTCGCCGCGCGTATTAAGGCCGGTCATAGCAAGCTCGAGGTCCCTCAGAAACACCAAAATGACGAATTGGGTGATTTGGTAGAGGCCCACAATGAACTCTCGTTACAACACGCCGAGGCGGAAGCCGGCTTTACGCACGGACAAGCGGCATTCCCTTATTTGACAGTGACGGCAGCTTTGCCGGTTATCGCGGGACCGGGACTGACATAACGGCGCATCACGAGGCTGAGACCGCGTTGCTGGCCAGCGAAGGGCAATTCCGCGCAACTTTTGAGCAAGCCGCCGTCGGGATTGCCCATACCGATGCGGAGGGCCGTTTTTTACGGGTCAACCAACGCTTTTGTGACATCGTGGGCTATGACGAAGGGGATGTATTGCATTTACGGTTTGATGAAATCACGGCCCCGGAAGATCTGGAGGAAAGCGTTGATCAATTTGGTCTTGTCGTTAAGGGAGAGACGCAGACTTACAAAATTGAAAAACGCTATATCAAAAAAGACGGCTCCCTAACATGGGTTAGCCTGACGACGTCGATGGTCCGAGGAGGACATGGTATATCGGAATATTTTGTTACCGTAATTGAAGACATTAACAAGCGTAAAAAGGGCGAGGCGGCATTACTCTCCGCTATTCGCGAGGCGGAACAGGCGAACCAAATCAAATCTGAGTTTCTAGCCCATTTCAGCCACGAACTGCGCACGCCCCTAAATGCAATCATCGGCTTTTCAGAAATGATGCAACAGGAAATTCTGGGGCCCATCGGCCAAGGTCGCTACAAGGAATACGTCAATGATATTCATCAAAGCGGAAAACACCTGTTAACCCTGATTTCGGACATTCTGGATCTATCGCGTATTGAGGCGGGTCAATTGGAGAAGGACGAACATATCTTTAATGCCGGTTTTGTGGCCGAAGAGTGCGTCCGCCAACTACACAACCGGGCGCAGGACAAAGGCGTCACCATATTACAGCAGCTACCCAAAACAGGCCTGCAGCTGAAAGCAGACGAGCGACAGTTGCGTCAAATTCTATTGAATTTACTGTCAAACGCCGTCAAATTTACGAAGGAGAATACCACCGTCACCCTCCAGTCCGACATCGGGGACGACGGCACCATGTCTTTTCACGTCAAGGATTGCGGCTACGGCATGTCGGTTGAAGAGATAGAGCGGGTACAAGAACCCTTCATCAGATTGAAAAGCGCCCTAACAAGTTCCGATGAGGGTGCGGGCCTGGGCTTGGCTATCACCAAACTTTTGGCGGAAAGCCACGATGGCTACTTGAAATTGACCAGCGAAATCGGCGTCGGAACAACGGCGACCGTCAGCTTCCCCGCAAATCGTGTGATCCAAACAATGGCGAAATCCGGCTCTATCTAGACCATTACACAAGGCCGCCTTAAGCGACGCCGGGCCGCCCTAACCCAATATGGATTAGGACGGCTTGAGTACATGCAGATCTAGTACAGATCCCGAATGGTGCGCCGGGCCAGTTGCGACATATGAACCTCATCCGGGCCATCTGCCACCTGACAGTACCGCGCCATCATATAAATATGAGCAAGCGGCGTATCTTGGGTGAAGCCTGCGCCGCCATGGGCCTGAATGGCCCGGTTGGCAACATCCAGGGCCATTTTCGGCGCGACGATCTTGACCATAGAGATATAATCCCGCGCGCCCTTTGGCCCCTCCTTGTCCATCTTGTCGGCAGCGGTCAGCACCAACATGCGGCATTGTTCGATCTCACACCGGGACCGCGCGATATCATGCTGGATAGAGGTCTTTTGCGACAGTTTTTCACCGAACGCCTCCCGCTCTTCAACCCTGCGGCACATCAGCTCCAGACAACGGGACGCCATGCCGACGAACATCATGGCGTATTGGAACCGTCCAGGCCCCAGGCGACCCTGGGCAATTTCAAAGCCGCGGCCCTCACCCAAAAGCAGGCTCTCTACTGGCACGCGGACATTGTCATAATGCACCTGGGCATGACCGCCGGGTGAATGAACACCACCAAAGACCGTGACGGCGCGTTCCAAAATAACGCCCGGCGTATCCTTGGGCACTAGGATCATGGAGAATTGTTTGTGGCGCACCGCCTCCGGGTCCGTCTTGCCCATGACAACAAAAACTTTGCACAACGGGTTAAAAGCGTTCGAGGTAAACCATTTCCGCCCATTGATGACATATTCATCGCCGTCGCGAATAATCGTGGTTTCCAGATTACCCGCATCGGATGAGGCAACAGCGGGTTCCGTCATGGAAAAGGCGGATCGGATTTCACCAGCTAACAGCGGGCGCAGCCACTTATCTTGTTGTTCGGGCGTGCCGAAGCGGGCCAACACTTCCATATTGCCGCGATCAGGGGCGGAACAGTTGAAAATTTCCTGAGCCCACGGCACCCGCGCCATACGCTCCATGATCGGGGCGAATTCCAGATTGGTCAGGCCGGGGCTGAATTCGTCATATTCTTTGTTCAGGAACCAGTTCCAAATCCCGGCCTCCTTGGCCTTTTGCTTCAGCTCCGCATGCCATGGCGGGTACTTCCATATATTTTCAGGATTATCGCACCAATCCCAATATTCCAATTCGCGTGGGTAGATATGTTCCTTCATGAACATCTCCACCTGGGCAATCATCTCGCCAACCTGATCGCTGTATTCCAAATCCATTGTTACTCTCCCACTCGATTAATATTTCCTGATGCCATGGTCGGAATGTTGGCGGGGTCAAGTCAACACTTCATTCGTCGATGACCATGGCTTTTGTGTGGCGTGGACGTTAAACTTTAGTCGTGGGCGAAGAACCACAACGTAGACTGGCGGCAATTGTATCCACGGATGTCGTTGGTTACTCACGCCTGATCGGCATCGATGAGGCCGGCACCCTGGCTGCGTTGCGCAATATCAGGGCGGAGCTGATCGATCCATTGATCGAACGCCATGGCGGCCGCATCGTGAAAACCATGGGCGATGGCCTGTTGCTGGAATTTCCCTCCGTCGTGAATGCCGCAACCTGTTCCATCGCAGTGCAGCAAGGGATGGCACAACAGGACATGGATCTGCGCATTGGCATCAATCTGGGCGATATTGTTATAGAGGCCGATGATATCCATGGCGATGGCGTGAACGTCGCTGCCCGGCTGCAGGAGGCGTGCGAGGCCGGCGGCCTGGCTCTATCCGGTGTTGCCCATGAAAGCCTGGGTAATCTGGTTGACGCCACCTTTGAAGATGCCGGGCCGCAAGAATTCAAAAACATTGAGCGACCGATCCGGATGTGGCACTGGATGCCCGACATGGCACCATCTCCGATCAGAAGGCACCTGGGGCAGAAGTTGGCACAGGCAGACAAACCAACCATCGCCGTACTACCGTTCGACAATATGAGTGGCGATCCGGAGCACGCTTATTTCGCCGATGGCATCGCAGAAGACATCACGACGGAGCTGTCACGTTTTGGCGCATTGTTTGTTGTCTCCCGTCATTCGGCGTTCAAGTATCGGGGAGATGGTCTGGACCTGGCCCAAGTGGGGCGGGTGAGGTGGTCCCACCTTGTTGGACAGTTTGGCGGCGTTGTTAAGGTGTATTCC
>JAPKBD010000065.1 GCA_028824965.1 Alphaproteobacteria bacterium | reverse complement strand
CACATCCAAGATACGCCGCCTAACCCTCCGTCACCAAAATTCGCGGTTAGCTCTAGACTTCGTAGTGGATATCGACACCATCCCGGTCAAGCCGGCCTACGGTACTGGGATATTTTGCGCGCATCGCGAATTTTCCTACTCGTTGTGGTCTTCGACCGTCTTGAGAAAATGGCCCACATCCCGTAGGGACTGAAGAACTATGTCTTGGTTCTTGTCCTGTAATAAGAGCCTGGCTTCGATACCAAGAAACAGTGAGGCCACGAGATTGGCCAAGCCGTCGGGTGTAAATGGGCCGATACTGGGTCGGTCGGCTGCCCATCGGCGCGCTACCCCCGTCAACAGGTCGATCCAACCTTGCTGGTTTTGACGTATTGCTGCAGCAATCTCTGGGTTTGACCAGCCTGCTGCGGTTAATTCCTGCAACACACGAACATAGCCTGAAGCCATATCTTCATCCAGGTAATCACAGGCTAACTGCCATTGTTCCGATAAAGGTAGATTTTTTTCAAACATTACCTGCTGCCGTTCGAGCAGGCGGGTATTTAGGTATTCATAGAGCGCAAGAAGCAGGCCCTGTTTGGAGCCAAAATGATAGTGGATTTGACTAAGGGGCATTTCCGCCCGCTCAGCGACCCCTCGCGTGGAAAGAGCAGCATAACCATCTTCCTGCAGACACTGTTCAGCAGCCATCATTAGGGCAAGGCGCGATTGTTGGTTTTTGGCATGGCGTTTTCCTTCTAACGGATGATCGCTGGAGGTGATTTCTGAAATTATGAGTTGCTTTCTATTAATACTCGTTTCGGTAGAGTAAAAACGCTACGGGGATTAAGTTTAGTTCGGTCGACCGACCAAATATTTAGGAAAACGGCTGCAGTAAGTCAAGATATTTACGCAAACATTGCAAAGCTCTCCTACGACAATGCCAATGCGGCGACCGTTACGAGGCTGGATATTTTTATTTCACAGGCTTCGCTGTGTTGTGGAATCCTATTCGTTGACGGTCTGGTCCGATTGATAAAACGACCAAATCAGACCGACACCGGCACCATAGGATAATTCCTCCCGCAATAACGGGCTATCCACGTTTGCCACACCATGATGTGAATTCAGATCGCCGGCCATGAATACTTTCGTGGTTTTGCTCAACGGAATTTGCAGCAGCAGTCGCAGGCGGCTGCCCAAATAGCCTGACTGCCCGTCATAGGTGGGTCGGGTTGGTAACGCATACTGCGTATCCACCTGATAGAAATAATCCTGCAAATCTTCATCCGCGAACGCTGCCGATAACCCCAGTTTCAGCTTTACGCCGCTATCGAGGAAATTATCATGTTGATAGGCGATCTGCGGTTCAACTAAAAAGCCACGATGCTCCACACTGGAAAAATCCGTCGAAAAAACCGCGCGCACGGGTAATTCCAAATCAACTTTGGCCCATTTCGCAGCCCGCGCTATGGTCCATTGGATGCGCGGGCCTATTTCGGCCATATGATCAAGGTCGGGCATCTCACGGCGGGCATCGTTGTCATCGGAATCAGCATCCAAAGATCCCGCGAGTGAGATATCCAACTCAAAATTCTTGCTGTGAACCAATCGCCCGCGCAACAAACCCTTGCTGTCAGAACGAAAGAACTCTCCCCGATAGATGGGAAATGGTAGGGCGATGCCATTAAAATGGCTCTGTCCCGCACCGGGATAATCCGGTAGATAGCCAACGCCAGCTGCGACGCCCAGTTCATAAAGCGGCTTTTCCTCTGCTTGAGCGGGCTGGATCAATAGGCTTGCTGACATAACGAACGTAAAGGTGCCAATTTGAATAAGGGCGCGAATTTTTCGGTTCATCTTGGCGCTTTCCAGTGTTTGTTGAGGCGTTGTTGTTCTACCAATAAAGCGAATACAATAGCAAAGGGTGGAACGGTAAAAAGGTGCGACAGCATGCCGCTTGACATCATCGGGCAATCGGCTATTTAAACAGTACTAATTTAGTCCTGATTAGGAATCTGTATAGAAATCCTGCTAGGAATAGACCTATGATCCGCCTGAATAAAATGACCGATTACGCTGTTGTCGTGTTGAGCCACATGGCCTCCAACAGCACCGGCAACTGCGCCACCAAGGGCGCTGCTGAGGGCGCTGCTGAGGGCGCTGCTGTAACCACGGCTGTGCAAATGGCCCAGGATTCCGGCGTGCCCCTGCCCTCTGTCTCTAAATTGCTGAAGCAGTTGGCCAAGGCCGGTATTTTAAGCTCCCACCGCGGGGCGGGTGGCGGCTATCGCCTGGATCGCCCCGCCGCAGAGATTTCCGTGGCGCAAATCGTCACAGCGTTGGAAGGGCCTATCGCCCTGACCGCCTGTATTGATGGTGCCGACACATCCTGTGGTTCCATGCCCCAATGCGCCATGAGCGGCAATTGGAACCAGGTAAATCAGGCCATTCAGTCGGCATTGGATGGTGTCAGTTTGGCCGACATGATGCCTCGGCCCTTTGCCTTCGCACCGCCTTCGAAATCGCTTAAGCAAGATATAAAAAAACACTTGCAACATTCTGATAATACGACTGAAACCCAAATTGAGAGAGCGCCGTAAATGAGTTATACAACAGAAACGGCGGATCAGGTTTCCTCCATCGCGGGGGAGAAATACAAGTACGGTTTCGTCACTGATATTGAGATGGACCTGGCCCCCATGGGCCTGAACGAGGACATTGTCCGCTTCATCTCCGCCAAAAAGGATGAGCCTGAATGGCTGCTGCAATGGCGTCTGCGGGCCTATGAACGTTGGCTGACTATGGAAGAGCCGAAGTGGGCCAAGGTTCAGTATCCGGAAATCGATTTTCAGGACGCCTATTACTATGCCGCGCCGAAATCCAAGGAAGACGGCCCAAAAAGCCTGGATGAGGTGGACCCGGAACTGCTGCGTACCTACGAGAAGCTGGGTATTCCGTTGCTCGAACAGCAAATGCTGGCAGGCGTTGCCGTCGATGCGGTGTTCGATAGTGTTTCCGTTGCGACCACGTTCCGCAAGGAGCTGGCTAAGGTAGGGGTGATTTTCTGTCCGATTTCGGAGGCGGTAAAGGATTATCCGGAGCTGGTGCAGAAATACCTCGGCTCTGTCGTACCTTATTCGGATAATTTTTACGCGACGCTGAATTCCGCCGTTTTCACCGATGGTTCCTTTTGCTATATCCCCAAGGGCGTGCGTTGCCCGATGGAGCTGTCCACCTATTTCCGCATCAATCAGGCCAATTCAGGGCAGTTTGAGCGCACGTTGATCATCGCGGACGAAGGCAGTTATGTCTCCTACCTGGAAGGTTGCACCGCACCCCAACGGGACGAAAACCAATTGCACGCAGCCGTCGTAGAATTGATCCTGCTGGATGATGCGGAGATCAAATATTCCACCGTCCAGAATTGGTATCCGGGCGATGCGGACGGCAAAGGCGGGATCTATAATTTCGTCACCAAGCGGGCCGCCTGTCGGGGCCGTAATTCGAAAGTATCCTGGACCCAGGTTGAAACGGGATCGGCCGTCACATGGAAGTATCCCAGCTGTATCCTGCAGGGCGATAATTCGGTGGGTGAGTTCTATTCCGTTGCCATTACCAATAACCTGCAACAGGCGGATACGGGCACCAAGATGATCCACATTGGGGAGAACACGTCCTCAACCATCATCGCCAAGGGGATTTCCGCCGGGCGCAGTCAAAGCACCTATCGCGGCCTGGTGCGTATGCAGCCCGGTGCTAAGGGCGCACGTAATTATACCCAATGTGACAGTTTGTTAATTGGCGACAAATGCGGTGCCCATACGGTGCCCTATATCGAAAACCGTAACCGTACGGCGCAGATTGAACATGAGGCGACAACGGCAAAAATCAGCGAAGATCAGCTGTTCTATTGCCGTCAACGCGGCCTGACGGACGAAGAAGCGCTGTCGATGATCGTCAATGGTTTCTGCAAACAGGTGTTGCAGGAATTACCTATGGAATTCGCCGTTGAGGCACAAAAACTTGTTGGAATATCTCTTGAAGGCAGTGTGGGTTAAGTCATGACGAATATGTTGGAAATCAAAGATCTGCACGCTGAAGTCGGCGGCACGGAAATCCTTAAAGGCCTGAACCTGACCATTGGTGAGGGTGAGGTGCATGCCATCATGGGCCCCAATGGTGCCGGCAAAAGCACCCTGTCCTATGTCCTATCGGGCCGGGACGGCTATGAGGTGACGTCAGGATCGATCAGCTATCGCGGCCAGGACCTGTTTGAACTGGCGATTGAGGAACGCGCCGCAGCCGGCATTTTCCTGGGCTTTCAGTACCCGGTGGAGCTGCCGGGTGTATCCTCCACAACGTTTTTGAAAACGGCCCTGAACGCCATTTTGCGCCAACGGGGTGAGGATGAATTGGACGCGATGCAGTTTATGAAGCGTCTGCGGACCCACACGAAAGCCCTGAATATCAGCGATGATATGCTGCGCCGTGGCGTCAATGTAGGCTTCTCGGGCGGTGAGAAAAAACGTAACGAGATCCTGCAAATGGCGTTGTTGGAGCCATCTTTCGCCGTCCTGGACGAAACCGACAGTGGTCTGGATATTGATGCCCTGAAGGTTGTTGCAGAAGGCGTCAATGCCCTACGCGCACCCGATCGATCTATATTGGTCATCACCCATTATCAGCGTTTGCTGGATTATATCGTGCCCGATTTCGTCCATGTTCTGGCGAACGGCAAAATTGCCCGCAGTGGGGGTAAGGAATTGGCGTTGGAGCTGGAGGAAAATGGCTACGGCGAATATGCCAGCGGAACTTCTGGAATTGAGGCAGCCTAGGCGATGACGTCGGAAAATTATCAGGCGCAATTGGCCGAAAACGTACCGCAGACGGATTTGCCGTGGCTGGCGGATATGCGCCAGGGGGCTGCCGACCGCTTTGCCTCCACCGGATTACCGGACCGAAAGGTCGAAGCCTGGCGCTACACCAATCTGAAGCCGATCCGGGCCCACCTGTTCGATCTTAGCCTGGGACAGAGCGTCAATCCGCCCCCAGCCCTGCTGGCGGATAGTCTGCGTTTGGTCTTCGCCGATGGTCAGCTAGTTTCTTGTCCGGATAATTTGCCTGCGGGCGTTAGGCTTGACGGCATGGCCCGGACATTGGCGGAAGACCCCGGCGTCTTGAATGGCCATCTGCACGGCATTCAGGCAATCCGCGATTTACCACTTCCTGCCCTGAACAACGCCTTAAGCCGGGACGGCTATGTCCTGATCCTGGAGCCTGGCGTTAAGGTAGCCGAACCGATTGAAATTCTATTTCTATCCGCCACAGGTGCAACCTATCCCCGCAACCTCATTCTGGCGGGTGCAGGCGCGCAGGCAAGCATAGTGGAACATTATCTGGGCACTGATGATTGTGATGGTGACTATCTGGTCAATAGCGTCACAGAGGTTTATGCCGCAACAGGCGCGCGACTAAAGCGCTATAAGATCCAACAGGACAACCCTGCGACCTCCCACATCGCCACCTTGGCCGGGCAATTGGCGGCGGATGCCGTGTTGGAGAATTTCGACCTTAATCTGGGCGCTAAACTTGCCCGCAGCGAAATTCATATGGCCTTGCAAGGCAAGGGCGCGGATGTATCTTTGAGCGGCGTTTATTTGTTGCGGGACAAACAACATTGCGACAACGCCATTCTGATGGACCATGTCGTCGGTGGCACCAACAGCCATCAAGACTACCGCGGTATTCTGGATGATAAAGCTCACGGTGTGTTCCAGGGCAAGATCACGGTCCAGCCAGACGCGCAAGGTATTGAGGGCCATCAACTGAACAGAACTCTGCTGTTGTCCGACCGAGCGGAAATGGACAGCAAACCGGAACTGGAAATCAGGGCTGACGACGTTAAATGCAGCCACGGTGCCACGATCGGTGAGTTGGACGAGACGGGTTTGTTCTATCTCCGCACGCGTGGAATACCCGAGGCTGAGGCCCGGCAATTGCTGATGACCGCCTTTATCGTTGAAACGCTGGGCCATATCGATGATGACGCCATTCGCGGTGTCATGGACGCCCTGGTCAGTGATTGGATGGCGGCATGAACGATATCTCCCGCACTCCCAAGCATCACAACCTCGAGGCCGGTTTCGAAGTAGAACGTATTCGCCAGGATTTTCCGATTTTGGGCCGCGAAGTGCACGGCAAGCCATTGGTCTATTTCGACAGCGGTGCCTCGGCGCAAAAGCCCCGCGTCGTGATTGATGCCATGGTCGAGGTGATGGAAGACCAATATACCAACGTCCATCGCGGTGCCCATTATCTGAGCCAGACCCTGACCGACCGTTATGAAGGCGTGCGCGAAACCATCGCCAAATTCATCAATGCCGGTTCGGAAAGCGAAATCGTCATCACCCGTAACACGACGGAGGCGATCAACCTGGTCGCCGCCACCTATGGCCGCACGTTCCTGTCCAAAGGCGATGGGGTGGTCATCTCAGCCATGGAGCATCACGCCAATATTGTGCCCTGGCAGATGTTGCGGGATGAAATCGGTATAGAGTTAAAGGTCGCCCCTATTGATGATCGCGGTGTCCTGGATCTGGATGCCTATGCCGATCTGTTGGATCAAAACACTAAATTCGTCTCCATGACCCATTGTTCCAACGTCCTGGGCACAATTGTCCCGGCCAAAGACATCGTGGGGTTGGCCCATGATCGGGGCATTCCCGTATTGCTGGACGGCAGCCAGGCCATTGTGCATGGGGCGGTGGATGTCCAGGACCTGGACGCTGATTTCTATGTTTTCACAGGCCATAAATTATATGGCCCGACAGCCATTGGCGCATTGTACGGCAAGGCGGATTTATTGGCGCAGATGCCCCCGTATCAGGGTGGCGGCGATATGATTGCCAAGGTGACGTACGAGAAAACCACCTACGCAGAGCCGCCCTATCGCTTTGAGGCGGGTACACCACCAATTATCGAAGCTATCGGGTTGGGGGCTGCTATCGACTATGTCTCCGCCATTGGGATGGATGCTATTCAAACCCATGAGAGCGCCTTGCTGGCCTATGGCACGGAACGCTTGGGCGAGATGCCGGATATCAAGCTATTTGGCACCGCGCCCCACAAGGCGGCCATATTCTCGTTTATTCAGGAGGGTATTCACCCCTTTGATACCGCCGCAGCACTTGATCGGGCCGGTATCGCCACACGGGTCGGCCAGCATTGCGCCGAACCATTGATGGCGCGGCTGGGCGTAGACGGTACGGTTCGCGCGTCATTGGCGATGTATAACACCACAGCGGAAATTGACGTCATGATCGCGGCCCTGGAACGGGCCCGGACATTGTTTCGTTGATGAATGTTTCGATGATGAAGTATAGGTTAGGCGTATGAGCATCCCGGCAGAAAAACTGGCCCAATATGATGAATATGTTGAGGCGTTGGATCTTCTCGATGAAGAAAGCCGCTTTGAATACATCATCGATATTGGCAAGCGGGCCGCAAAGACGCCTTTTCCCGAAGATTGCATGGACGATGCCCATTTAATGCATGGTTGTATGTCCAAGGTTTGGATTATTCATGGTCTGGTGGATGGAACCCATCAATTTCGCGGGCAAAGCGACGCCATTATTGTTAAAGGTCTGGTCTCTATGATGGTCGGATCGTTCAGCGGACTGAGCAGCGATGAATTGGCGGATGTCACGTTGGACCAGATACGCGGCCTGAACCTTGGGGCCCTGACCATGCAGCGTCAGGTGGGGATGATGGCGATGTTGAAACATATGCAGAAGTTAAGCAAAAGAACTGATAGCGCGGCCGATATTTCGGCTGCGGCAGAATAAAGGTTAGGGGTAAATTATGTCAGATATGGATTTTTATGGGTCGCCCAATCCGTTCGGTCACTTGCATGGGCCGGAACTGGATGATGACGGCAAGGCGCGTGCGGGCACACCGTTGGCCGACGGGGTTGCGGTCGCAGCGGAATCGATTGTCGTCGATGCCATGCGAGAAGTTTATGACCCGGAGATCCCGGTAAATATCTTCGAATTAGGCCTGATTTATGACTACAAGGTCAGTGCTGCGGGCGCGGTCGATATTCAAATGACCCTAACCGCACCCGGCTGCCCTGTGGCAGGCGTTCTGCCCGGCCATTTGGCCCGCACGGTGTCCGAGGCCGAAGGGGTTGGTGAAGTGGTGGTGGAACTGGTTTGGGATCCGCCGTGGACCATGGATAAGATGTCTGAAGCAGCCCGTGTTGAATTGGACATGTTCTAATCTTATCTTAATGTAGCAGGCGATAGTCTGAGGCTACGTTAGGGCTTAATTGGGGAACCTAAAGGGACGTATTGGTAATGGAAAGACCAGCGGTTTTAACGATGACGGATGCAGCAGTGGCGCAAGCCAAGTCATTGATGGCGCGCAGTGACGGCGACGTCCTGGCATTGCGCGTTGGCGTCAAAACGGGCGGTTGTTCGGGCCTGATGTACGAGGTCGAATACGCCAAAGAAAAGAAACGTTTTGAGGAAGAGATCGAAACCGATGGCGTGAAGGTCTTTATCGACCCCACCGCGATTATGTTTTTGATCGGGGCCGAAATGGATTTTAAAGTAGACAAATTCCAATCCACCTTCGTCTTTACCAACCCCAATGAAGCTGACCGTTGCGGTTGCGGGGAAAGTTTTCGCGTCGCCTAAGGGATCTGCTGCAGATCTTCTGAGATTAACCACTGTTTGGGTTTTTGCCCATCTGACGGGTACAATCGGGGCGTAGAGATTGATTCGTGAGAGCCAAACATGGTGCCAGACATGGTGAATGAGGCAACAGGCGATATGCAGGCTCGTTGGCTGCCCGTGGTGGATGCCGCCGTTGTCCTGGGCATCAGCGGTGAAATGCTGCGCCTGCGTATGTCCCGTCAGACCATCCGTACCCGGGTGGAAAGTAATGGCGAGGTGCTGGTCCGTGTGCCCTACGATCTGACCGGCTATATCCGCAGCGGATTTGCCATTCCCGATGCGGCGAAACAACAGAACGATGTTCTGCCGGGCAGTGCCGTTGAGGCGCTAAATGCCCCGGATCCGACGATTGTGGAGGCGACACCGGCGCCCGCGCCAGACCCTGCGCTAGACCCTGTACCTGAACCCGTCATTGAAGTTACGCCCGCCCCTGAATTTCCAGAACAGGTGGAAGAGCGGCCGGTTCATCTGGAGCCCCCGCCCAAACCCCAGCCCAAACCCCAGCCCAAACCTCAGATCCGGCCCCAAGTTCGGCCCCCGGCGCAAGCCGGGCCCGAAGTCGATACTGAAGAACCGCCAAAGTTATCCCTGCGGGCCACGACGTCTCTCACCACAGCCGATGTCCATGATCCGTTACACAGCTTGTACGAAGCCCGGATTATGGATCTGAAGGAATTGCATGGGGCGCAATTGGCGGATCTGAAATCCGACATCGTCGAATTGGCGGACTGCCAAAATGCCGAGGTTGAACGCCTGATCAAAAGCCATCAGGCGGAGGTGCAACACCTGGTCCAGCTGCACAATGCCAACATGACCAATCTGCACGCCCAGGCGGAGCGCTCGGCGCAGCTGGAGGCCGAGAGCAAGGCAACGTTGAATGAAATCATCACGACCTTGACGGGGCGAAAATAGGGCTGGAAATAGGACCCAAAATGAGACTGGCACCTTGGCCGTGGGAGCCCTCCGGCACTACAATCCATCTAACATTTCAACGTAAACGTAAGGACAACAGCTAATGGCGGATCTTGATGACATCAAGGAAGGCAAAGATTTCGGTCTGGATAACCCAGCCCGGAACGAACCCTTCTTCCTGAAAGGTTCCAACGCCCTGGATTGGGGTATGCAAAACCGCCTCTCCCGCATTTTCAATCCGGTATCCGGGCGCACGGTGATGCTGGCCTTTGACCATGGCTATTTCCAAGGTCCCACCACGGGAATTGAGCGGATGGACCTGGCGATCCCGCCCCTGATCCCCCACGCCGATGTTCTGATGTGCACCCGTGGTGCCCTGCGCAGTTCTATCTCCCCCACTGCGAATAAACCCGTGGTGCTGCGATCATCTGCGGGACAAAGCATTTTGACGGAGCTGTCGAATGAGATGGTCGCCGTCGATATCGAAGACGCCATTCGCCTGAACGCCGCCGCCATCACGGCGCAGGTCTATATCGGTGCTGAATACGAACATAAATCCATCGCCAATGTGGTGAAGTTGATCGATACGGGCAGTCGTTACGGCATCCCTACCCTGGCGGTCACGGGCGTCGGCGCTGACATGGTCCGCGATGCCCGCTATTTCGGCCTGGCCACACGAATTGCCGCTGAAATCGGCGCCCACTATGTGAAAAGCTATTTCATCGAAGAAGGTTTCGAAAAAGTCGTTGCCGGCTGCCCCGTCCCCATCGTCATCGCGGGCGGCAAAAAATTACCGGAGGCAGAGGCCCTGGACATGGCCTATCGCGCCGTCAACCAAGGTGCCGCAGGCGTCGACATGGGTCGCAACATCTTCCAGTCCGACAGCCCCGTCGCCATGATCCAAGCCGTCGGCGCAGTGGTCCATAAAGACGTCAGCGCAGAAAAGGCCCATCAGATGTATCAGGATCTAAAAAGCGATTTAGAGGCGTAAGCCGCATGGATGGCCGGGTCGAAGCCCAGCACTGACGAATGAGGTAGGGCGATTACTATAGATTTCGCGATGCCGTCTATCCCACACTGTCGTTACCGGGCATCGACCCGGTAACCCACGCGCGATGTCGTTGGTATTTCGCTCAAGCCTTATCAGGATTAGGTACGCCCTGGTCTTCGATGATTTCGGCGGTACCGCGTTTTTCATCGAAACGTAGGCGTTCGACGTGGTTTAGATCCGTGCCTGTGACGCGGACAAAGGATGCGCCTTTGGGGTGATCGATCATGTGAATTTCGCCCACATCGAACAGGCCGGCCTGGCCGGGGTTGAGGCGGAATTCCTTGGTCACTTCTAATTTTGCCTCACCGGCACCCTCACCACCACCGATGCGGTTGTACATTTTCATATCCGTATGCTTGTTCACCTGGCCATAGATGGCCCATGAATTGCCGTGGTCATGGGGCGGCGATGCGCGTTCAGCTGCGGCGATATAGGCCAGGACGCAAAAATCCAGGTCCGGATCTTCATAGATGGTGCGCACGCCGGGTTCCTGATCATCGCCCAAGGTGGCGGCGATAAAATCTGCATCCAGCAACAATGCCTCCAGCTTGCCACGTGCCACATCGCGTCCCGCACGGCCGGGCTGGCTGGTCAACGCTTCACGGCAATCCTGACAAAACGCCTCTAATGTGTAGCTCATGATGATCTCCTATCACTCTAAGTCGTAAATTGGGTCAAGCTTTATTAGGAAAGGCCGTACGCAACGCCTCTACTTGTTCTTGTGTAAGGTAACGGGTTCGACGCCCTTGTAAAGTCAGGAACAGCCGGGCCGTTTCCTCCAGCTCCTCTGTTGCATCCAGGGCGGCTGACAAATTTGTGCCCGCAACGACGGGTCCATGGTTGGCCAGCAACATGGCATGGTGGTCCTGGGCCGTCTCCCGCACCGCCGCGGCCAGCATTGCGTCCCCTGGAGCATAGAAGGGCACCAGTGGCAATTTGCCGATCCGCATCACGTAATAGGCTGTAATAGGCGGCAACAAATCCGTCGGGTCCAAATCTGCCAGGACGGACACGGCGACGGAATGGGTGGCATGCAGGTGGACGACGGCACCACTGCCGGGGCGCTGGTCATAGACCGCCAAATGCAGAAAATGTTCTTTGGTCGGTTTATCGCCGTCAATATGCTTGCCGTCGCTATCAAGGCGGGACAGGCGGTCGGGATCAAGATTGCCCAGATTCGAACCCGTGGGCGTCATCAACCAGCCATCAGCCAAACGGATAGAGATATTGCCCGTCGCACCGTGTGTTAGGCCGCGATTGTGGAGAGAGGCACCGACGTCGCAAATTTCCTGGCGCAAGCGGCCTTCATTCATGGCGCGCAATCCAAGGCCTTGAGGAAGAAATCCTCTACACCGAAATTACCTGACTTAAGCGCCAGAGCTAATTCCGTTCGGCCTATCGTCGTCGTCCCCATAGTTGTCGTCCAGGGTACGCCCGGATCAATTTGCGGGCCAATGCGAATACCGTCCACGCCCAGGGCCTGGACCACGGCCCCGGATGTCTCACCGCCCGCAACCACCAAGCGGCGCACTCCGGCCTCAACCAAACCAACGGCGATCTTGGCCATAGCAGCCTCCACCAACGCGCCTGCCGCCTGCCCTCCCAGCTTGTCTTGCGCGGCGCGCACATCGTCCGGTGCGGCAGAGGCATAGATCAGCGCTGGGCCGTCCGCCAGTAATGGCAAAGCCCAGGCGAGCGCTGCTCCTGCCTGATCCTCATCTGCGGCCAGTTTCAACGGATCTAATTGGTATGATGGTCTGGACCGTTGCATGGCTTTCACTTGAGCAAGGGTTGCTTGAGAGCATGAGCCCGATAGAACCGCCGATAGGCCCGGCATCGAGGGCAATTGATCTGCCACCGTATCAGTTGAAAGCTTACCGGCCCGGCGAAAATTCTCCGGCAAGCCCAGAGCAACGCCGGAACCGCCCGTGATCAGTTTCCGGTCGGCACACGCTGTCCCGATTGTGAGTAAGTCATCGTCGTTGAGGGCATCAACAATGGCGTGGAGATGGCCAGTGGATCGCATGGCGGCGAACGCATCACGCACCTGATCCGGACCTAGCGCGACGGTGCGATGATCAACCAAACCCACCGGATGCCTCGTCTGGGCATCCAGTACCCGGACCAAAGAGGCATCCGTCATCGGCGTCAGGGGGTGGTTTTCCATACCTGATTCCGACAGCAACTTGTCGCCCACGAACAGATAACCGTAACAAATTGTACGGCCGTTTTCCGGGAACGCCGGACAGGCGATGGTGAAGTCTTCGTCCAGGGCGTCCAATAGCGCTTCTGTCACAGGGCCAATATTGCCTTGCGGCGTGGAATCGAAGGTGGAGCAATACTTGAAGAAAAACTGCGCCGCCCCTGCCCCTTGCAGCCAGTTCAAGGCATCCAAGGATTGTTCGATTGCCTCATCCACCGGATTGGTCCTCGACTTCAGGGCGATGACGATGGCATCAGCTTCCGGCACCACAACGTCATCGCCGGGCGGGCCAAAATATTGCACCGTGCGCATGCCCTGGCGCACCAAGGTGTTGGCCAGGTCCGTCGCGCCGGTATAATCATCGGCGATACAGCCGAGCAAAATTGTCATTTTGGTATCCTCAAACTGGACGGTAGACCCATTTTGCACGACAGTAGCACGACAACAACCGCCGGAGAGGGACGGATTGTATGACCTGGTCGATAATTGCCCGTGATGAGGAGACAGGTGCGTTTGGCATCGTCGCGGCCTCACGCTTTTTTGCCCTTGGTGCCGTTGTGCCCTGGATCAAAAGCGGCGTTGGTGCAGTGGCAACCCAGGCCATGGTCAACCCCATGCTGGGACCGGCGGTGCTGGATCGCCTTGCAGCAGGTGATGGCGTCGATGCGGCCCTTGAAAATGCCTGGGGTGATGATACGGGGGGCAACGTACGCCAAATCCACGTCCTGGATCAGCAGGGCAACCGGGCAGCTCACACGGGTGGTGACTGCGTTGAATGGTGCGGTGATATGGCTGGGCCGAATATCTCAATTGCGGGCAATATGCTTGTGGGAGGGTCGGTGCTGCAGGCCAGTCTGGATGAATACAAAACCAAAACAAGCCTGCCCTTTGCCGAACGATTGTTGGCCAGTCTTTTGGCCGGGGACCGTGCGGGTGGTGATATGCGCGGGCGGCAGTCCGCCGTTCTAAAGGTCTATACCGATGAGATATATCCGGATTGGGACATCCGCGTCGATGATCACCCGAGCGCGCCCGATGAACTGCTCCGCATATACCAAGTGGGCCTGGAAAATTACGCGGGCTTCAAAGAATTTTTGCCAACCCATGCAAATCCCGCCGGCATGACTGATCCAGCCAAATTGGCCGCGATGCGAAAAAAGTCGTAGAACCATACAGCAACAATCATCGTCTTAAGTTCGGGAGAAACCACCCTTGGGCAAAGTAAAAAATATTCTGTTTGTTATGTATGATCAGTTGCGGGCGGATTATCTCGGCTGTGCCGGGCATCCGACCATTCAGACGCCTCACATTGATGCTTTTGCCAAGACCGGGGTGTTGTTCAACCGGGCCTATTGTCAGGCGCCTGTCTGCGGGCCGAGCCGGGTTTCCTTTTATACCGGGCGATATGTGTCCAGCCACGGCGCAGGCTATAATAATGTGCCGTTTTCCCTCGATCAATGGACCATGGGCGATTATCTGGCTGAGGTGGGCATGCGTTCCGTCCTGGTGGGCAAGACCCATATGGCATCCGACCATGCGGGTATGAAACGTCTGCAAATCGATCCGGTCTCTGACCTGGGCGTATGGATTTCACAAAGCGGGTTCGAGCCGTTTGAGCGTGATGATGGTTTGCATCCCAGTCAGGCCGTGGACCCCAATCTGGCCTATAACAATTATCTTCGTGCCCTGGGCTATGACAGCGAAAACCCGTGGCATGATTTTGCTAATTCGGCTGAGGGGCCGGACGGTGAGATTTTGAGCGGGTGGAACATGCGCCATGCCCGCTTGCCCGCCCGCCTGCCCGATGAACATACCGAAACGCCTTATATGACGGATCGGGCCATGGATTTCATCGAAACTGCCGGCGACCAGCCCTGGTGCCTGCATTTTTCACTGATCAAACCCCATTGGCCCTATGTGGCACCAACGCCTTACAACGATATGTACGGCCCCAATCAAATTCTGCCCGTCAATCAAAGTGTGGCCGAAATGGCTGACCCGCACCCGGTGGTCGCTGCCTTTCAGGGCCATGAAGGCAGCGAGAACTTCCGCCGGGAGGAAGTCCGCCAGACAGTCATCCCGACCTATATGGGCCTGATCACCCAATGCGACGATCAATTCGGACGTCTGATGGCGTTCCTCAAGGAACAAGGCCGCCTGGACGACACCATGATCGTCATCACGGCGGATCATGGTGATTACCTGGGCGACCATGGCCTGGGCGAAAAAGACCTGCTCCACGAAGAGGTCGCCCGCATCCCGATGATCATCTATGACCCTGATGCCGCCGCTGACGGCCGTCGCGGCAGTGTGGATGATCGATTGGTTGAGGCCATCGACCTGATCCCCACATTCCTGGACAGCCAGGGCGGCGATTTGCATCCCCATCGGTTGGAGGGCCGCTCGTTACTGCCGTTGCTGCGTGGCGAGGGGGAGGTCACGGATTGGCGCGACGCCGTATTTTCGGAAACGGATTACGCCTTTCACCCGGCCCGAAACGCCCTAGGCGTCGCACCTGACCGGGCACGGGCATATATGGTCCGGACGGAGGATTGGAAATACATTTTCTACGAAGGCTATCGCCCGCAGCTGTTTCATCTGGCTGAGGACCCAAAGGAGCAGAAAGACCTGGGCACAGATCCCGGCCATGCCGACCAACGGGCAGAACTGCACGAAAAACTGTTCCACTGGCTCCGCAACCGCGCCATACGAACGACCATGTCGAATGATGTCGTCACCCAACGCACCGGCAATGCCAAGGCACGCGGCTATTTGTTTGGTGTCTGGTAAGGATTGGAATACCGCCAGGCCGAACTGGGGAAAAGTTGGTCGGGGAGAGAGGATTCGAACCTCCGACCCTCTGCTCCCAAAGCAGATGCGCTACC